>DASSZV010000069.1:0-22679 GCA_035702765.1 Solirubrobacteraceae bacterium
GCCCCATCCGTTGCCCGAGAACGCGTCAGACGTCCGCGCGCGGCAGGGTGACCACGAAGGTCGCCCCGCCCCCGGGCGTGTCCTGGACCTGGACTGTGCCCCCGTGGGCCCGGGCGGTCGCGGCGACGATGGCCAGCCCCAGCCCGCTGCCGGGGCGCCCCTCCCCCGCCCGGCCGCGGCGGAAGCGGGCGAAGATCGCCTCCCGCTCGGCCGAGTCGACGCCCGGTCCGTGGTCGCGGACGGTGAGCGTCGCGGTGTGCTCGTCCGCGCTGAGGCCCAGCTCGCCCCCGCCGCCGTAGCGCTCGGCGTTGTCGAGCAGGTTGCGCAGCATCGCCTCCAGGCTGACGCGGTCCCCCAGGACCTCCACCGGCCCCAGCCCGGCCCCATGGCCGGGCGCGAGAGCCTCGACCAGGTCGGCCAGGTCGACCTGGTCCTGGGGGGCGACGGTGTCGGCCCGGGCCAGGCCCAGTAGCGTCTCGACGAGCGTGCCCAGGCGCGCGGCCTCGGCGCGGGCGTCGGCCAGCGCGGCGGCGGAGTCGGCGGCGTCCATGTCCCCGCGGGCCAGCAGCTCGAGGTTGCCGGTGAGCGTGGTGAGCGGCGAGCGCAGCTCATGGGAGGCGTCGCCGATAAAGCGGCGCAGCGCCGTGTCGGAGCTCTCGAGGTGGTCGAGCATCGCGTTGATCGACCGCGTGAGCTGGGCGACCTCGTCGCGCCCGCGCGGCTCGGGCACGCGGGCGTTGAGCGCGCCGGTGGCGACGATCGTCTCGGCCACCGCGGCGGTCTGGCGGACCGGGGCGAGCGCGCGGCGGGTGAGCCAGATGAGCAGCACCGAGACGGCCAGGGCGGCGGCGAGCATGGCGATGGCCACATCCCGGCGCAGCCGGGCCAGGTTCGCCCGCGCGGGCGCGTCCGAGACGGCGACGCTGAGGCGCTGGCCGTCCGGGAGCCGGCGAGTGAGCACGCGCAGGTACCGGCCGTGCAGGGTCACCGTGGCGAACCCCGGGGCCAGCACCGGCAGGGTGCCCAGCGCGGTGAGGGCCTGGGTCTCCCCCAGGAGCGCGCCCGACGGGGTGCGCAGCGCCGCCAGCTGGTGGTCAGAGGCGGCGGGACCGAGCAGCAGGCGTGGGTGCGCGGCGGTCTGGCGCAGGAGGCGATCCTCGAAGCTCCGGGCGTCGCGGGCCACCAGCACGTAGGCGAGCACGCCCACGAGCAGAGCGGTCGCGCACACGGCGAGCACCCCCGCGATGGCGATCCGACGGCTCACCGCGCCGGCGCGGCCACGCGGTAGCCGACGCCCCGCACCGTCTCCACCAGCGGCGGGTCTCCGAGCTTGCGCCGCAGGCCGCTGAGAGCGACGTTGAGCGCGTTGGACTGGCCCGAGAGGTCGGCCCCCCACAGCCGCTGCCAGATGACCCCGGGGCTGAGCACCTGGCCGGGATGACGCATGAGCAGCTCGAGCAGCTCGCGTTCACGCGGTCGCAGCTCGATCAGCCGCCCGCCGCGCCGCACCTCGCCGGTGTCGGCGTGCAGCTCGAGCTCCCCGGCCCGGAGGACCTCGGAGACACTGAGGCCCTGGCGGCGGGCGAGCGCCTCGAGGCGGGCGACGAGCTCCTGGAAGGCGAAGGGCTTGACGAGGTAGTCGTCGGCGCCCTCGCGCAGACCGGTGACGCGGTCGGCGATCTCCCCGCGCGCGGTGAGCATGAGGATGGGGACGCCGGAGTCGGCGCGCAGCGCGCGGCACACGGCCAGTCCGTCCATCCGAGGCAGGCCGACGTCGAGGATGACCAGGTCCGGCCGGGCCGCGAGGCCGAGGCTGAGGGCGGTCTCCCCGTCCTCAGCCTCGAGCAGCGCATAGCCGGCGTAGCCGAGTCCGCGACGCAGCATCGCCCGCAGGCGGGCGTCGTCCTCGGCGATGAGCACGCTGAGTCCCACGGCCTCACCTTAGGCCGCGGGACCCGTGTCGTGTCGGGACGGCGCCGAGGCTCAGACCGTGCAGGTCCAGTTCTCGGTCACCTTGACCGTGTGGCCCTTCAGCGCGGGGTGCTTCTTGCCGCTGAGCGTCTTGCTCCAGGTGAAGGTGCCGCCCTGGGCGGTGAGCGTGGCGCTGCCGCGCAGGTGACGCAGCGAGGTGAGCGTCGGGGTGCGACGCAGGATGAACAGCCGGGCGGCGTGCGTGCCCGGCTTCGTGCCGTTGACGATCAGCCGCACGGCGCGACCGTTGTGGTGGGCCCACTTGCCCGAGTGGCCGCCGGGCTGGTGCCGACCCATGGAGCCGCCGGGCCGGTGCCGACCCATGGCGCCGCGGTCACCGGGCCGGCGCATCGGCAGGGCGCCGGCGCCGACGATGAGGTGGCCACGGTGCACGTAGCAGCGCACCTTCAGCGAGCGGGTGTGCGTGACGCCCTTGGCGCCGGTGCGGCTGATGGTCGCGGTGCCCGTGTGGGCGGCGGACGGGCCGCCGGCGCCGGGGGTCGTCGACGTGGTCGGGGTCGTCGTCGTGGCCGTGGTGGTGGTCGCGGCGCTGGCGCCGACGCTCGTCGCGGCGAGGGCGACGCCGGCACCGCCGCCGGCCAGAGCCAGCGCGGAGAGCAGCGACGCTCCGGTACGGGAGAACGGCATGGGGAAACCTCCTGGTGAGAGAACGGAGCGAGGCCTGGGGCCTCAGACCATCAGCCTGGACGCTGCGACTAAGCAGCGGCTATCCGACCGCTGCCCCGGGCGGTCACTCCGGGGCGGTCAGTCTGTGACGGTCACTCCGGGGCGGTCAGTCGGTGACGGTCACTCCGGGGCGGTGAGACCCAGTTTGCGGGCGAGCGCCTCGACCCCGGGGACCTGCTCGTCGCTCAGTTGCGGCAGCAGCCAACGCCAGCCCGGCTGGGCCTCGATGGCCTCGCGCACGAGCCGGGTGCCGGCCTCGAGATCCCCGGCGTGGGCGAGGCTCGCACCCGACCAGAACTTCAGCTCGTGGGAGTCGGGCAGCAGCGTGAGGGCCGCCTGGAAGAGCTGGCCGGCCGCCTCATGGCGGCCCTCCACGAGCTCGTCGTCGGCCTGGGAAGCCAGCGCGTAGGCCTCCTGGATGGAGAGCAGCCGGGCCATCTCGAGGAGTGGGTCGGGATGGTCCTCGACGCGGAGCTCCACGACCTTCTGCCAGGCCTCGCCCTCGGCGGGCACGACGAGCAGCGCCGCGGACTGGCGCCCGCGCGCGTCCCCCCCAAGCGCCTCGGCCGCGTCCATTGCCGCCAGCAGGCGCCGGGCCATGGTCGCGCCCTGCCCCCGGGCGGCCTCGTAGGCCTCGAGCATTGCGCCCCAGATCTCGGGGGTGACCATGATGTTCGCCTGGCAGGAGACGGCATCTCCGACGACGTGGCCGGCGTGGACGATGCACCTGGCCCCCGTGTGGACGGCCACCCGGCCCTTGGCGTCGATCAGCGCGACCTGGCGGGAGTCGCGCCCCTCGTCCTCGGCGAGGAGCTCGTCCAGGGCGGCCTGGGGGCTCTTGCCCGCCGCCATCAGGTCGAGTCCGCGCGGTCCGAAGGTGATGTTCACCATCGACTGGGTGGCCACCGCGCCGACACCGGGACGGGCCCACGGCACCACGGGGCCGACGGAGAAGTAATGGGACTGGACGGCGACGCCCAGCTCGCCGGAGGAGGGATCACGGGCCACGATCGAGTAGGTCACCGCCCTCACGCTAGCGCCGCCGTCCGGCTGGAGCGCCCGCCCGGACCGGCCAGTACACCGGATCTCCCCCATCGACTCGCATCATCGCGGTGTCTCCCATACCCTAGATGGGGTCGGGACCGCCACCGTCTACGGGTCGGTCCTTCCTGTCGAGCATGGCGATGAAGGCTGATGGACGCAACTGACGAAGGATTCGAGCTGCGCGAGACCCGGGATGAGGGGGAGGTGGTGCTGGCGCTGTGCGGTGACCTCGACATCGCCGTCACCGAGAACCTGCGGACCCGCTTCCAGGAGCTGCGCCGCGAGACCGCGCCGGTCAGGCTCGACCTCAGCCGGCTGGACTTCATCGACTCCAGCGGCCTGGCCTGCATCACCGAGGCGGTCCGCGAGGCCCGTGAGGATGGGCGCGACTTCGAGGTGGGCCGTGACCTGCGTGAGCAGGTACGACGCCTGCTCGAGCTCGTCGACGGCGAGCAGCTCTTCTGGCCGACGCGTTGAGGCGGTCCGCCAGCGGGCGGCCGACGGCCGGTCAGCGGCGCCCCTCGGCGGCCTCCCCCGGGGCGGATGGCAGCGTCAGGGAGCACCAGACCGTCTTGCCCGACCCGGTGGCTCGGGCGTTCCAGCGTTCCGAGAGCTGGGAGACGATGCGCAGTCCGCGGCCGTGAACCTGGGTGACGTCCGCTGTCGTCTTCCTGGGCAGGGCAGCCAGCGCGTCATCCATCTCGATGACCAGCTCACTCACGCTCGCCCGCAGCCGGAGGCGGATCGGGGGCCGGCCGTAGGTGATGGCGTTGGTGGCCAGCTCCGAGACGACGGTCACCGCGTCCTGAATGACGCGGTTGGGGATGCCCCAGTCCTCGAGCGTGAGCGCGGTGAAACGGCGGGCGCGGCGGACCTCGGTGGGGAACGACCCAACGTCGTGCTCGATCGAGCGTTCGTGCGCTGCCCCGACGGAGCGGACCGCGAGGATCGCTACGTCATCCTCGATCCGTTGGGCCCCTAGCGCGGTCACGAGCGCCTCGGGCAGCCGCTCCAGGGGACCCTCGTAGGCGCTCACCGTCGCCACCACGCGGTCGATGTTCGTGTCCAGGGACTCGCGGCGACGCTCAACCAGCCCGTCGGTGTAGAGGACGAGCGTCGTCCCGGGGACGAACCTGGCGAGCTCCTCCCCGTACTGGGCATCCCCTGCCCCCAGGGGCGGTCCGGTGGGGCCGTGAAGACGGCGGGCGCTGAAAGCTCCGGCATCACACAGGATGATCGGCAGGTGACCGGCACTTGCGTAGACGAAGGAGTCCTCGGAGTGGTCATGGATGCCGTAGATGCATGTGACGAGGCTGCCGTGGCCGAGCTCGCGAACGAGCAGGTCGAGCTGTTCGAGCACGTCTGCGGGAGGCAGGTCGAGGCGCGCGTGGGCGTGGATGGCCGCGCGCAGCTGACCCATGAGCGAGGCGGCGCGCACCCCGCGTCCGCTCACATCGCCGACGACGATGGCCGAGCGGGTCGCGCCCAGGTCGATGACGTCGTAGAAGTCCCCGCCCGCCCGGGTGCCCTCGACCCCCGCGCGGTAGAAGCCGGCGACGTCCAGGCGGCTGTTGGAGAGGTCGTCTCCGGGCAGCAGGCTGCGCTGGAGCTCGTCGGCGATGGCGTGCTCACGCTCGGCGGCTTCCCGCGCAGCGGCGGCGACGGCGATCGCCTGCTCGGCCGCCCGCTGCTGGGTGACGTCCTGCATGAACCCGCGCAGTACGCCGGGCCCGCCAGCCGCACCGGCGACGAACTCCCCGCGCACGAGCATCCAGCGGTCGGGCTGGCCGGCCAGGCGCGTTTCGTACTCAAAGGGCTCATGACTGCTGAGCGCCGCCAGGATGCTCGCGCTCACCTGCTCGCGGTCCCGCTCGTCGATCACCTCGGTGATCGCGTCGCGGTAGTCCATGGTGGCCAGCGCCGCGACGTCGCGACCGACCATCGCCTGGAACTGGGTCGAGCCCCGCACGGTCTTGGTCTCCAGGTCGATCTCCCAGGAGCCGACCCGGGCCAGCCGTTCGGCCTGGTCCTGGATCTCCCGTCCGCGCCGGAGCTGGTCGCGCACCCGCCGAACGCGATCGAGCTCGAGGTTCGAGGCGACCCGAGCGATGAGTTCGCGGGCGGTGAAGGGCTTGATCAGGTAGTCGTCGGCTCCCGCCTCCAGACCCTCGACCATGCCCTCCTCCCCGGCGCGAGCCGACAGCATCACCACAGGCACGTGCATCGTGCGCGGTTCACCCCGCAGGGCGGCCAGCAGGCCGAAGCCGTCCAGGCGCGGCATCGTCACGTCGGTGAGGATCAGATCCGGGGGGTTGGCCAGGGCGGCCTCGACCCCCGCGGCCCCGTCCGCGGCCTGCTCGACGCGGTAGATCGGCTCCAGCAGACTGGTGACGTACCGGCGCATGTCGGCGTTGTCGTCGACGATCAGAACCCGCGGACGCTCATTTACGGAACCCCCACCACCCGCGGGCGCCGCTCTGGGGCTAGCCGGAACCGCGCCGGCCCCGGCAGCCGGTCCGGTCGGTCCGGTCGGTCCGGGCAGGACCTCCTCGAGATCGGGCAGCCAGGTCGTCATCTCCGCGAGGAATGCGCTTGCCGTCCGTTCGGCGTCCCCGTCGCCGTCACCGATTCCCTCGGGCGCGAGCTGGCCCGGAGGCAGCTGCTGGGGACCGAACGGCAGCTCGACCCCGAAGAGGCTGCCCACATCGGGCTCGCTGTCGACGGTCGTGCGGCCACCGTGGAGCTCGGCGAGCTCGGCGACCAGCGCGAGCCCGATGCCCGTGCCCTCGTAGGTCCGCGCCGCGGAGCCGGACACCCGGTGGAAGCGCTCGAACAGCCGCGCCTGGTCCGCCGCGGAGATGCCGATACCGGTGTCCTGGACCTCCAGGCGCACCGTCGTCTCGTCCAACGCGCGCACCCGCACGGTGACCGACCCGGCGATGGTGAACTTCAACGCGTTGGAGACGAGGTTGAGGACGATCTTGGCCCACATCTCACGGTCGATCCACACCGGCCGCGCAAGCGGCTCGAGCTCGATGATCAGCGCGAGCCCGGCCTGGTCCATCGCGCTCTCGAACATGCTCACCAGCTCGCCGGTGTACGGGGCGAGGTCAACCGGCTCGAAGACGGCCTCGTTGCGGCCGCTCTGCAGACGCGAGAAGTCCAGCAGGGTATTGACGAGCTTGAGCAGCCGCTGCCCATTCCGGACGATCAGCTCCAGGCGCCCGGCGTCCGCAGGCGGACGCGCGGTGGCGGTGGCGAGCATGTCCTCGGCGGGGGCGAGGAGCAACGTGAGCGGGGTGCGCAGCTCGTGGGAGACGTTGGTGAAGAAGGTCGTCTTGGCTTCGTCGAGGCGGGCGAGCTCCTCGGCCCGGCGGCGTTCGGCCTCGAACGACCGGGCCCCGGCCACGCCCGCAGCCAGCTGGGCGGCGAGCAGGTCGATGAACGAGTGGTAGCTGGCGTCCAGCGGCCGGTAGCGGTTGGCCCCGATCACGAGCATCCCGACCGGCGGCGCCCCGGCGATCTGGGCGGGCAGCGGCGCGACGATCGCGGTGTGAGGCGGCTCCTTCCAGGCGCCGGTGGGCAGGTCGATGCCGCGGCGGTCGAGATCCTCGACGATCACCGTCTCACCGGCCCGGGCCAGGTCGACCGGCCAGAGGGTGGTGGGATCACCCGGCTCGATGCGCAGCGGCGCCGCGGGCCCTCCCGGGGTGAGGCGGCTCGTGGAGGCGAGGTGGGCGACACCGTCACCGTCGAACAGGTAAACGGCCGTGAAGGGCAGGGAGCGGTCTGAGCCGCCCAGGGCGGTGGTCGCCGCGCGCAGGAGGCCGACCTCGTCCTGGCCGACGGCCTCGACCGCCCCGAGGTCGCGCAACGTCCGCATCCGCCGTTCCCCGATGACCCGCTGGGTGTCCTCGGTGACGACGCAGAGCATGCCGGCGATGTCACCCCGGTCGTCGGGCAGGGGACTGTAGGAGAACGTGTGATAGGTCTCCTCGACGTACCCGCTGCGCTGCACGAAGAGCAGCAGAGACTCATCCCAGGTCGCCTCCCCGGTGCGGAGCACGCGCTCGATCCGCGGCCCGATGTCGCTCCAGATCTCCGCCCACACCTCCCGGGCGGGCCGTCCCAGAGCCCAGGGATACTTCTCCGCGAGCGTGTCGCGGCGGTAGGCGTCGTTGCAGAAGAAGCTCAGCTCCGGACCCCAGGCCATCCACATGGAGAAGCGCGAGCTCACGAGCACGCGCACCATCGTCTGAAGGCTGCGGTCCCAACCCGCGGGTGGCCCCAGCGGCGTCGCCGCCCAGTCCACCGCGGCGAGCGCCTCGCCGATCTCGCCGCTGCGGGCCAGCGCCTGCATCAGCTCCACGGAACCCGGTCCCGGATGTCCCTGGCTCATCTCATCGTTCACGCGTGCCCGACCCTTGTCTCACCTGGGTCCCGCGGGCCATTGTGCCCGCCTTGGGGCGGGCACGAGCTGTCAGTGCCCGGACCCGCCCGCCGTCAGCCGCCGGCACGCTCGGGGTCGATGACCAGGACGATCCGCCCCCGCGTGTGGCGCTGCTCGAGTTGTGCGTAGGCCTCGCGCACCTCCTCCAGGGGAAAGGTCGCGGCGATCGGCAGCACCAACTCCCCGCAGGCAACGAGGCCGGCGACGTGGGCGAGCACCTCGGGCCGCGAGCCGTCGACGCTCCCGGCCGTGTGACCGCCGATCTCCGCCGCCCGCGCGAAGGCGATGATCGACTCGATCCGGTCCGGGTCCACCCCGAGCTCAAGGCCGAGGTCGACATACTCGGGGCCGTAGAGGTCGATGAGCGCGTCTACGCCGTCAGGAGCCAGCGCCCGGACGGCGTCGGCCAGACCGTCCCCATAGGCGACCGGCTCGGCACCCCGCTCACGCAACCAGTCGTGGTTCGCCGCCGAGGCGATGGCGAGAACCCGCACGCCGGCCAGCAACAGCAACTGGGTGACCACGACCCCCACCCCACCCGCTGCGGCGGAGACGACGACGGTCTCCCCCGGCCGGGGCGCGACGGCCTCGACCGCCCCCGTTCCCGTGGCCGCAGGCATGTATAGGGCGCCGGCCTCGAGCCAGCCCAACGCGGCGGGCTTGGGGACGAGCTGGTGAGCGGGCACCGACACGTACTCGGCCTGGCTCGAGCGTCCCCAGGAGTAACCGAGCACCTCGTCACCGACGCTGAGGTCGGTGACGCCCTCACCCACCGCGCTCACCACGCCCGCGAGGTCGCTGCCCTGGCCGGAGGGGAACTGGGCCGGGAACTGCTCGTGCAACCGGCCCTCACGAATCGCCGCCTCGCCGGGATTGATACCCGCAGCGACCACGTGGACGACAACGTGACCGGGCGCTGGCTCGGGCCGTTCCACCTCGATGACGTGGAGGACATCGCGGCCGCCGTACTCATTCAGGCGCACTGCTCGCATGGGTCATCTCCCTTGAGCCCGGGTCGGCGAGGACCCTGGCGTGATCGTGTCCTCACACGGTAGCCATGCAGCGCTGCGGTAAGTTACTCCGGTTCTGGCGCGGCCGGTCGATATAAAGGCAAGATTCTCATGGCTGGAACCGGGACACAGGACAGCGCCGCCGAGGCCTGGACGGACCTGCGCGATTTCGCGCGTCGGCGCCGCCTGTACGCGGTCACCCGCCTGGGTATCCTCGACCGCATCGGTGACCCGGTGCTCGCCTCGATGGTGCGCCTGGCCCAGTCGGTGACCGGCGCCTCCTCCGCGGCCATTCACATCTACGACGACCGCTTCCAGCGCCGGATCGCCGCGGTGAACGCCCCCCTGGTCGACCACCCCGCGGAGGACGCGATGTGCCGGCTCGTGGTCGAATCCGGCGAGGCGATTATCACCGCGGACGCCAGCCACGAGCGGCGTTTTGCCTACTCCTCGTTCGTGCAAGGCGACCTGCCTGTGCGCTTCTACGCGTCGCTGCCGCTGCAGATCAGCGGTCACACGACCGTGGGGACGTTGTGCGCCTTTGACACGGTCGCCCATCAGCTCACCCCCGAGCAGATCCAGAACCTCGAGGACATCGCCGAGCTCGTCCGCGCGCACCTGGAGCTAATGCAGGTCGCCCAGGAGCTCGGCCGCCAGGCAACCGAGGACAGCCTCACGGGCGCGAGCTCGCGCGCCGCCTTTGACAGTCTGCTCGCCCAGGCACTGCAGGAGCGTGAGGCCGACGGTGCCGACGTGGTCGTCGCCCTCATCGACATCGACGACTTCAAGGTGATCAACGACACCCGCGGCCACGGTCGCGGTGACGCCGCGCTGCGCTGGATCGCCGCCCGGCTCACGGACCTGCTCGGCCCGGAGGCCGTCGTGGGAAGGATCGGCGGGGATGAATTCGCCGTCCTTCTGCGGGCGACGCGAGAGAGCGCCACCGCCCTGCTGCAGAAGATGGCCAGCGCTCCGGTCGGTTTCGATCCGCCCTTCTCGCTCAGCATCGGCGCGGCTCAGGCCGAGCCCGGGGATGACGTGCGCTCACTCATGCGCCGGGCCGACTCCGAGATGTATGCGGCCAAGGCCCGCGGTCGGCCGCCGTCCTCAGCCGCCGGCTGATTCCCGCTCCTGCCGGGGTCAGAAGTCGAGGCTCACGCCGGAGCGGAACCGCGGCGGCTGTCCGGTCGCCTCGAGCACGGCCAGCCAGAGATCCCCGTCGGGGTCGACCAGATGTCGGCCCGAGGTGACCAACGACATCGGCAGGTGGACAAAGCGACCGTGCCAGCGCCCGGCGATCATCTCGGTGCGTCCTGACAGGGCGGCGTGCACCGCCGTGTAGGCCAGCCGCGTGCAGTACACACCGTCGGCCGCGTTCGCCGGAACGCTGCGGATGGCGTAGCCGGGGTCGACAAAGCGCAGATTAAGCTCGCGCCGATAGTTGGCAAAGCTGGCGATGATGCGCTCCCGGAGGTATGCGCCAATATCGGCGAGCTTCGCGTTGCCGGAGGCGTCGGTCCCGTGGGCGGGCATCAACTCTTGGCCGGCTCCCTCGGCGAGGACGACGAGGCAGTGTCCCTGAGCGTCCACGCGGCGGTGGATGTACTCCATGAGCCCCCCGGGCCCCTCGAGGCTGAAGGGCACCTCGGGAATGAGGACGACGTCGACGTCGTGGAAGGCGAGGGAGGCGTAACAGGCGATAAAGCCCGAGTGGCGGCCCATGAGCTTCACCAGCCCGACTCCGTTGTGGTGACTCTCGGCCTCGACGTGCGCGGCCCGGATGGACTCCGCGGCCCGCGCGAACGCGGTCTGGAAGCCGAAGCTTTCGTCGATAAAGGGGATGTCGTTGTCGATCGTCTTGGGCACCCCGACGACGGAGAGCGCCAGTCCGCGTCGACGCGCCTCCTCAGCGATGGCCGCAGCGCCCCGCAGGCTCCCGTCACCGCCGATCACGAAGAGGATCTCCAGCCCGTGCCGGACCAAGCTGTCGACCATCGCCCCGGGATCCTGGGCCCCCCGGGAGGTGCCGAGGACGGAGCCGCCCTGACCATCGATGCCCCGCACCGCCTCAGGCGTGAGGAGGATCGGCTCCTCGCTGTCAGGCGGGACAAGTCCGCGGTATCCGTTGCGGAAGCCGAGCACCGTCTTGACCCCGTACCCCTCGCATAAGGCGATGACGAGTCCGCGCACGACGTCGTTGATGCCGGGACACAGCCCCCCGCAGGTGACGATTCCCACCCCGACGCGCGCGGGATCGAAGAAGAGGTGGTTGCGCGGCCCACCGGGCTCAAGCGTGGGCAGGTCACCCAGCGTCATCCCCCGCCCAAGGCTGATGCCGAGCGTGTCGTCGAAGAGAACACGATCCTCACGGTCGACCCAGTGCAACGAACTCGGGCGGCGTCGGTGGGCGCCCAGGAGCGGCGAGCGATGGGTCGAGGGCCCGAGGGTGCGGATCTCGAGCTGCGCTGCGGTGATGTTCTCCGGGTCGATGGTGTCCACGGCGGGCCAGGGTGAAGCCGAGCCCCATTGTCCCGCCTGGATGTGTCGGGGGACCTGTGGGGTCCCCCGACCTCGATGTCCGCTCATCGCGACGCGGATGGGTCCGCCTGCCGGCCCGTTCCTCGAGTCCGCGGATCCTCATGGGGCGCCTCCTCTACGGCAGCAGAGCTATCTGCCCTGAGGGGCAGCGCCCGGCCTGGGCTCACCGTCCGCTCCGCTGGCTCGGGGAGGCTGGCTCGGGGAGGCTGGGCCAGATCGACCAGCACGCTGCAGTTCGTCCCTCTCCGGACACACCGCTGAAGCACCAACGGGTCTGGATCATTCGCATCACCGGGCGCTCAAAAGTGTTTCTGAATGCTCACGCCTGCCGGGACCGACACGAATCCGAGACAGAGCCGTGATCCGCCGGTTTGCTTCTTTACTCACCCGTTGCAGGTTCAGCGCTCCGGAAAGAGAGGGAAAATCAACAGCTTGCGGGTCGGTGAGCCCCGGCTGGCCGGGGCGACGCGGCGGGTTGCGGCGACGCGCCGGGTTCCGGCGACGCGCCGGGTTCCGGGGAGGTGCCGGGTTCCGGGGAGGTGACAGGACACGGCCACGCAGCGGGTTCCGCCCACGTGGCGGCCGCGCGGATTCGTCCCACCCGCCGCAGCGAGCTGACGGACCGGGGTGTGGCGGCCTGACGTTCCGCATCCCCCACCGGGACCGACCTCCCACGCGGACCGATCCCCACTGGGACCATCCCCCACCGGGACCGACCGCCCGCGAGACCGTCCGGGCCGATAGGGTTGACCTGGGTGTGCCGGGAAGACTGGTCGGCGGATGCTTCTACCTGTCCGCAGCGGCCCCGCTCCGATGTCTCTCACCCTCCCCTTCCTTTTTGCGCTGAGCGCGCCGGGCCTCCACGGCGACGCGCTGTACGCGGCCGGTATGGCGTTTGTCGGGCTCGTCGTCCTCGTTGGGGTCGTCGCGCTCACCCGCCAGGGCCAGCGGCCCTACTCAGCGACGGTCTTCTACCTGCTCCTCGGGGTGCTCGCGTCTGTCGGGTTACACGTGGCGGGGGTCGTGCAGCTGGACCCACTGGGTGACCACGTCGTCTTCCAGCGGATTACCGAGGTAGCTCTCGTCGTCGCCGTCTTCGGAGCGGGCCTGTCCGTCGAGCATCGCGTACGGCGTTACTCCAGGAGCCTGGTTGTGCTTCTCCTCGTGGTCGTCATGCCACTCACGATCCTCGCCATCGCCGCCTACGGCATGGTCGCCATGGGCCTTCCCGTTGGCGCCGCCGTGCTGCTCGGAGCGGTGCTCGCCCCCACCGATCCAGTGCTCGCCGGTGACCTTGGCCTGGGGCCGCCCGGGTCCGAGCTGCGGGGAGAGCCACGCTTCTCCCTCCATACCGAGGCAGCAGCCAACGACGGTCTGGCTTCACCGTTCGTGCTGCTCGGCCTCTTCGTCGCCGGCCGGGGCGGGACGGGCTGGCTGGGGCGCTGGGTGCTCCTGGACCTGCTCTACGGCGTGGGCGTTGCGCTCATCGTCGGGATCGGTCTCGGGTTCCTCGCCGCCGAGGTGACCGAGCGGGCGCGGGCGCGAGGCCTGCTCAGCCCCGGCCTGGACGGCTTCCTTGCGCCCGCCTGGGCGGTGATCATCTACGCGGCGGCGCAGAGTATCGGCACCTACGGGCTGCTTGCCGTCTTCCTGGCGGGCATCACCTTCACACGGCGGGACCGGGGCCACCAGCTCAACGAGCGCTTTCATCACGGCTCAGAGCTCACCGGCCGCCTGTTCGAGATGGCCATCCTCCTGCTGCTCGGAGCCAGCCTCACCCTCAGCGGCCTCGGTCAACCCGGGGTGAGCGGCTGGCTACTGGCTCCGTTGGTGATCGTCGTGCTGCGCCCGGCGCTCGTCTGGCTCGTCTGCCTGGGTGGCCCGCTCGGGTCCCGCGGCCGGCTCTTTCTCGGGTTCTTCGGTGTCCGAGGGGTCGCGGCGGTGTACTACGCGACGGTCGTCGTCTCCTCTCACCAGCTCAGCCCCGCCCTCACGAGCCGGGTTGTCTGGACGACCCTCGTTTGCGTGAGCGTGTCGGTGCTCGTCCACGGGGTGACGGCGGGCCCGCTCAGCCGCCACTGGCTGACCGAACACGTACCGGCGGCACGCTCGCCGGAGCGAGCAGGGCGAGCCCACCGAGGAGCAGGGCCGCCGCCAGGGCCAGCGGCCAGAGCGTGAGGTCGCGCTCGCGCTCGGCGCTGCCAAGCTTCGCGCCGAGCGAGCGATAAATCGAAGACAGCTGATCCGCGGTCCGTGCGTCGAAGGTCCGCCCGCCCGACGTGTGGGCGATCTGCGCCATGAGCTGAGGGTCGGGAGGCACGGGCACCGGCGGCGCGAACGGGCTCACGGTGAGGGTGCCGTTTGGGGTACCCAGCGCCACGGTGTCAATCGGAATGTGCGCCGCGCGAGCCTGAGCGGCCACCGCGACGGGGTCAACGCCCTCATTGGCCGCCCCGTCGGAGAGCAGCACGATGGCGGACGGCGGATGATGCGCGGAACGGGCGTCGAGGAGCTGTAGGGCGAGCGCCAGGGCGGGCCCGGTGTCCGTTCCGCCACCGGCGGTCTGGGCGTCGAGCAGGCGCCGCGCTGAGGCGTGGTCGGCGACCGGCTGCTGCACCGCATCCGGAGTCGTGCCGAAGCCGACGAACCCAATGGCGACATTCGCCGGGATCTCGTCGATGAACGTGTTGGCGGCGCCGATCGCCGCGGCGATCCGCGTCGGCGCAACATCATCGGCGGCCATCGACCCGGAATGGTCGAGCACGAGCACGACCGACGCGCGCCCGTAGGGCACGCGGTGGGGCATCTGCGGACGGGCCAGGGCGACGCCGCCGCTGGCCAGACCGAGCACCAGGAGCAGCGGCACGAGCCGGCCGCGCCAACGCGCCGGGCCGACCTGGGCGAGCGCCAGCCCGAGCGAGTCCACGGCGGTGAAGCGCAGGGCGAAGCGGCGGGCGCGACGCCGCGCCAGCCACGCGCCGACGAGCAGCACGGGGATGATCCCCAGACCGAGCAGCCACCATGGGGACGCGAAGCTCATCCCAGCCCTCGCCCGAGATCACGCAGCCAGGGGCCGTCGGTGGACAGGCTCACGTGGTGGACGCGGAGGCGCCGCAGTTCGCGGTGGACCAGCTCACGGCGCTGGGTCTCGATGGCCGCGAAGCGCTCGCGCAGCCGGCGGTTGGAGGTGTCGACTTGGATGAGGCGGCCGCTCTCGGGATCCACCAGGGCAAGGCGCCCGACCGCGGGAAGCTCGCGCTCGCGCGGGTCCGAGATCTCCACCGCGATCACCGAGTGGCGCAGAGCGAGGCCGCCCAGGGGACCTTCCCAACCCCGCTGGCCGCGAAAGTCCGACAAGATCACCACCAGCCCGGGTTGGCCGGCCAGACGGCCCAGCCGGATGAGGGCGGCAGCGAGAGCGCCCGGCGCGTGCTGCCCGTCGGGGTTGACGCCCTCCCCGAGCAAGCGACCGAGGGCGGCGAGGCCCGGCTTGGCGCCCCGCGGGGCGAGCACGCGCAGCAACGGATCCGCGGCGACAACGGAAGCGCGAGACGGATCCGAGGGAGCGGGCGGGTACAACGCCGGCGCGCCGACGGCAAGCTGCGAGGCCGGCGGACCGGCGGCGGGCTCAGTCGCCGGGGCCGGGGTGCCGGGCCCCACAGGCCCGGCACCGAAGGCGATCACGCCGAGTGACCCGGCTGAGCGGACCCCGAGGCGACCGAAAACGAGCCCGACTCCCTCTGCGACGTCGGCCTTGAGCCGACCAGCGGTACCGAAGGCCATGGACGGGGAGAGGTCGAGCACGATCCAGGTGGTGAGGGCACGCTCGGGGACGTTGAGGCGCACGTGCATGACGCCGGTGCGGGCCGAGGCGGACGCGTCGAGGTGGCGCACGTCGTCGCCGGTCTCATAGGGCCGCAGTTGGGCCAGCTCGGTGCCCTGCCCGACGCCGCTGGACCGGCTCACGCCCGGGAGGGTGCGACTGATGAGCCGGGACAACGCGGGGGCCAGGGCGTCGACGAGCGCGGCAGGCATCGGTCCGGGGCCCTGACGGGCGGCCGGGACCGAGAGGACCATGTCACGACCCGAGGCCATGCTCAGGCCGACTCGAGATCCTCGCCGCCGGAGAGGAAGGCGGCGCCCGTACCGCCCGCCGCCCGGGCGGGCTGCCCTCGGATGAGCCGCCGGTTGCCGGGGGCCGGCACGGCGGAGATGATCCGCTCGAGCAGCTCCTCGACTCCGACACCGTCGGAGAGCGCGTCATAGGAGAGCACGATGCGGTGGCGCAGCACGTCGGGGGCGAGATCGCGCACGTCCTGGATCTCGACGTGGTTGCGCCCCCGCAGGAGGGCCAGCGCGCGGGCGGCCTGGACGAGGCCGATCGGCCCGCGCGGGCTGGCTCCGAACTCGATGAGCGGGTCGAGCTCGGAGAGGGAGTAGTTCCCCGGATGGCGCGTCGCGTCGGCGAGGGCGACCGCATATCCGATGACGTCGCGGTCGGCGGCGATCTGGGAGACCGTCCGGGCATGGCGCTCGAGCTCAGCGAGGGAGAGGCACTCGCGTACCTGCACCGGCGGGGCGAGGCTGCGCCCGACCACGGCGGCCTCCTCGCCCAGGGTCGGGTAGCCGACGATGATCTTCATGAGGAAGCGGTCGACCTGGGCCTCGGGCAGCGGATAGGTCCCCTCGGACTCGATCGGGTTCTGGGTCGCCATGACGATGAAGGGCAGGGGCACGCGAAAGGTCTGGCCACCGATGGTCACCTGCTCCTCCTGCATCACCTCCAGCAGCGCCGACTGGACCTTGGCGGGCGCACGGTTGATCTCGTCGGCGAGCAGGAAGTTGTGAAAGACCGGGCCGAGCTCCGTGTCGAAGCGGGCGGTGTCGGGCCGCCAGACCCGGGTGCCGAGCAGGTCGGCGGGGACGAGGTCGGGGGTGAACTGGATGCGTCCGTAGGAGCCGCCGAGCACGGAAGCGAGTGTCTTGATCGTCAGCGTCTTGGCCAGGCCGGGCACCCCCTCGAGCAGGACGTGGCCGCCCGCGAGCAGGCTCACGAGCACGCGCTCGAGCATCGCGTCCTGACCGACGATCACGCGTTTGATCTCGTTCAGGGCCTCCTGCAGGGCCGCGCGCGCCTCCTGGCGCGCGCCCGCATCGGTGTCGCTCATGGGTCCTCCGTGTCGTTCATGCCAGGGTTCCGAACCAGAAGAGGGACAGCCCCACCCCGAGCAGGAGGGCGAGCAGGCCGGCGGCGATGCCCCAGCCGATGAGACCGCGCAGGTCACGCCGGTGGCCGAGCTCACGGGCCAGGTGGGCGTAGATGGCCCCTGCCCGCGCCTGGCTCGGGGCGGCGAAGAACGTCCCGCCGGACGCGGTGGCGATCGCCCGCAGCTGCGTGGGCGAGACGGGGACGGGGATCGTTGTGCGGCGGCCGTGCTCGACACCCTCGATGGTGCCCGAGGCGGTGCCGATGGCAATCGTGTCGATGCGCACGTGGGCCTTCCTCGCGGCCGCCGCGGCCAACAGCGGCGAGACCCCCACGTTGGAGCTGCCGTCCGACAGCAGCACGATCGCCCCGGGCGGCCGGTGCCCGTCGATCTTCGGCGCTGCGGCGATGGCCCCCAGGGCCGTCTCGATCGCCTCACCGATGGCGGTCCCGCCCCCGCCGGGGGTGAGCGTGGCGATGGCTTGGCGAGCAAGGCGGTGGTCGGTGCTGGGGGACTGCAGCAGCGTCGGCCGGCGGGCAAACTTCACCGAGCCGACCCCGATGGTGTCGACGGCGTGACGGGTGAAGGCGATCGCCGCCCGTTGGGCAGCGTCCAGACGCGAGGGTCGCACGTCGGTGGCGACCATCGAGTCCGACACGTCGTTGACGAGCATCACGCTGGCCGCCCGCACGGGCACGGTGACGGGGATGCGCGGCCGGGCCGCGGCGAGGATGAACAGGGTGAGGGCGAGGGCCACCAGGGCCGGGGGAATGAGACGGCGCAGCCCGGGGAGTCGCGGCGCGACCGAGGGGCGCAGCGGAGCGCTGACAAAGGCCGCCGCGGCGCGGGCGGCGCAACGCTGCGTGCGCAGGCGCCACCCGGCGAGCGGGAGGAGCACGAGCAGGCCCAGCAGGACCAGCGGTGCACCGAAGCTCACCGCTGACGGACGGGACGGTCGCTGAGACGGGCGCTGAGCTGCACCGACGTCGAGCCGCGATTCACCGTGAGGGAGACGGGATGCCCCAGCGGCAGCGCGGCGGTGATCGACCGCAGAGTGCCCGGCGAGGCGACGGTCCGGCCGTTCACCGCCTCGATGACGTCACCAGGATTCACCCCCGCGAGGTCGCCGGCGCTGTTCATGGCCACCGTGGCGACGGTGAGACCGGCCGGAGTCTCGGAGATCTGCATGCCCAGCCACGTGTAGGCGGGGCCGAGCCGCACCGGGACGGTCTGGGTGGGCGCCGCCGCCGTGCTGGCCGGCGGTGCGGCCGGGCTGGCCGGGGAGGGCGTCAGCGGAGACTGTGGGGCCGGCAGAAGCCCCGCGGCGCGATGTGAGCGACCCGGTGAGGCACCGCCGGTGCCCAGTGCCACACCGACTGCGGCGACGATCAGGATGCAGAGGCCGGCCAGGCCGAGACTGAGACGCCGGGGCAGGCGGCGGCGCGAACGGACGCGAGGTGGGAGCGGCTCGGCCCGTACCGGCGCCGGGCCGGCCAGGTGCGTACCGGGGTCGGGCGTCAGCTCACCAGGGGGAACGGTGCGCGCGTCCGATTCGCGCTCCCAGTCACCGGACCACAGATGCTTCGGCGAACTCATCGTCTCGACGGAGGCTAGGTCGACTCCTTGAGGACTCGATAAGAGCACGCCGGCGCCGGGGTGCAGCCGGCTGTGGCGCAGCTTCGCGGGCCGATGCTCCTCCGGTGCGCCCTCCGGTGCGCCCTCCGGTGCGCCCGCCGGTGCGCCCGCCGGTGAGGCTCAGCTGCGCACGCCGTTGAGGATCAGGTCGGCGAGAGCGTCGTAGGCGTCGGCGTCGTGCAGGCCGGTGGCCGCGACAAGCTCGCCGGTCTGGATCCGGCGCATGGTCGCCGCGACGACTTCGGCGACGAAGGCCCCATGGACGGACCGGAAGCTGCCCGCGGCGATCCCCTCCTCCACCAGGGCTCGCACGCGCCCGGCCGCCGCCTCGGTGTTGTGGGCGTAGACCGCCGCAGTCGGTGTGCTTTCGCTCAGGTCGGCCATGAACGCCGCCGAGGCGGGCCGCAGCGCCCGCGCGACCGCGCGCAGGTAGGCGACCAGGCGGGCCGGCGGGTCGGCGCCGGCCGCGGTGGCCTGCTCGACGGCCACGGTCGCGCGGCGGAAGAACTCGATGACCACGGACACCGTCACCTGCTCCTTGGACTCCCCGAAGGCGTACAGCGTGCTCTTGGAGCAGCGCAGCCGGTCGGCAAGCTCGGCCAGAGTGAAGTGGCGAAAGCCCTCGGCGAGGAACAGGGCCACGAGCTGGTCGAGCAGCTCACGCTGGCGCGGAGGTCGGGTGGAGAGCATCAGACGGGGGCGCCCGGACGACGGTCGCCCCTGGAGTCTACTGCGAGACGTACCGCAGTACGTACTCTGGTACTGTCACGCGTATGGGTGTTCAACGTCTTCTGTCCAGCGACGAGGCGACGGCCGTCGTCGAGATGGCCTCCGACTTCGCGCGACGGGAGCTCGCTCCCCGGGCCGCCCAGGCCGAGGCCGAGCACCGCTTCCCGCGTGAAGTCTTCACGCAGATGGGCGAGCTGGGACTGCTGGCCATGCCCTACCCCGAGGAATACGGCGGCTTCAACCTCCCCTACGAGGTGTACCTCCAGGCGCTGGAGGAGGTCGGGGCGGCATGGTCGAGCGTCGCCGTCGGCCTGTCGGTCCACGTCATGTCCTGCTACGCGCTGCACACCTTCGGCACCCCGGAGCAGAAGGAGCGCTGGTTGGGCGACATGCTCAGCGGCCGCCTGCTCGGCGGCTACTGCCTCTCCGAGGCCGACGCCGGCTCGGACCCCGCGGCCATGCGGGCCCGGGCGGTCCGCAGCGACGACGGTGCGGTCTACCGCGTGAGCGGCCAGAAGGCGTGGGTGACCAACGGCGGAGAGGCGGACTTCTACACGCTGTTTGCCCGCACCGGGGAGGGACCGGGCGGGATCTCCTGCTTCCTCTCCCCCGGCCAGGCCCCCGGGCTCGAGCCCCAGGCGCTCGAGCGCAAGATGGGCATGACCGCCTCCCCCACGCGCACGCTTGCCTACGACGACGTCGCCCTGGAGGCCGACCGGCTCATCGGCCGCGAGGGGGACGGCCTCTCCATCGCCCTCTCCGCGCTCGACTCGGGACGGCTGGGCATCGCTGCCTGTGCCGTGGGTCTCGCCCAGGCCGCCTTGGGCGCCGCGGTGGCCTACGCCAAGGAGCGCCAGACCTTCGGCCGGGCGATCATCGATCACCAGGGCCTCGGCTTCCTGCTGGCCGACATGGCCGCCGGGGTCGAGTCCTCGCGCGCGGTGATGCTCGAGGCGGCGCGCCGGCGCGACGCCGGGCTGCCCTACAGCCGCCAGGCCTCGATCGCCAAGCTCGTCTGCACCGACACAGCGATGAAGGTGACGACCGACGCCGTGCAGGTCTTCGGCGGGGCCGGCTACACCGAGGACTTCCCGGTCGAGCGGATGATGCGCGAGGCGAAGATCATGCAGATCTTCGAGGGCACGAACCAGATTCAGCGGATGGTCATCGCCCGCCACCTGGCTCGCGCCTGACCCGCGTCGGCACCGACCACCTTCACCCCACCCACACACCGACACAGCAGGGAGTTCGAGCACGTGCAGATTCAGGGAGCGGGAGCGATCGTCTTCGGCGGCGCCTCAGGACTCGGCGAGGCGACCGCGCGGCGACTCGCCGCCGAGGGCGCCCGGGTGACCATCGCCGACCTGGCCGAGGACCGCGCGGCCGCACTGGCCGAGGAGATCGGCGGGCACGCCGTGCGCTGTGACGTCACCGACCCCGACTCCGCCCAGGCCGCCGCGGAGGCCGCCGCGGCACACAGCGACCGCGGCCTGCGCATCTCGGTCATCTGCGCCGGGCTGGGCACACCGGGCAAGCTCATCGGCCGCGAGGGCCCCACCCCGCTGGAGAACTTCGCCCGGGTGATCAACGTCAACCTCATCGGCACGATCAACGCGCTGCGCTGCGCCGCCGGGGTGATGGTGACCAACGCGCCGGAGTCCGACATCGGCGAGCGCGGCGTGTGCGTGAACACCGCGTCGATCGCCGCCTACGACGGTCAGGTGGGCCAGGTCGCCTACGCCGCCTCCAAGGGCGGCGTCGTTGGACTCACGCTGCCGGTGGCCCGAGAGCTCGCCGGCAAGGGCGTCCGCGTGGTCACCATCGCCCCGGGGCTGTTCCAGACCCCGATGCTCGCCGGTCTGCCCGAGGCCGCTCAGCAGTCGCTGGCCGGAACCGTTCCGTACCCTCCGCGCCTGGGACAGCCGTCGGAATACGCCGACCTCGTGGAACACATCGTCACCAACCCGATGCTCAACGGCGAGACCATCCGGCTCGACGGGGCGCTGCGGATGGCGCCGCGCTGAGCCGCCCCCCAGGAGAGAGAGGACCACATGCAGACACGTTTCACCGAGACCTTCGGGATCCGCCATCCGCTCGTGCAGGGCGGCATGCAGTGGGTCGGCCGGGCCGAGCTCGTCGCCGCCGTGGCCAACGCGGGCGCGCTGGGGTGCCTCACCGCCCTCACCCAGCCGACCCCCGAGGCCCTCACCAAGGAGATCGCGCGGACACGGGAGCTCACCGACCAGCCCTTTGGCGTCAACCTCACCATCCTGCCGTCGATCAACCCGCCCCCGTACATGGAGTACGCCCAGGCGATCGTCGACTCCGGGGTGAAGATCGTCGAGACGGCGGGCAACAACCCCACCGAGTTCCTCGAGATCTTCAAGCCCGCCGGGATCAAGGTGATCCACAAGGCGACGACCGTCCGCCATGCCCTCAAGGCCGAGAAGCTCGGGGTCGACGCGGTCTCGATCGACGGCTTTGACTGCGCCGGACACCCCGGCGAGGACGACGTCCCCGGCCTCATCCTCATCCCCGCCGCGGCGGACCAGCTCTCCTGCGTGCTCATCGCCTCGGGTGGGATCGCCGACGCGCGCGGTCTCGTCGCCGCCCTGGCCCTCGGCGCCGACGCGGTGAACATGGGCACGCGCTGGATGTGCACCGTCGAGTCCCCGATCCACCAGACGGTGAAGGAGCACCTGGTCGGCGCGGACGAGCGCATGACCCAGCACATCTTCCGTTCCTACCGCAACACCGCCCGGGTCGCCCGCAACGCTGTGTCGGAGCAGGTCGCGGCGATCGAGGCGCAGGGCCGGCCCTTTGAGGACGTGCGCGAGCTCGTTTCGGGCCAGCGCGGCAAGACGGTGTATGAGACCGGGGATGTCGACGCGGGGATCTGGACCGCCGGGCTCTCCCAGGCCCTCATCCACGACATCCCCAGCTGCCAGGAACTCGTCGACACGATGATGAGCGAGGCCGAGTCGATCATCCATGAGCGGCTGGCCGGCCTTACCGATCTGGCCGCCCGGTGAACGTCCTGGTCTCCGAGCCCGGAGATCCGACGGTGGGCGAACCGGCGGCCATGGGGCCGCCGGAGACGGTCGCGCGCTGGCACGAGATAGTGGTGAGCCGCGACCGCTCGGCGCTGCGCGCGCTGCTCGCCCCCGAGGCCGTCTTCCGCTCCCCGGCGGTCCACGCGCCCCAGGAGGGGGCCGAGCGGGCCTACGCCTACCTCGCCGCCGCACTCGAGGTGCTCGGGCCGAGCCTCACCTACCACCGTGAGTGGTACCGCCCCGGTGGTGCGGTGCTCGAGTTCACCGCCGAGCTCGACGGGCTCGACGTCCACGGCGTCGACATCATCGGCTGGAACGCGGAGGGGCAGATCACCTCCTTCGAGGTGATGGTCCG
>DASSZV010000111.1:0-12849 GCA_035702765.1 Solirubrobacteraceae bacterium
CCGTCGTACCAGGGCATGCTCGCCGAGCGCTCGACGACGTTGTCGCCGTTGAGCGCCGACAGCGGGATGAAGGTGATGTCGGGGATGCCCAGGCGGGCGGCCCAGTCGGTGAGCTCGGCGACGATCCCGTCGAAGATGTCCTCGGAGAAGTCGACGAGGTCCATCTTGTTCACCGCCACGACGATGTGGGGGATGCGCAGGAGGCTGGAGATGTAGGCGTGGCGGCGGGTCTGTTCCGAGACGCCCTTGCGCGCGTCGACGAGCACGATCGACAGGTCCGCCGTCGAGGCGCCCGTGACCATGTTCCGGGTGTACTGCTCGTGGCCGGGCGTGTCGGCGATGATGAACTTGCGCCCCGCCCCACGTCCGGCGCCGCCTCCGGCAGGGGACGCGGCGGAGACACCCGCGCCGTTCACGTGCCCGTTGCCGTTGGCATGCCCATTCACCGCGCCGTTCACGGCCGGCCCGGCCATGCCGCCGAGCCCAGCCGCCGCCCCGGTCTGGAAGTAGCGGTAGGCGACGTCGATGGTGATGCCCTGCTCGCGCTCGGCGCGCAGGCCGTCGGTGAGCAGCGCAAGGTTGAGATAGCCGTCGCCGCGGCGCTCGGAGGTCTCGGCCACGTGCTCGAGCTGATCCTCGAGGATGGATTTGGTGTCGTGGAGCAGCCGCCCGATGAGGGTCGACTTGCCGTCATCGACCGAGCCGGCCGTGGCGATGCGCAGCAGCTCGGAGCGTCCGGTACGCGCAGGCATCAGAAGTAGCCCTCCCGCTTGCGGTCTTCCATCGCCGCCTCGGTGACGCGGTCATCCGCCCGGGTCTCCCCGCGCTCGGTGACCCGGGTCGCGGCAATCTCGGCCACGACCTCGGGGAGTGTCGCCGCGGAGGAGCGGACCGCCCCGGTGCAGGTCATGTCCCCGACGGTGCGGTAGCGCACCGAGTCCACGTACGGCGTCTCGCCGTCGAGGAGCTGGATGTGGGGATTGAGCGCGTAGATCATCCCGTCCCGGTTGAAGACCTCGCGCTCATGCGCGTAGTAGATCGTCGGGATCTCCAGGCCCTCCTGGGCGATGTACTGCCAGACGTCGAGCTCGGTCCAGTTGGAGATCGGGAAGACGCGGACGTTCTCGCCCTTGCGGATGCGCCCGTTGTAGAGGGCCCACAGCTCGGGCCGCTGGTTCTTGGGGTCCCACTGGCCGAAGTCGTCGCGGAAGGAGAACACGCGCTCCTTGGCCCGCGCCTTCTCCTCGTCCCGGCGCGCCCCCCCGAAGGCGGCGTCGAAGCCGTGTTCGGCGAGGGCGTCGAGCAGGGTGACCGTCTGGAGACGGTTGCGCGAGGCGCGTGGGCCGGTCTCCTCGACCGCCCGCCCGGCGTCGATGGACTCCTGCACCGAGGCGACGATGAGCCGCTCACCCAGCTGCTGCACGAGGCGGTCGCGGAAGGCGATCACCTCGGGAAAGTTGTGGCCGGTGTCGACGTGCATCACCGGGAACGGGAAGCGCCCGGGGCGGAAGGCCTTCTCGGCCAGGCGCATGAGCACGATCGAGTCCTTGCCGCCGGAGAACAGCAGCACGGGCCGCTCGAACTCGGCGGCGACCTCACGCATGATGAAGATCGACTCGGCTTCAAGCGCCTGGAGATGGGTGAGTTCGTAGGTCATGCTCGGCGCTCGCCGCGGCTCAGATGTGCAGTCCGCACTCGGTCTTGTCCTCGCCGGCCCAGCGTCCCTCACGGCCGGTACCGGGCAGGGTGCAGGGGGCGCAGCCGATCGACTCATAGCCCTGGTCATGCAGCGGGTTGTAGGGAAGGTCGTGCTCGAAGATGTAGCGCCAGACGTCCTTGTCGCTCCAGTCCGCCAGCGGGCTGAGCTTCCAGATGCCCCGCTTCGCGTCCATCTCGAGCTTGCGCGCACCGGCCCGGGTCGGCGACTGCTCCCGGCGGATCCCGGTGATCCATGCCTGCACATCGCGCAGCGCGGCCTCGAGCCCGTCGACCTTGGCCTGGCCGCAGCAGTTGGCCTGCGTCCAGGGCACTCCGGCCGGGTTGGCGGCGTCGACCGCCTCGATGACCAGTGACGGGAACCGCTCCTCGACCCGCTTCCAGGTGGTCAAGGTCTCGGGGAAGAGCACACCGGTGTCGATGACGAACAGCCGCGCGTCCGGCGCGATCGCCGAGAGCATGTGGATGAGCACCGACTCCTCCTTTTGGAAGGAGCAGGCGAGCTTCAGCTGCGGGTGATGATGCTCGACCCCGTAGGCGAGCACCTCCTGGGCCGAGGCTGATTCGAGATCAGGTGCGGAAGCAGACACGGGGATAGAAACTTAGCGGACCAAGATCGTGAACTTTGAGCTCATCAGCACAGTCGCCGGCACAGGTCGGAAGTCGGACATGGCGTTGGGCGCGGTCCTCAGACCGCGCACTCGCCCTCACCGCGCTGGACCGCAAACGGGGTGCTCTTGGTCCAGTCGATGAACATGTTGAGGTTCTCCAGCGAGAACTCCACCGGCATGGCGAGATCCGTCACCGCGCTCTCGAAGTGTCCGGCGCCGACGCGGTCGACGTAGGCGTTGAAGACCTCGCCCTCCGCCCGCTCGGCCTCGTACAGGCGCACCCAGCGCTCGACGGCCTCGGGCACGCGCTTGGCGGGCAGACGCGCCTTCAGCCGGGTGCCGAAGCGCACCTCACCGCCCTCGTAGGCGCCGCCGACGTGCGGGATGTAGGCGGGGATGGTGTGCTCGCCGACCTTGATCGAAGCCCCGTAGAAACCGATGTTGGCGATGTGGTGCTGGCCGCAGCCGTTGGGGCAGCCCGAGTTCTTGATGTGGATGCGCCGGGTCAGCGGATCGGTGATGTCCATGGCCAGCAGACGGTCCTGGATCGCCTGGTTGAGCCCCATGGAGGAGGTGATGCCGAGCTTGCAGGAGTCGGTCCCCGGGCAGGAGACGGTGTCGGTGATCTCGTCCGCGCCGGCGTCCCCGAGCTCCAGAGCGCTCAGGTCCCGCCAGAGCGCGTAGATCGCCTCGTCGCGGACCCAGCGCAGCACGAGGTTCTGGGTGATCGTCGTGCGCGCCCAGCCCCCGGTGAAGTCGCGCATGATCCGGGCCAGCCCGCGCAGCTGCTCTGGGGTGAGGTCACCGCGACGGATCTTCACCTCGACGGTAGAGAAGCCCGCCTGCCGCTGGGCGCTGACGTTGGACTCGAGAAACCGCCCGAAGGGGACCGCGTCCCCGTTGGGGCTCGCGTACCCGGTGGGCCGGGACGGCGGAACCGCAGCCTCCTCGTCGACCTCGTACAGCAGGCCCTCGATGGAGAAATCCCGCTCGGCGACCCAGTCTCCCTCCAACTCCTCGGCCAGCAGGTCCCGGAAGGCATCGGGGCCGATCTTGTCGATGAGCACCTTGATGCGGGCGCGGGCGCGGTTGACGCGCAGGAAGTCTTGGCGGTCGAAGATGCGGAAGATCGCCTCGGCGTACTTGAGGTAGTCGCCGTTGTCGGCCGCGACGAACTCGGCGATCACCGGGGCGAGGCGCGGCATGATCGCCGTCCCCCCGCCCACGCGCAGCTCGAAGCCGCGCACGCCGTCCCGCAGCCGGGGGATGAAGGCGACGTCGTGAATCTGGGTGATCGCGTTGTCCGCGTCGGTGGCGGAAAAGGCGGTCTTGATCTTGCGCGGCATTGCCTGGGTCGTCGGGTGGCGCACGAAGTAGCGCACGTAGGCCCCGGCGTAGGGGGTCGGGTCAAAGAGCTCACCCACCAGGGTTCCGGCGCGCGGGTCGCCGGTGACGTTGCGCACCGTGTTGCCGCAGCCCTCGCGGGAGGAGAGGCCGGCGGCGGACAGCTCGCGGATGAACTGCGCCGCGTCGGGCAGGGGCACGTGGTGGACCTGGATGTTCTGGCGCGTCGTCACGTGGCCCTTGCGCAGGGGCACGTACTTCTCGATCCCGTCGGCGAAGGCCTCGAGCTGGTCCGGGGTGATGCCGCCCATGGGCAGCTTCACGCGGACCATCTGGACGTCGGGCTGGCGCTGGCCGTAGACGCCCTGCTTGAGTCGGAACTTGATGAAGTCGGTCTCCTCGACGTCGCCCTGGAGGAAGCGGGTCGACTCGGTCTCGAAGTCGTCGAACTCCCCGGCGAGGATGGGAATGATGTGGCCCGGGACGTTCTCCAGGACCTCGGGATTCTCGAGGCTGCCGATCTTGTGCGAAGTCATCGTCCGCGAAAGGTACCAAACCTGACCGGGATTAATGGTTTTACACGGAGACCACGCGTGCAGGGGCTCGCGGCCGGGTGCACCCGGCCGCGAGAATGGCCATGGACGGTGAGGAGCGAGCGGGGACCCGACGCTGGCGCGTCAGGCCCAGAACGCGGGCAGGTCGGGCGCCCGGTGGACGCCCTCTGACAGCGCGGCGGCCTTCCACGGGCTCACCGCGGGGCCGGTGTCCTCGACGAACACCGGCGCGTGGTTGCGCATGAACTGCTCGAGTGCGGCGACGACCGCGGCCGCCTCCTCCGGGGAGGCGGCCGGGACGTGCACGCGGAGCTGGGGACGGCGGTTCATCGCGACCCCTACAGCGGGATGTTGCCGTGCTTGCGCCGCGGACCGAGCAGACGCTTGGTCTCCAGGGTGCGCAGGGCGGTGATGAGCTTGGGCCGCGTCTCGTGGGGGACGATGACGTCGTCGATGTAGCCGCGCTCCGCGGCGATGTACGGGTTGGCGAAGTGCGCCTTGTAGTCGTCGATCAGCCGGGTGCGGCGCTCGTCCGGGGTGGGCGAGCTGGCGATGTCCTTGCGGTAGATGATGTTCACCGCGCCCTCGGCGCCCATCACAGCGACCTCGGCGGTCGGCCAGGCAAAGTTGAAGTCCGCCCCGAGGTGCTTGGAGCCCATGACGTCGTAGGCGCCGCCGTAGGCCTTGCGGGTGATCACGGTGATCTTCGGCACCGTCGCCTCGGTGAAGGCATACAGGAGCTTGGCGCCGTGGCGGATGATGCCCTCCCACTCCTGCGCGGTGCCGGGCAGGAAGCCGGGAACGTCGCAGAACATGAGCAGCGGGATGTTGAAGGCGTCCAGGGTACGGATGAAGCGGGCGGCCTTCTCGGAGGAGTTGATGTCCAGCACGCCGGCCATCGCCGCCGGCTGGTTGCCGACGATCCCCACGGCGGCGCCGTCCATCCGCGCGAAGCCGCAGACGATGTTCTTGGCGTAGTGCTCGTGGACCTCGAAGAACTCGCCGTCATCGACGATGAGGCGCACCACGTTGCGCATGTCGTAGGGCTTGTTCGCGTTGTCGGGGACGACGTGATCGAGCTCGGGATCCATCCGCTCGGGGTCGTCGGTCGGCGCGACCCGTGGCGGGGCCTCGAGGTTGTTCTGGGGCAGGAAGGAGAACAGGTAGCGGGCATCCTCGAGGCAGGCGTCCTCGTCCTCGCAGGCGAAGTGCGCGACGCCGGACTTCGAGGCGTGGGACATCGCGCCGCCGAGCTCCTCGAAGCCGACCTCCTCACCGGTGACCGTCTTGATCACCTCGGGGCCGGTGATGAACATGTGCGAGGTCTCCTTCACCATCATGATGAAGTCGGTGATCGCAGGGGAGTAAACCGCCCCCCCGGCGCACGGGCCCATGATCAGCGAGATCTGCGGGATGACGCCCGAGCAGCGGACGTTGCGGGAGAACACCTGGCCGTAGGCGCCGAGCGAGACCACCCCCTCCTGGATGCGTGCCCCGCCGGAGTCGTTGATGCCGATGACCGGGCAGCCGATCTTCTCAGCGAGGTCCATGACCTTGCACATCTTCTCGGCCATCACCTCACCGAGGGAGCCGCCGAAGACGGTGAAGTCCTGGGAGAAGACGCAGACCCGCCGGCCATCGATGGTGCCGTGGCCGGTGACCACGGCGTCCCCGTAGGGCCGGTTCTTCTGCATCTCGAAGTCCGTCGTGCGGTGGCGCACGAACGTGTCGAGCTCCTGGAAGGAACCCGCGTCGAGCAGCTTTTCGATGCGCTCACGGGCGGTGTACTTGCCGCGGGCGTGCTGCTTCTCCACCGCCGCCTCAGAACCGGCGTGGACGGCCTCATAGCGCAGCTTCTCCAGCTGGGCGAGCTTCTCTTCGTAGGTCTCAGGTGGCGTCTCGAGCATCGGGGCGCGGAGTGTAAAGAAAGGGTGTCCGTGGGTGGGGTCAGCCTCGGCGGCGTCGGCGGTGGTCTATGGGACCACCGCCGTCAGGGACGCCTCCGCGACCCGGGGCGACGACGCGGGCCGCCGCGGCGATCAGGCGCGCGAATAGGGCCGATGATGGGCCTGGCCGAGGCTGTCCAGGGCAGCCTCGAGCCCGGCGATGACCTCGTCGGGACTCGCCCGCGGGGCGGACGGGGCCGGGCTCGGCGGACCCGGGGCGGGACTCGCGGGGACCCTTCCGGGGCCCACGGGGAGGGTCCCGGCGCGACCGCGGCGCCACAGCGTGCTCAGCAGGCCGGCCAGGCCCCGCGAGGTCGCCGGCCGGGCCGCCGGCGGGGTCGCCGCGGGCGTCGGCGCGGACGTCCGTGCGCCCGGCGCGGGCGTCGGCTCTCGCAGCGGAGGGCCTGGGACGGACCCGGACGCCGGCGGGGTCGCGGTGAGGCGGACGCGGGTGCCCCAGCCGGAGGCCTCGAGACTCACCGTGCCGCGTGCGGACTCGCCCTCCCAGGCGACGGTGTTCTCGGGATCCAGCCGGGTGATGCGGATCTCGCCGAAACCGCGCAGGTGCCGGCCGAGCATGGCGGGGTCACTGCACTGGGCCCACAGTTCGGGCGGCGACTTGACGAGCCGGCGGACTGCCTCGTGTTCTTCCATCGGGTGAGGGGTTCGCCCGGTGGCGGCGGAGTCCTTCCGCTTCCGCCGCCCGGTCCCTAGGCCTGCACGGACATCAGATAGATGGTCACCAGCACGAGCACGGCCATCAGCCAGGACACCCGCCGGGAGAGCGTGCGGGCGGCCTGCGCCGCGGCGCTGCCGGCGCCATCGAGGGTGGCGCCCAGGTCGGCGAGCTTGCCCTCCTGGCGGGAGATGACCGCGCCCTCGAGGCCGCCCAGGACGATGACCATGCCAAGCCCCCACTGGGTGAAGAACCGCTTCCACTCATGCAGGTCCGAGGCGAGGTAGATCCCCGAGATGAGCATCAGCGCGAGCCCCGGGTTGACGATCAGGCGGCTCAGCTGCTGGCGCGTGCGGTGCAGCGCGGGGACCGCGCCGGGGTGGAGGCGCTCGACCCCGTCGGAGATGAAGGGCCAGACGATGACCAGGCCGAAGGCGATCACCGCCACGGCGACATGGATGGCGATGACGACGTTGGAGAAGGCGACGGCGGGGACGAACATGGCCGCGCAGCCTACTGGTCCTGCTCCCGCACCGCCCCGGACGCAGGGCGGGGCTGGTGCTCTGAACAGACCACCAGCCCCGCCGGATGCGTCACAGGCCGAGCGCGCCGGCTACTCGGTGGCCAGCGCCGAGGGGTAGACGTCCTTGACGTACTCGTCGACCTTGGACTCGGGCAGCCGCGTGGCCATCGCCCAGTAGTAGATGACGAGACTGAAGACGATCACCAGGGCGATGCCGCCGTAGAGCGAGAGGTTGCTCGTCTGGGTGCCGCCCTTGGCCAGGACGTTCTTGAACACCCCGACGCCGCCGATGATCCCGCCGGCGCCGAAGTCCGAGATGTAGGACAACACGAGCATGCCCAGGAAGTACACGCCGATCCACGGCGCCGCCTGCCAGTCCATCTTCGGCGCCAGCGGGTTGAGCTTCAGCGCGTAGGACAGGGCGATCAGCGCGTATCCGATGAGCATCGCGACCACGAGCGTGGTGTAGGTCTGCCAGCCGGCCCAGTAGACGATCAGGCTGGCCAGGACGAACCCGAGGGGCGCCATGAACCCGGCCACCGGGACGGCGTAGGGTCGGGGCAGGTTCGGCTTCTGGCGCCGCAGCGCGCCGAGGGAGAGCGGGGCCGCGGCGTACATGAGCACCGACGCGCTGGTGACGACGCCCACGAGCTTGGTCCAGCTCGGGAAGGGCAGCAGGAACAGCAGGCCGATGATGGCCGACACGACGACGGCGAACACGGGGATGCGTGTGCGCGGCGAGACACTGGCGAAGGCCGTCGGCACATACCCGTTGCGGGCCAGTCCGAAGGCGATGCGTGAAGAGCTCGTCTCATAGACCAGACCGGTGCCGCCGGGGGAGATGATCGCGTCGACGCGCAGGATCACCGCCAACCAGGCGATGCCCGCGAGCTTGGCCACCTGGTAGAAGGGCGCCTGGTTGAGCGCGCGGATGGCGGCGTTGGAGCTCGTCGGCGTGAGGTTCGCCCAGGTGCCCGCCTTGGCGAGCAGGCTCGGGTCCAGCGCGGCGATGAAGGCGAGCTGGATGAGGATGTAGAGCCCGCCGCCGATGAGGATCGAGGCGATCACCGCGCGGGGCAGGTCCTTGGCCGGGTTGCGCGCCTCACCGGCGAGCTGGACGGCCTGCTCGAAGCCGAGCAGCGAGAACACGATGCCGCCGGTGGGAATCGCGATGAGCACGTCCTTGAAGGCCGCGCCCTTGACGAAGAAGCCACCGCCGTGGCTGAAGTTGGAGCCGTGGAAGTGGCCGACGAGCAGGATGATCACCGTGAGCACGGGAATGATCACCTTCCAGGAGGTGACCACGACGTTGATCCGTGACAGCCAGGCGATGCCGATCAGGTTGAGCAGCACGAAGACGATCATCAGCCCGATGGCGACGACGAGCCCGACGCTGTGGAGCTCACCCTGCTTGTTGAGAAAGTTGCTGCCCCAGGAGTAGGACGAGGCGTACTGCACGGCGGCGAGCACCTCGATCGGCGCCACCGACGCCGCCTGGATATAGGAGGCCCACCCGAACGTCGCCCCGGCGAAGGAACCGAAGGCGTAGTGGGGGAAGCGGCTGGTGCCGCCGCTGACGGGGAACAGCCCGCCGAGCTCGGCGTGGATGAGCGCGAGGATGATCACGATGACCGTGGCGATCACCCACGAGATGAGCGCCGAGGGTCCCGCGATGGTCGCCGCCCCGAGGGCGCCGAAGAGCCATCCGGAGCCGATGATCGAGGCCTCCGACGCCCACAGCAGCCCGAGGAAGCCGATCTTGCGATCGAGGCCCTCATCGAGGTTCGCGACCGGCGTGGCCGGCGTGGGGGCCGGAGCTGAAGCCGATGTCGACATTGACAACTTCCTCCTTGGATTTTGGTCCTGACACGTTCCCGCGAGGGGGTCGAGCGTCGCATCCCGCACCGCGTCTGTGCGACTTTCTCGCCCCGATTCTCGCCGTCTGTTCCGCGCCGTGAGCCGGTTCCCTCCCGGGCGCCCGGCAACTATCCCCCGAGCGCGGGGGGAGCAGCCAGAGCCATGGGGCCAAAGCGGCTGGGCCGCCTGTCCAAGCCCCGCGGCCCGCGACACCCCCGCCCTCGCGGCCGCGCCGCGATAGATTTGCCCGGATGCCGACCTCCCTCGTCACAGGGGGCGCAGGTTTCCTGGGCTCCCATCTCTGTGAAGAACTGCTGCGCCGCGGCCACCGCGTGATCTGCGTGGACAACCTGGAGACGGGGTCGTTGGTGAACATCGCGCACCTGCGCCAGCCCGAGTTCGTCCACGTGAACGTCGACATCACCGAGCCGTACTTCATCGACGGGCCGGTGGACTTCGTCTTCCACTTCGCCTCCCCGGCCTCCCCGATCGACTACCTGCGCCTGCCGTTGCACACGCTGAAGGTCGGCTCTTACGGGACCCACCACACGCTCGGGTTGGCCAAGAAGCATCGGGCGCGGTTCCTCACCGCGTCGACCTCGGAGGTGTACGGAGACCCCAAGGAGCATCCCCAGAAGGAGGCCTACTGGGGCAACGTGAACCCGATCGGCCCGCGCGGGGTCTATGACGAGGCCAAGCGCTACGCGGAGGCCCTGACGATGGCCTACCACCGCCAGCAGGGTGTGGACACGGCGATCGTGCGGATCTTCAACACCTACGGTCCGCGGATGCGCCCCCACGACGGGCGGGCGATCCCCACGTTCCTGCGCCAGGCACTGCAGGATCAGCCGATCACCGTGTTCGGGGACGGGTCCCAGACGCGGTCCTTCTGTTACGTGGACGATCTCATCCGGGGAATCATCGCCCTGGCCGATTCGGGGTATCACGACCCCGTGAACGTGGGCAATCCGAACGAGTTCACGTTGTTGGAGCTCGCCGAGGCGGTGATCGAGATCACCGCCTCGAGCTCCCAGATCGTGTTCGAGCCGCTGCCCACCGATGACCCCCAGGTCCGCCAGCCCGATATCACCCTGGCCAAGCAGATCCTCGGCTGGGAACCGGAGGTTCAGCTGCGTGAGGGCCTTCAACGCACGATCGACAAGTCAGGCGCCCACGCACTGGTCGGCGCTCACCGCTGAGGCGCGCCGGCCGGCGCGCTGTAGGGTGTGGGGCGCATCGGAGGGCGAGGTCGCAACTTCCCGGCGTGGCGCCGCGTTGCAACTGCGCACGCGCAGTTGTGCGGGGCCTGGTGCAGCGCGAACCCATCACGGGGTGGCAAGGTAGGTCAGAGTGAGCAGCTTCCAGCAGACCGATGTCCCGGCGGCTCCGCCGGCGGAGGCTCACAGCTTCTACCGCCTTCCGGCGCCCCGGTCATCGCGCCGGCCCGAACGGGGCGCGGCCGAGGAGCCCGAACGCCCGCGTCCGCTCGCGCCGATCCTGCGCTGGGACATGGCCCGCCGTGTGCTGCGGGTCGCCTCCCTGCTCGCGATCGACTTCGTCGGACTCGCCGGGGCGATGACCACGGCGCTGTGGCTGAAGCTGCTCATCGAGGGCCACGGGAATCTGGTCGCTGCGCTGCATCAGGCCAAGCACTGGTCGAGCTTCGCCTACCTCGTCACCGTGCTCCTGTTCGCCCGTGTCGACCTTTACTCCGAACGCGTGCGGCGCCCCGGCCTGGCCAAGATCACCGGGGCCCTCTTCCAGGCCGCGGTCGTCTCGCTCGTCTTCTCGCTGGCCAGCGGTCAGCGCTTCTCCTCCTACTACATCTTCTACGGGACGCTCGTCTTCGCGGCGATCTACATCTGCCTGCTGCGCCACCTCCACACCCAGGCCACCGGCTGGCTGCTCACCCGTGCCGGGTATGAGCGTCGCGCCCTGCTCGTCGGATCGGGCCGACAGATCGACGAGGTGGCTCACGCGCTGTCGAACTCGACGCGCACCCAGGTGGATGTCGTCGGCTTCATCTCGGTGACGCCACGGCCGGACAACGGTCTGCGTTCGCTCGGGTCGCTCGCGGACCTGCGCGACATCCTCCTGCACTCTCAGATCCAGGAGGTCATCCTCACCGACCCCGACTTTCCCCAGGACCGGGCGCTGGACCTGATCGACACCTGCCACCAGCTCGGCGTCAACGTCCAGGTCGCCCCCTCGACCATGGAGATCCTCATCGACCGGGCCGAGTTCGTCCCCGGCGCGACGCTGCCGCTCTTCCGCGTCAAGCCGCCGGTCTTCGACGGCGTCGACTACGCGCTCAAGCGCAGCTTTGACGTGCTCGCGGCCAGCCTCGCGGTGATCGTGACGCTGCCGCTCATGCTCATCATCGCGGTGGCCGTGAAGCTCAGCTCGCGGGGGCCGATCATCTACCGCTCGGTCCGTCCCGGACTGGCCGGCCGGCCGTTCTACTGCCTGAAGTTCCGCACGATGCTCGACAACGCCGACCAGATCCAGGACGACCTGGAGCCGCTGAACGAGAAGTCGGGCGCGCTGTTCAAGATCAAGGCCGACCCCCGGCTCACGCCCATCGGCGGCTGGCTGCGCCAGTTCAGCCTGGATGAGCTGCCCCAGCTCATCAACGTGCTGCGCGGTGAGATGTCCCTGGTCGGCCCGCGCCCGCTGCCCATGCGCGACTACGAGATGCTCGAGGCCTGGCACAAGAAGCGCTACCTGGTGCTGCCCGGCATCACCGGGCTCTGGCAGGTCTCCGGGCGCTCCGAGCTCGACTTCGACGATCTCGTGCGCCTCGATTTCCTCTACCTCGAGCAGTGGTCGCTGTTCCTCGACCTCTCGATCCTCATCAAGACGATCCCGGCGGTCCTCACGCGCCGGGGCGCCTACTGACCGTCGGACCCGAGGACCGTCGGACCCGGCCGGCCGGCGCGGCGAACGCCGGGGCCAGGCCGGTCGGGTCCGGGCGCCGGGGGGCTTTGCTCTAGGCTCGCGCGGCGATGCCACCCACTGACCGCTTCGTTCCCAGCTTCGCGGCTGAGCCGCCCCAGGAATCCCTGCCCACCGGCCGGTGGGCCGAGACGCTCGCCGAGCACTTCCTCGCCGCGCTCAGCGAGATCGACCCCGAGGACGCCGACCTCGGCACCCCCGGGGAGATCAAGTGGTTTCCGGATCGCACCTACGGCGGGCGCACCTACGTTCCCGGCGTGGCCCGCACCGACACAGGCCTGGAGCTGTTCGGCCACGTCGCCTTCTCCGGCGGCGAGGAGGTCGAGCCGAGCGACTTCCGCGCCCACGTCGACTTCACCTCTGAGACCGCGGAGGAGAACCCGGCCTGGAAGCTCGACCTCTCGGGTGAAGTGATCGCCGTCTGGCGGCGCGAGCAGGGGGACCGGGCCGACATCACCCTCGACTGGGGCGTGCCCCTCATCGGCGGCGGCGCCCTGGTGACCGCCGAGCTGGCCAACCTCGCCGTCGACCAGTGCGCGCTGGTCGAACAGCGCTTCACGCTCATCGCCCCCGACAACTATCAGGGCGACTTCGTGGACGTGAAGCTCTGGGGTCGGCGCGGGAACCTGCTCGCCACCGAGTCGCTCTACGTCGAGGACGACGAGGA
>DASSZV010000041.1:0-10540 GCA_035702765.1 Solirubrobacteraceae bacterium
GTGAGTGAGGCGGCCGCGATTGCCTTCCGGGCCACCCAGATCCGCGAGGGGCGCTGGCTGGCCGAGACCGTCGAGCAGACCCAGGTGCGGGCCCGCTCCCGGGAGACGCTCGACCTGTTCGTCGAGTCGGTGCTCGACGCGGCTGCCGATCCGGAGATAAGCCGTCGCCTCGAGCTGGCGGGGACCTCGGTGGCCGTCGTGCTCGCCGACGAGGACGATCTCGCCGCGACGTTGCTGCTGGACCGCAGTCCGGTGGAGGTCGTCCCCGGGTACGTGGGCGACCCCGAGATCACCCTGTGGATCGGGTCCTTTGACCTCGCTCAGTTCGTCGCCGGGGCCCTCAAGCTGTCGATGGCCATCGCCCGCGGACGCGTACGGGCCCGCGGTCCGGTGCGCAAGTTCCTGCGGGTCGTGCCCGTGCTCACCGCCTTCTCCGGCCGCCTTACCGGTCCGGGCTCTGACGCCGACCGGGGGGCGTCCCCGCACGCACACGCCGCGACCGCCGGCGAGCCGTCCCAGCCCTCGCGGATCGAGACGTACCTGATGGATGCCGACGCGGGCGCGGGCACCTCGGCCGGCATGGACGACGAGGACGACCGTGACGAGACCGGCTACTCGAGCACGCAGCGCGGACTGCTCGACGACGCGCTCGAATACCGCTACCACGCCGGCGCGCTCGAGGTGCCCGAGGAGCGCCCCGGTGACTTCTGGTCGGTGCAGTGCGTGGACGTGTTCAAGGCCTTCGGGCGCAACCGTGTCCTCAACGGCCTCAACCTGGGCATCCCCGAGGGCATGATCACGGTCATCCTCGGACCGTCGGGTACGGGCAAGTCGGTGCTCATCAACCACCTGATCGGCCTGATGTTCCCCGACCACGGCGACATCCTCGTGCACGGTCGGTCGGTGCCCCACCGGCGCCGCTCCGAGCTCTTCGAGATGCGCCGGGAGTTCGGGATCCTCTTTCAGGACGGTGCCCTGTTCGGGTCGATGAACGTCTATGACAACGTCGCCTTCCCGCTGCGGGAGCAGACGAACAAGTCCGAGGAGGAGATCCGTGCGATCGTCGAGCACCGCCTCGAGGAAGTCGGGCTCGCCGGCGCGGCGACACGGATGCCGAGTCAGATCTCCGGGGGTATGAAGAAGCGCGCGGGCTTCGCGCGCGCGCTCGTGCTCGACCCGACGATCGTCATGTTCGACGAGCCCGACTCCGGCCTGGATCCGGTTCGCACGGCGCTGCTGTGTGACCTCATCCGGAAGGTGCACGGCGAGAACGGGGGCACCTACATCGTCATCACCCACGACATCGCCTCGGCGCGACGTCTGGGCGACTACATCGCCGTGCTGTGGAAGGGCCGCATCGTGGAGTCGGGTGACAGCGAGCAGATGTTCAACTCGCCCAACCCGTTCGTACGGCAGTTCCTCGCCGGTTCCCCACGCGGCCCGCTGGGGATGGAGTAACCGCCGTGGCCGTGCCGACACGACCTGACGCGGAGTTCCGCGATGGCCGGGCCATCGTCGTCCCGCCGCTGCCCCGTGAGGATGGTCCGGTCATCAGGAGCGCCTCTCTCTCCTGGGAGCTCCTCGTGTTCGCCCTGGGCACGGTCCGGGCCATTCTCACCCCTCCCTACAGCTGGGTGCCCGAGTTCGTCGACCAGGCCTGGCTGCTGCTCAAGCGCGCGTCGATCCCCGCCGCCGCCTCGGCCTTCGGGTTCGGCTACGGCGCCCCGGGCCTGCAGGGTTCAGCTCTCACCCAGAGCTTCGGCGACGTCAACCGGGTCGCAGCGATCCTCGGCGCCGCAACGATCCGCGAGCAGGCGGTGTGGGTGACGGGGATGGTCGTCGCCGGCGTCATCGGCACGGCGATCTGCGCCGACCTGGGCGCCCGCAAGGTGCGCGACGAGCTCAACGCGCTGTCGGTGATGGGCGTCGACGCGATCCGTCGCATGGTCGCCCCCCGGGTGCTCGCCATCACCGTGCTCATGCCGGCGCTCGGCTGCCTCGTCATCGTCGTGGAGTACTACGCGATCGAACTCGCCTATCTCGTCTACGGCGGCTCGGCAGGCGCCTACAAGGCCGCGGCCGCCTACTCCTACAGCGCCATCGACGTCTACATCTTCCTCATCAAGACGGTCGTCGTCGGCTTCATCGTCGGCATCGTCTGCTGTTACAAGGGCATGAACGTCTCCGGCGGCTCCCGCGGGGTGGGACGCGCGGTGAACCAGGCGGTGGTCCTGTCCTTCGTCCTCGTCTGGGTCCTCAACTTCGCCTTCAACTCGACCTACCTCAGCCTGTTCCCGCAGGCCGCGGCACTGCGCTGAGCATGGCCACCCAGGATCACCCCCGGACCGGTCTCGACCTCGGTGCGTTGCTCGCGCCGGTGCGTGAGGTGGGCGACATCGCCGAGTTCTCCGGGCGCGCGATCGCAGCGGCACCGGGGTCGATGCGCCACTTCGGTGAGGTACTCCGCCAGATGGGGATCCTCATCGTCGGCACCGCACTCGTCCTGCTCGCGCTCGAGGCGCTCATCGGAGGGGAGTGCGCGCTGTTCTTCGTCTACCTGTCCCGGCCCATCGGGGCGGGCAGCTTCACCGGCTTCTTCGAGGTGCCCTGCGGCATCCGCGAGCTCTACCCCTACATGTTCGGCTACATCTTCAGCGCAAAGGTGGGCTGCGGGCTGGTCGCCGAGATCGGCTCGATGCGGATCTCCAACGAGATCGATGCGCTGGAGGCGATCGGCATGGACCCGATGCGCTTCATCATCGGGACGCGGCTGCTGGCCATCTTCGCCTTCATCCCGCTCATCTACGGCGCCTGCATCCTCGTCGGCACCTACGGCGGGGCGGCGGTGTCGGTGCTCCAGATCGGCGAGCTCACCTCGGCGCGTTTCTTTCAGGGCTACTGGAGCAGTCAGGGGCTCGTCGACAACCTTCAGTCGCTGGTGAAGACGATGTCGATCGGGATGACCATCGCCCTCGTCGGCTGTTACTACGGCTACAAGGCGCGGGGGGGACCCGTCGGGGTGGGGGAGGCGGTCGCCCGCTCGATGATCGTCAACCTGATCATGATCCACCTGCTCGGCGCCTTCTGGTCCCAGGTGTTCTACAGCCACGGTGCCAACTACCCCTTTGGCGGCTGAGTCGGCGATGGTCCGTACCCGCATCCGCCACCGTGCACCCGGACCGACGTCCGCGCGACGGACGCCCTCGCCCCCCACGTCCTCGCGGCGGGCCTCCGACGTCAGCGGCCTCACGCTCGCCGGACTCATCGCGGTGGCCGCACTCGCGGCGGTCGTCCTCACCCTCGTCCTGGGTTCCCAAAGCCCGACGCACGTACTGCTCGCCGGGTTTGCCAACACCAACCAGATGACGCCGGGGCAGGAGGTGCGTATCGCCGGCCGCCGGGTCGGGGAGATCACGCACATCGCCCTGGACCGCGGCACCGGCACCGCGGTGGTGACCCTTCAGATCACCGACCCCCAGGTCTGGCCGCTGCCCCAGGGGTCAATGGCCGTGGCCCGCTGGGGCTCGAACACCTCCTACCTGGGCCGCTACACCGAGATCATCCCTGGGCCGGCGAAGAACCCGCCGCTGCGGAACGGGGCGATCCTCACACCCCAGCAGGACCAGAGCGCCTTTGAGCTCGACCAGGCCTACAACATTTTCCGCGGTCCCACGGCCGCGCAGACCCAGGCGCTGCTCAACCGGCTCGGGGCGACCCTGGCCACCCAGGGGCCGGCCCTCCAACGCGGCGTGAGCGCCGCCCCGTCGGGCCTTGGTCAGGCGGCGGACCTGCTCAGCTCGCTCAGCGTCGACCAATACGACCTCAAGCTGCTGGCCAGCTCCGGTGACGCGACCCTCTCCGCCCTCAACGCGCGCTCACCGGAGCTCCAGCAGCTCGTCTCCAGCGCGGCGGCCACGTTCGGGACCTTTGCCGCCCACACCGGCGCCGAGCAGCTGGCCCTCGCCCAGGCCCGGCCCTCGCTGCTGGGTGCCGAGCACACCTTCGGCCGACTCGACGGCTCCCTCACCACCCTCACCGCGCTCGTCCACGCCCTCGCTCCCGGGGCGCCCCGCCTGGCCCGCCTGGCCGGCACGGCCACCGCGGCTCTCACGACGCTCCGTGCGGTGGCCCCACAGGCCACCGCCACCCTCAGTGCCGGCACTGCGGCCGCCCCGCGGCTGGCCGGCCTGTTCGCCACCGGGAACGCGGTTTTCCCCAGCGCGAGCAGGGCCCTCACCACGAGCGCGCCGATGCTCGCGTGCCTGCGGCCCTACACGCCCGACATTGCCGGCTTCCTCACCACCTGGAGCGGCTTCACCAGCCACTACGACGCCGGCGGCCACTACGGCCGCAGCTTCGAACTCACCGTCGTCCCCGCCCTGGCCCCCGGCACGGCCAACACGCCGGCCCAGGCGATCGCCCAGTCCCCGAACATCACCTACGCCTTCCCCCGGCCCCCCGGGCTCAACGAGGGCCACCCCTACTTCATCCCCCGGTGCGGGGTCACCCCGGCAGCGCTCAACCCCGCCGACGATCCGGAGGTGGCGCGATGACCCGGTTCGTGCGCGTCGCCGCCGTGGCGGCGCTGCTGCTGATCGCCGCCGCCGTCGTCGTGCTGGTGGTCCATCGCGGCCCCTCGGGCTACCGCGTCCGCGTGGTCATGGCCGACGCCGGGGGTCTGCAGAGCGGGTCCAACGTGAACGTGAACGGCGTCACCGTCGGCACGGTCACCGGGCTGTCGGTGAACCGCGCCGACCGGGCCGTGGCGACGCTCGTGCTCGACCGCGCGGCCGCGCCGATCGGTGCCGGGGCCACGGCGACGGTCGCCATCGACGGCTTCTTCGGTGAGCGCATCATGGACCTCACCCGGGGGAGCTACCGCCGCGCCCCGGAACCCTCCGGGGCGACCATCCCGGTGAGCCGCTCGGCCGTCTCCGTACGCCTGGACAACGTGCTCGACGCCCTCAACCCGGACGCCCAGGGCGCTCTGCGCACGTTCCTCGACGAGCAGGGGACCGCGCTGGTGGGCCGCGGCCAGAGTCTCAGCGCCGTCCTCGCTCAGCTCCCCGACACGCTGCCCGCCCTCGGCAGCCTGCTCAGCGCCCTCTCCAGCGACCAGCGCGCGCTGGGTGAGCTCGTCGACCGGTCGAGTCAGGTGGCCGCCGCCGTCGCCCCCCAGCGCACCGCCCTGGCCACGATGGTCAACCGTGCCGACGCGGCCTTCACGGCCTTGGCCAGCCGACGCAACGACCTGGGAGCGAGCATCCAGCGGGCCCCCGCCACCCTGGCGCAGGCCACCCGCACCCTGGCCCAGCTGCAGGGGACGGCGATCCCCCTGGCCCCGGCCGCGGACGGGCTGCGGGCCACTGTCCCCTCGCTGCTCAGCGCCCTGCGCACACTGCCGTCCTTCGCCACGGCGGCGGTTCCCACCTTGGACCGGATCGACACCGTCGCTCCGGCGCTCGACCGCCTTGCCGCCGACGGGACGCCGATCGTCTCCCGCGTCGTGCCGGTGGCCCGCGAGCTGACGGCCTACAGCGCCCGCGGCTTCGCGCCCCTGCTCAGCCTCCTCGACGGTCAGGGCGGGGCGGCGAACCTGTTTGGAGAGATGGAGGGTTGGGCCCGGTCGACCCAGGGATACGACGCCGCCGGGCACGTGTTCCGCTTCGGCGCGACCTTCGACCCCCAGAGCTTCGCTCAGCTGCTGGCGACCCTCAATCCACCCACCACGCCGGCGCCGGCCGCCCGCCCCCGTCCCGTGAGCCGGCCGGCGACGCCCACGGGCCGTGGGGCGGCCCCGCACCCCGGCTCCGGACTCGCCTCCGGGCTCGCCTCAAGCGTGTCCTCGACCGTCGCCAACCTCAGCCACGGCCTGCAGAGAACCCTGCAGGGCGTGGGCAGCGCCGTCTCCCAGACCGTCGGAGGCGTGAGCCACACCATCTCCGGCGGCCTGGGTGCGCTGTCCTCCGGGCGCAGCCATCCCCAGCGCGGCCGCGGTGCGGGCACCGGCACCGCCACCACCCCGAGTGCGGCCGGGTCAGCCATGTCCTCCCTTCTGCATTACCTGCTCGGACGATGAGCCCGATCCTCGATCCCGTCGCCAACGCCCGGGCCTCACGGTCGACCATCGTGCTCGCCGCTCTGGCCGCGGGAGCGCTGCTCACCGTGCTCGTGCTGCTCGCCGCACTCGCCCCGCGCGGGGTGCCGCTGCTGCCCTACTACTACGTCGAGGCCCATTTCGCCAATGCCTCGAACCTGCGCCCGCTCGCCGCGGTCGACATCTCCGGACGTCAGGTCGGCCAGGTCTCCCAGGTCCGCTACGTCGACGGGGTCGCTGACGTGACCCTGCAGATGCTGCCGGGAACGCCCCCGCTCACGGACGCGGCGACGGTGCGCATCCGTCAGAAGAACCCCATCGGTGCCAAGTACGTCGAGGTCACCCCGGCCCGCCGGGGCGCGACGATCCCCGACCACGGCGTGATCCCGGTCTCGCGCACCTCGACGGCCGTCGACACCCAGACCCTGCTGTCCGGGTTCAATGCACCCACCCGGGCCCATCTCACCCAGACCCTCGACGGGCTCGGCGCCGCGCTGCTCGGGCGCGGGACCGGCATCAACGAGAGCCTGCCGCTCGCGGCCCCCGAGCTCGCCCAGCTCCAGCGCAGCGCGGCGGCGATCCTCGCCGTCCCCGGCGCGGCTCAGGACTTCGCGCCGTCCGGGGATGCCCTCGCGTCCGCGTATGCGCCCGTGCGGTCCCAGCTCGCCGCCGGGTTCCGTCCCCAGGCCGCGGTGCTCAACGACATCGCCGCCGAGGCGGCGAGCCTACGCCAGACCCTCCAGGTCGCCCCCGGCGCCCTGGACGCGCTGCGCACCGGGCTCGCTCAGGCCGACCCGCTGCTGACCCAGGTGAGCGGCTTCGCCCGCGCAACGGTGAGCCTCACCCGGCCGGCGCCGGCGGCCCTCGCCGCGGCGACGACACTGATGCGCACCGGCGTCCCGGCGCTGCGGCGCGCCTTCCCGCTGCTCGGCGCCGTCGAGCGGGCGGTGAGCCCGACACTGGGCCTGCTCGACACGAGCTATCCGATCCTCGGACCGACCAGTCGGACGCTCCAGCTCCAGATGGGCCCGCTCACCACGCTCGTCGCTCATGACTGCGACGTCCTGAACGAGACCCGCAACTGGCGCTCGGCGATGTCGTGGGGCGTGCCGGGCAACTCCGACCCCGTCTCGCACCTCACCGCGCTGGAGCCCGGGCTGGGGCCCGACATCAACTCCTTCCGCGTGCTCGCGCTCGCGCCGACGACCAACGAGACCCTCAACGCGGACGCACCCGGGTCCTTCGCCCACGGCAACGACGCATACCCGGCCCCGTGCGCGGCCAACGGGGAGCTGCTGCGATGAGACCGGCCTTCTCCTTCCGTGACCTCGTCGACCCGGTGGCCAGCCGCGGCGGCGGGCACCCACTGCGCACCGGCGCGATCGTGCTCGCGCTCGGCGTGCTCGTCGTCGTCGCGGTCTTCCTCAACGCCGTGCCGATCCTCGACGCCCAGTCCGGCTACACCCTGCGTGCGACCTTCGCGCAGGCGAACAACGTCTCGAACCTCACCCCGGTCCGCGTCGACGGCGTCGACGTGGGGGAGGTCACCTCGGTCGGTCCGGGCCCGGATCCCCGCCGCAGCTCGACCGTGTCGATGCTCATCTCCAAGTCCGGCCTGGTCATCCACTCCGACGCGAGCGCCGAGATCCGCTGGCGCACGATCCTCGGCGGCAACATGTACATCGACCTGAACCCCGGCTCCCCGGACGCCCCGGCGCTGCACGGTCCCATCCCGCTATCCCACACGGCGGACCAGGTCGAGCTCGATGACGTGCTGCGCCTGTACAACGGCGGCACCGTCCAGGCCCAGCGCAGCATGCTGCGCGGCCTGTCGGCGACCCTCGCCGCGCCCGCCGGGATCGACCGGTCGATCGGCGCCCTCGGCGACCTGCGCACGGTCGGTGCCGGCCTGGCGCCCTACCAGGGGACGCTCCCGGGTGACCTCTCCGGTCTGGTCGCTTCGAGCGCCCACGCGGTGCGTGAGCTGGGGGCGAGCACCGCGGATCTCCAGAACCTCGTCTCCGGGGCGGCGGCGACCCTCGATGCCGTCGACGTCCAGAAGGTCGCCCTGGGCCGGGCTCTCGCGCTGTCGCCCTCGACGCTCGCCGCGACTCTGAGCACGAGCCATCGCCTGGACACCACGCTGCGCCTGCTCACCCCGCTGGCCGCTCACCTCGAGCCGGGCGCGGCCCGGCTCGCGCGGACCGCCGACGTCGCCCAAGCCGCGTTGGCGCAGCTCACGCGTGTGCTCGCCGACGCCCGCCCACTGCTGGCCGCCGCGCGGCCGACCTTCGCGCACCTGGCCAGCCTGGCCGGCACCGGCACGCCTCTCATCAGCGCTCTGCGTGCGCCGCTGGCGCGCCTGAACACGAACATCCTCCCGTGGTTGTCCCAGCGCTCGAGCTTCACCCGCCTGCGCAACTACGAGTCCGTCGGGCCGTTCTTCTCCGTCCTGGACAACGCGGCCGCCGGCTACGACGCCTCCGGTTTCCGGCTCTACCTTTCGACGCTGCTGGGCAGCGCCTCAGTGATCGACGAGGCGAACCTCATCCAGAGCGAGCGGGCCCTCTCGGCCGGCTGCCGGGCCGCGGCCAAGCCCGGCCAGGCCGCGGGGTGTGGCGCGGTGACCCGGCTGCTCACCGGCATGTTCCTGCGGAGCGGACGCCCGTGATCGACACCGACCCCCGCCCGTCTGGTCCCACCCCGCGCGCCGGCCGGGCCCCGTCCGGGGGCGGACGGTCCGGGCGCCCCCACGGCCGCGGCTTGGACCGCGAGCGCTTGCTGCTGGAGATGAAGCGCTCCTGGGGCGCCATGCTCGCGCTGGTCGCGCTCATCGTCGTCGCGCTGGGGTGTGTCGCGGTGATCCTCGCGAACATCGGCATCAGCCTGCCGTGGCAGAGCACCTACAGCCGCCAGGTCGCCGTCGACACGGCCAAGGGCGTCGTCACCGGCGACTCCGTGCGTCTGGCCGGGGTGGACGTCGGCCGCATCTCCGCGGTCCGGCTGACGCCGTCTGGCCCGGTTCTCGACATCACCATGGACCCGGCCTACGGTCCGCTGTACAACAACGCGACGCTGAACCTGCGGCCGGAGACCCCGCTGGACGACATGTACCTGGACATCGTCTCCCGCGGCACCCCGAGCGCGGGCGCCCTCGCCGCGGACCGCGTGCTTCCCGCCCAACGGACCCAGACGCCGGTGGACATCTCCTCCGTGCTGGATGTCTTCAACGCCGACACCCGCAGCCGGGTCCGTGAGGCGATCGACACTCTGGGCGCATCGCTGGGCAGTCAGGGGCGGGCGTTCGACGCCGCGCTCGTGCAGCTGGCGCCGTTCCTCTCCGCCGCCCGGCAGCTCACCCTGGCGACGGCCCAGCGTGCGCAGGTGACGCGGACGCTCATCCACAACTTCGGACTCATCACCCGCGCGCTGGCCCAGCGCGATACCCAGCTGCGCCAGCTCGTCGCCAGCGGCGCCGCAACCCTCTCGGAGCTCGGCGCCAATGCGGGTGCCGTCCAGGGCCTCGTCAACGCGCTTCCGGACACGATGGCTCAGCTGCAGAGCGCCTTTGCCACCGTCCGGGCGACCGAGGACCACCTGGACCCGGCCTTCACCGCCCTCGAGCCGGTCGCCGCGACGCTGCCCTCCGCGCTGGACGCACTCACCCGCTTCTCCGGTGCCGCGACGCCGGCTCTGCGCCGCCTCGATCATCCTCTGCCCGTCCTCAATGACCTCATGCACGCGCTGTCGCCGGCGGCGACGCACCTCGACGCCTCCCTCCACGCGCTCGTCCGGGCGCCGGGGCAGCTCAGCGACCTCACCCGGCTGGTCATCCCCTGTGAACCGGCCCTGGCCGACTTCTTTCAGAACACGCTGTCGGTGGGCAAGTACTCCACGAGCCTGGCCACGATCATCCGCGGTGAGGCGGTGACGGGCGTGAGCTCCTACAACGGCACCGTCAACGACCAGGTCCAGCCCGCCAGCTGCGCACCGGGGAACCCGAAGTGATGCGGAGGCGCTCATGACCGCTCAGCGCTGGTGGCGGGCTGCCCGCCTGGTGCTCTTCATCGGCTTCGCCGTGGGCGTCGTCGTCTACCTGCTCGGACGCGTGGGGACCTCGGTGATCCCGTCGTCGGGTTCGACCTATCACGTCGAGGCCGACGTCCCCAGTTCCTTTGAGATGGCCCAGGCCGCGGACGTGCGCGAGGCCGGCGTGCTCGTCGGCCGCGTCGCGGCCGTGCGCCGGGCCGGCACGGTCACCGCCCTGGAGCTCGCCATCGATCCCCAGTACGCGCCGATCTACCGCAACGCGACCGTGCTCATCCGCGCCAAGAGCATCGCGGACGAGAAGTACGTCCAGCTCGACCCGGGGACGCCCCAGGCCGGCCGGCTGGCCGATGGCTCCGTCCTCAGCGTCAGCCATGCGCTCCAGGCCGTCCAGGA
>DASSZV010000067.1:0-16604 GCA_035702765.1 Solirubrobacteraceae bacterium
TCGTCGGTGTCGGCCCCCGTGATGTCCTCGCCGTCCCAGAGGATCTGACCCTCGGTGACCTCGAGATCCGAAACCTGCACGTCGCCGCCGGCGACAAGCAGATCCTCAGGGGGGTGGACCTCCACGTCCGCTCCGGTGAGATCCACGCGATGATGGGCCCGAACGGGTCCGGCAAGTCGACGCTGGCCAACGTGATCATGGGCCACCCCGGCCTCGAGGTCACCGAGGGCCAGATCCTCTTCGACGGCGAGGAGATCACCGAGACCGACCCGGACGAGCGCGCCCGCGCGGGCCTCTTCATGGCCTTCCAGTACCCGGTCGCGATCCCCGGCGTGACGACCGCCAAGTACCTGCGGATGGTCATGAACGCGCACCGCGAGGCGCGCGGCGAGCAGCCGATCAGCCTCAAGGACTTCCGCAAGACCGTCGAGGCGGCGATGGAGCTCACGCACGTCCCGAAGGAGTTCTCGCGCCGCTACCTCAACGACGGCTTCTCCGGTGGCGAGAAGAAGCGCATGGAGATCCTCCAGCTCGCCCTGCAGAACCCCAAGCTGGCGATCCTCGACGAGACCGACTCCGGTCTGGACATCGACGCGCTGCGCACCGTCTCGGAGGGCGTCAACACGGTGAAGGCCGAGCAGAACGCCGACCTCGGCCTGCTCATCATCACCCACTACCAGCGCATCCTCCACCTCGTCCAGCCCAGCCACGTCCACATCCTCTACCGGGGTCGGATCGTCAAGCAGGGCGGCCCTGAGCTCGTGACGATCCTCGAGGACAAGGGCTATGGCTGGATCACCGAGCCGATCGACGCGGCCGAGGCCGCGGAGGCGCCGAGCGCGGCGTGATGAGCGTCGCCCCGGACAAGCTCTCCGTCGCGCCGGGGAGACTCTCCGCCGTCGCGGCGGAGTTCCCGGTCCTGGCGCGGGAGATCAACGGCCGGCCGCTGGTCTACCTGGACAGCGCGGCGACGTCGCAGACGCCGCAGGTCGTCATCGACGCGATCGTCGACTACTACACCCACCACCGCGCCTCGGTCCACCGGGGGGTCTATGACCTCATCACGGAGGCGACGGAGATGTACGAGGGCGCCCGGGAGCGGATCGCCGCGTGGCTCGGCTCAACGCCCGAGGAGACGATCTTCACCGCCAACGCGACCGCCTCGATCAACCTCGTCGCCCACACCTGGGGCCGGGCGAACCTCGGGGCCGGGGACGTCGTGCTGGTCACCGAGATGGAGCACCACTCCAACCTCGTGCCCTGGCAGCTCATCTGCGCCGAGCGCGGCGCCGAGCTGGTCTACCTCCGGGTGACCGACGAGGGCCGGCTCGACCCCGAGTCGGTCGACGCCGGCCTGGCCCGCGAGCCCAAGCTCGTCGCGCTCACGCACATCTCCAACGTCCTGGGCACGATCAACCCGGTGGCCGAGCTCACCCGCCGCGCCCACGCGGCCGGCGCCGTGGTGCTGCTCGATGGCACCCAGGCGGTCCCGCAGATCCCCGTCGACCTGCGCGAGATCGACGCCGACTTCTACGCCTGGACCGGTCACAAGGTGTACGGGCCCACGGGCATCGGTGTTCTGCACGGGCGGCGCGAGCTGCTGGAGGCGATGCCGCCGTTCATCTCGGGCGGGCACATGATCCGCCAGGTCTTCGAGGGCACCTCGACCTGGACCGAGCTGCCGGGCAAGTTCGAGGCCGGCACCTCCCAGATCGCTGAGGCGATCGGGCTCGGCGCGGCGGTCGCCTTCGTCCAGGAACTCGGTATCGAGGCCATCCGGGCCCATGAGCTCGAGCTCACGCGGTACGCCCTGGAGCGGCTCGAGGCCGTCGAGGGCCTGTCCATCCACGGCCCCCGCGACGCGGAGGCCCGGGGGGCGCTCGTGTCCTTCGGCCTGGAGGGGGCCCACCCCCACGACATCGGCGAGATCCTCGGGCGCGAGGGCATCTGCGTGCGCACCGGTCACCACTGCGCCCAGCCGCTCATGCGTCGCTACGGCTGGGGCTCGACGACCCGCGCGTCCTTCGCCGTGCACAACTCCCTCGAGGAGATCGACCGCCTGGTCGAAGGCATCCACACCGTCAAGGCAGTGATGCAGCTCTAACGCCCCGCGTCAGAGACCGCGCACCGCAGCCAGGAGGCACCGAGATGGACGACCAGCTCTACCGCGAATACATCCTCGAGCACTACAAGCGCCCCCACCATCACGGGACGCTCGAGCGCTTCGACATGGAGGCCCATGACCTCAACCCGCTCTGCGGGGACGAGATCACCTTCCAGCTCGCCCTCGGCGAGGACGGCCGTGTCGCCGACGTCGCCTTTGACGGACACGGCTGTGCGATCTCCCAGGCCTCGGCGTCGATGCTCTCGGATGAGCTCATCGGCAAGACGCCGGACGAGCTCATGGCCCTGGACCGTGAGACGATCCTCGAGCTGCTGGGCATCGACATCTCGGCCACGCGGATGAAGTGCGCGATGCTGTCGCTCAAGGTCGTCAAGGCCGCCGCGTTCGGCCACGCCGTCGAGTGGGAGTCCGGAACCCCGGAGTCCGCCGGCTCCCCCGGCGAGCTGTAACCCGCCGGCGAGCTGTCACCCCCCGGCGAGCTGTCACCCCCCCGGAGAGCTGTCACCCCCCGGCGGGATTTTTCGCTCACCCCACCGCACCTTTGGGCCCGCCGGCGTGTTCTCCCCTCCGGAGAACCGTCGTGTCGAGGAGGAATCACAGGATGTCCCAGCCCACAGTCGCCCATGGACGGGCGCTCACCGCGACCCTGCGCCGCGTCGCCATCACCGTGCTCGGCGCGCTCGCGCTGACCGCCGTGCTCAGCAGTCCGGCTCATGCCGCCAGCCCCGCCTACAGCGTCAAGCTGCTGCATTTTGACGTCCACGTGGGCCCGGTGCCCCAGGAGAGCTGCACGATCGTCGGCGAGCTTTACACGCCCGCGGGGGCGTCAGCGACCCACCGGGTGCCCGCGATCCTCACCACCAACGGTTTCGGCGGCTCCTACACCGATCAGGAGGGGCTGGCCGCCACCTTCGCCTCCCGCGGCTATGAGGTGCTCACCTACTCCGGTCTCGGCTTCGGTGGCTCAGGCTGCAAGATCGAGCTCGACTCACCGCTCTGGGACGGTGAGGCGGCCTCACAGCTCATCACCTTCCTCGGCGGCGGCTCGGCGGCCACCGACGGCACACGCGTCAACGACGTGATCCTCGACCACGTGGCCCACAACGGTCAGCACCTGGCCCACGACCCGCGGGTGGGCATGATCGGCGGCTCCTACGGCGGCGAGGTCCAGTTCGCCGCCGCTGACGTCGACCCGCGGCTCGACGCGATCATCCCCTTCATCACCTGGAACAACCTCGCCTACTCCCTGGCGCCGAACAACGAGTTGTCGGGGGACGCGATCTCCGAGATCTCCGGGGTGGCCAAGGCCGAATGGATCGACCTGTTCTCCGGTGAGGGGATCGCCGACGGTCTCACCGGCGCCTCCGCCGACCCGACCCGGGACGTCGGCTGCCCCAACTTCGACACCCGCGCGTGCTCGGCGATGGCGAGCCTCAACAGCACCGGCAACGCCGACGCCGCGACCCTCGCCTTCGCCGAACAGGCCTCGGTGGAGTCCTACATCCACGCGATCCGGATTCCCACGATGCTCATGCAGGGCGAAGACGACACGCTGTTCAACCTCCATGAGGCGGTGGCCACCTATTCGGAGCTGCGCGCCCAGCACACACCGGTGAAGCTCGTCTTCCAGTCCTGGGGCCACTCTGACGGCACCCCGGCGCCGGGTGAATGGTCCAACAACGCGCTCAACCCGGACGGGAGCTTCACCGTTGAGGGGCGTCTGGTGGCCGAGTGGTTCGCCCACTACCTCAAGGGTGCCCGCTCCGCCCCCGCGCTGGACTTCTCCTACTACCAGCCGTGGGTGCAGGCCGACGCCGCCCACGCCGTGAACGACTACGTGAGCGCGCCGCGTTACCCGCTGGGCGCTCACCAGACCTTCTACCTCAGTGGCACCGACGCCCTCAGCCCCGAGCTCTCCCAGGTGAGCGGAGGCACCGCGTCCTTCCTCGTGCCCCCGGCCGGCTCGCCGACCTCGACGACTGAGGTGAGCGCCGTGAGCCAGACCGTCCCGCTCCTCGACACCCCCGGGACGTTCGCCCAGTACGAGACCGCGCCGCTGGCTCAGACCGAGGAGATCGTCGGCATCCCGCAGGTCACCCTGCAGATCCAGGACCCGCTCGAGGACGCCATGGGCTCGCTGGACCCCAGTGGTGGCCTGGCGCTCTTCTTCAAGCTCGAGGAGATTGCCCCGGACGGCACGGCGACGCTGCCGGACCGGCTCATCTCCCCGGTCCGCCTGAACGACCTGCAGGCCCCGGTCACCGTGAGCCTGCCCGGCATCGTCAGCCGTGTCCCCGCCGGGGATCGCCTCGCCCTGATCGTGAGCGCCGGGGACTCCGCATACCACGCCAACGACCTGGCCAGCGCGGTCTCGATCGTCACGTCCCCGACGTCCCCGGGCGTCCTCAGCCTGCCCCTGGCCACCCCCGGGGAGACGACGCCGCTGCGCTTCGCGACGGCCCCGGCGCCCCGTCGGCGCGCCGGCCGGCGTCGCTGACCGCCCCTCGGCCCGGGCGCCGGACGGTGCCCGGGCCAATCCCTAGCCATAGGCTAGGATTTAGGACGTGACCCACGTGGACGTCTGCCCCCTCGGCGAGCTCCCGCCCGGCGCCCGCCGGGACATCCTCTTCGACGGCATCGACATCAGCGTCTTCAACTGCGACGGCACGCTGTATGCCATCGAGGACCGCTGCTCCCACGATGACGGCCCCCTCGGTGAGGGTGAGCTCGATGTGGCGGCCTGCACCATCGCCTGTCCGCGCCACGGGGCGAAGTTCGACCTGCGCAGCGGACGTCCGCTCACCCTGCCGGCCTATGAGCCGGTCGAGACCTTTCCCGTCCACATCGTCAACGACATGATCACTCTGGAGGTGAGCTGATGGCCACTACCGAGCCAACGGTTTCTGCGGTCGAGCTGACCGGGCGGCCAGATATGGCCGCCACGAACGAGCAGCTCGCCCAGATCAACGCCGACTACACCGAGAAGTACGGCTTCCATGACGCCGAGAACTACCTGTACAAGGCACCCAAGGGCATCAACCGCGAAATCGTCGAGAAGATCTCCGAGTTCAAGTCCGAGCCCCAGTGGATGCGCGACCAGCGCCTCCAAGCGCTCCAGCACTTCTTTGACCGGCCCCAGCCGACCTGGGGCAGTCCGATGCTCGCCGAGGTCGACTACGACGACATCCACTACTTCGTCCGTGCCTCCGAGCGCGCCGAGCGCTCCTGGGATGACGTCCCTGAGGACGTTAAGCGCACCTTCGACCGTCTCGGCATCCCCGAGGCCGAGCGCAAGTTCCTCTCCGGTGTCGGCGCCCAGTACGAGTCCGAGGTCGTCTACCACCAGATCCACGAGGACCTCGTCAAGCAGGGCGTGATCTTCACGGACATGGACACCGCGCTGCGCGAGCACGAGGACATCGTCAAGCAGTACTTCGGGACGATCATCCCCAACAACGACAACAAGCTCGCCGCGCTCAACAGCGCCGTGTGGTCGGGCGGGTCCTTCGTCTACGTGCCGCCGGGCGTCCACGTCGAGATGCCGCTGCAGGCCTACTTCCGGATCAACACCGAGTCGATGGGCCAGTTCGAGCGGACGCTGATCATCGCGGACGAGGGCTCCTACGTGCACTACGTGGAGGGCTGCACCGCCCCGACCTACAGCGCCTCCTCGCTGCACTCCGCCGTGGTGGAGCTGATCGCCAAGCCCGGCGCGCGGATCCGCTACACGACCGTGCAGAACTGGTCGGCCAACGTGTTCAACCTGGTGACCAAGCGCGCGGTCGCCGAGCGTGACGCGACGGTCGAGTGGGTCGACTGCAACCTCGGTTCGAAGCTCACCATGAAGTACCCAGCGGTCTACCTGATGGGCGAGCGCGCCCACGGCGAGATCCTCTCGATCGCCTTCGCCGGGGCCGGCCAGCACCAGGACGCCGGCGGCAAGATCGTCCACGCCGCGCCGAACACGACCTCGAACATCTTCGCCAAGTCGATCTCCAAGGACGGCGGCCGGGGCTCCTACCGCGGTCTGCTGGAGATCGCCAAGGGCGCCCACGGCGCGAAGTCCAAGGTCGTCTGCGACGCGCTGCTGCTCGACGACCGCAGCCGTTCGGACACCTACCCGACGATCCGCATCTCCGAGGACGACGTCAACGTCGGCCACGAGGCGACCGTCTCCAAGGTCGGTGAGGACCAGCTCTTCTACCTGATGAGCCACGGCATCTCCGAGGAGGAGGCCTCCAAGCTGATCGTCAACGGCTTCATCGAGCCGATCACCAAGGAACTGCCGATGGAGTACGCCGTGGAGATGAACCGCCTCATCGAGCTGCAGATGGAGGGCTCCATTGGCTGATGTGATCGAGGGCCCGCCGGTGGCGGCCACCTCAGCCGCCCCCGCCACCCCGCAGGCGCTGCTGGAGATCCCGACCTGGAAGGGCCGTCCAGGCTGGGAGTTCACCGACCTGAGCGGCTTTGATATGGCGGCCTATGAGGCCGCCCCCGCCGGGCGGACCCCCACCGCCGAGGCCCTGTGGGACCTGAGCACCGGCGCGCTGCCCGACGGTGTCTCGGTGAGCGTCACCGACAGCGAGACCGTCGTCACCGTCGCGGCCAACGTCGCGGTGGACGGGCCGATCGCCCTCACGACGGTCGCCCCGGCCGGGGGGCTGGTGAACCAGCGCACGCGTGTCGTGCTCGAGGCCGGCGCCCAAGCCGAGGTGTGGGAGCAGTTCCTCGCCGAGGGCGACGCGGCGCTCAACGTTGTCACCGAACTCACAGTCGGTGACAACGCCACCCTGCGCTACGTGTGTGGGCAGAACCTCCCCGCCGAGGCGTACATCTTCGGTGACCAGCGCGCCCAGGTGAGCCGCGACGCGACCCTTGATTGGGTTGCGCTCGGCTTCGGTGGCCGCTCTGGGCACGTGCGCATGAGCACGCGTCTGGTTGGCCAGGGCGCCTCCGCCCGGGTGACCGGGGCCTACGCCACCCAGGGTGGCCAGCACGTCGACTTCGACACCACCCAGGAGCACGCGGCGGAGAACACGGTGAGCGACCTCGCTTTCCGCGGGGTGCTCGCCGGTCGCTCCACCGCGGTGTGGAAGGGCAACATCATCGTCGACCCGGGCGCCCAGAAGACCGACGCCTTCCAGGAGTCGCGCAACCTGCTGCTGTCCAAGCGGGCCCATGCCGACGCCATCCCCGGGCTGGAGATCCAGGCCAACGATGTGCGCTGCACCCATGCCGCCGCCGTCGCCCAGGTCGACCCCGAGCAGCTCTTCTACCTGCGTTCCCGTGGCCTGCCCGAGTCCGAGGCCAAGCGCCTGGTGATCGAGGGTTTCCTGGAGGCACTCGTGGAGCGCTTCGAGGAGGGCCAGGTGCGCGAGATCCTTTCCGGGGCGCTCGAGTCCCGGCTCGAGAAGATCCTCTAGTCCGCTCGCGCCGGCCCTCGCCGGCCGGCCCGCGCCCAGCGCAGTGAGGTCAGCGAGGTCACGGATCATCTCTACAGCCGGATATGTGACCTCGCTCCCGACCATCGGCTCGGAGCGAGGTCAAAAAGCCAACGTATGGCCGTATTTGTGACCTCGCTCCCCACCCAGATCGTTCTCATGCGCGGCGTCAACCTCGGCGCCGCGAACCGCATTGCCATGCCCGCGCTGCGCGAGGGGCTCGCCGCGGCGGGCTTTGACAACGTCCGCACTCACCTCCAAAGCGGCAACGTGCTCGCCGAGGGGGAGCCCGAGGCGCTCATCGCCGCCATCCGGGCGATCATCGACGTGCCCTGCGTGGCGCGCTCGATGGCCGAACTCGATGCGGTGATCGCCGCCAACCCGTTCCCGGAGGAGGCCGAGGCGGACCCGAAGCTGCTGCAGGTCACCTTCTGGGCCGAACCGACCGATCCCCGGGAGCTCGACCGCCTGTCCGCGTGCCGGCGCGGAGAGGAACGCGTCGTCGTCGGGACGCGGGAGATCTACTCCTGGCACCCGCACGGGATCGCCCGCTCCAAGCTCGCCCAGGCGGTCGTGCCCCGGGGCACCGCAGCCACGGCACGCAACTGGAACACCCTGCTGGCCCTTCAGGAGCTCACCCATGCCTAGCCGCCGCCCCGCCACCCATGCCTGACCACCGCCCCGCCACCCACGGCCATGACCACGACGACGCCCATCGCAGCGTCGATGGTCACCCCTACGAGATCTGGGATGTCTTCACCCGCACCCCGCTGGAGGGCAACCCCCTGGGCGTCTTCCCCCGCGCCGAGGAGATCCCCTCGCGCCTCTACCAGGCCGCCGCACGGGAGCTGAACCTCTCCGAGACGGTGTTCATCCTCCCCGACGACCCCGCCGAGTCCGACGCTCACATCCGTATCTTCACCCCGGCGGCGGAGCTGCCCTTCGCCGGCCATCCGACCCTCGGGGCGGCCTACGCGATCGCCACCCGCACGGGCGCCGGCCGGGTGCGGCTGCGCACCGGCAGCGGCATCATCACGGTCAGGTTCACCCGGGACGCGGACGGCGCGATCGTCCGCGGCGAGATGGAGCAGCCGATCCCCACGGTCGCCCCATACCCCCGGACCGAGGCCCTGTGCGCCGCGCTCGGCCTGGCCCCCGAGGCGCTCTCCCTGCCGGTGGAGATCTACGACAACGGCCCCCGTCACGTCGTCGTGGTCATCGACGCGCTGGCCACGCTCAGCGCCCTGGCCCCGGAGATGACCGCGCTCGCCGCGCTCGGCCCCCAGGGGATCGCCGTCATCGCCCCGGGACCCGAGGGTCGCGACGATCAGGTCCGCTCACGCAACTTCTGTCCCGGCCTGGGCGTCCCCGAGGATCCGGCGACGGGATCGGCGGCCGGTCCGGTGGCGGTGCACCTGCTGCGGCACGGGCGCCTCGGCGATGGTGAGCCGCTGCAGATCCTCCAGGGAGTGGAGATCGGCCGGCCCTCCCGGCTGGAGGCGGTCGCCCAGGGCACACCGGGGCGGGTCGCGGGGGTGCGCGTGGCCGGCGCCGCAGTGCGCGTGGCGGCCGGCCACTACCGCCTGGGCTAGGCCCGCCGACCCAGCGACAGAGGGCGCCACCCCGGCGGCCCGCCCCCCGGCGGGGGGTCCAGGAACGTTCCGGTGTGGCGCCGGCGTCTACTCGTCGTCCTCGTCGCTGTCCTCGTCCTCGTCCTCGTCGCCGAAGTCGTCGAGGTCGTCGAGCTCCTCGTCGGAATCGGGGTCGTCGAAGGCAGCGTCGCGGAAGCCGCTCTCGCCGGTCGCGTCGTCGTCGTAGTCGTCGATGTCGGGCATGGCGGGAAACTTACCTCAGTGGTGCTCGACGACCCGGTCGATGAGTCCGTACTCCACGGCCTCCTGGGCCTTGAAGAAGCGGTCGCGCTCCATGTCCTTGTGCACCTGCTCGATCGACTGGCCCGTGTGGTGGGCGTAGATCTCGTCCGTGCGCTTGCGGATGTTGAGGATCTCGCGGGCGTGGATCTCGATGTCGGTCGACTGTCCCTCAAAGCCCGCCGAGGGCTGGTGGATGAGGATCCGCGAGTTCGGCAGGGAGAAGCGCTTGCCCTTGGCCCCGGCCATCAGCAGCAGCGAGCCCATGGACATGGCGATGCCGACGCACAGGGTCGACACCTGGGGCTTGATGAACTGCATCGTGTCGTAGATGGCCAGGCCGGCGTAGATCGAGCCACCGGGCGAGTTGATGTAGAGCGAGATGTCCTTGTCCGGGTCCGAGGACTCGAGGTGGAGCATCTGGGCGACGACGAGGTTGGCCACCTGGTCGTCGATCGGGGTGCCGAGGAAAATGATCCGCTCGTTGAGCAGTCGGCTGTAGATGTCGAACTCGCGTTCACCGCGGGCGGTGCGCTCGATGACCATGGGGACGAGAGGCATGGTTCAACGTTAGCTGAGCCACGCCTGGGGGCGGCCCCGGCAACGCCCGGCGTCGCAGCAGGTACGGACCGCGGCTCGGACCCTGACATGATCTGTGCTGGTGGCCCGCCAGCTCCCGAACATCCTCACCGGCGTGCGGATCGCGCTGGTCCCCGCGCTCGTCCTTGCGCTGCTGCTCAAAACCGGCTCGGGTGATGTGCTGGCGGCGATCGTGTTCTGCGCCGCGAGCTTCACCGATGGGCTCGACGGCTACCTGGCCCGGCGCAACGACATCGTGTCGGATTTCGGCAAGTTGATGGACCCGATCGCCGACAAGCTGCTGATCATTTCATCGATGATCGTGCTCGTCTCCCTGGGGCGGCTCGCCGCCTGGGTGGCCATGGTCATCATCGCCCGCGAGTTCGCCGTCACCGTGCTGCGCGCCGCGGTCGGGTCGCGGCAGGGGGTGGTCATCTCCGCGAGCCAGTTTGGGAAGCTCAAGACCCTGTTCCAGATCGCCATGGTGCTCGTGCTCATCCTCGACCACGGCGCCCATCCGGCTCACGCCCAGCACTATCCCGTGTGGGTGCACCTGATCGTCTACGTCACCGTGGCGGTGACGATCGCCTCGGGCACGGAGTATTTCGTCGCGGCCGCGCGCGGCTTCGGCGCCGGCGGCCGGGACGAAGAGGGTGGATCAGGCGGGAGCGTCCAGCCAGGCCCGCCGGCTGGTGTGGCCCACTGAGGGCTCGCCTGAGGCCATCTCGGTGCGGATCTCGCCGAGCAGGCCGAAGCGCTCGGCGACGACGTTGTGCTGGTGGATCGTCTCGAGGTTCTCCTGCTTGGCCGAGACGAAGGCGTTGTCGGCCAGTTCGGGGAAGCCGTCGACGACGCCCTTGATCATCTCGCGGACGCAGTCCTCGACGAAGCGGGGCTTGCGGTGGGCCTTCTCCACGACGTGGGCTTCGTCCGAGCGCTTCATGAGCTCGTAGATCTCCGAGGACATGGAGGACTCGACGATCTCCACGAGCGTCGTGGCGTCGATCTCCACCGGTGACTGCTCGGGCAGCCCGATGAACAGCGTGCCGAGGCCCCGCTGGTTGTGGGTGGCCACGGGGACGGCCTCGAGGATGCGGAGGATCTCGTTCTCGGAGAAGCCCTCCTCCTCGAGCCGCTCGCGCGCGCCTGCGGTGATGATCTCCTGGGCGCAGGGGCAGGCGGTCATGCCCTGGGCGGTGACACCGATGAGGCGCCGCGTGCCTGACTCGCCGGCCACGGCGATGCCGTGCAGGGTGTAGATCTCCTGGGTCTGGATGCCCGAGATGGGAGCCGGCTTGTGCTCGGGGAAGCGGGCGGTCACCGAGACCTCGGCCCGGCGTGCGCGCTGGCGCTCGCGCACGAGGACGGCGATCCGCTCGGCGAGCACCTCGGCCTTGAAGGCTGAGCCGCCGAGGACGACCTCGCCGATCACTTCGTTGACGACCTCCTCAAAGCGCGACATGTGCGCGCCCTTCTGATTCGGTCCCAGTTCGACGACGCATTCGAATCGCGCCCAGAACAGCTGCTCTGCGCCGTTCTGATGCAGACGGATGACCTTCTCCACGCCGGTCACACCGACCTGGGAAAGGCTGATCTGCACATTGGGAGTCCGCGCCTGGACATCAAGGTACTGCGGTGTGGAAGCCATGTGAAGAAAAGGGTAGACACCGATGACCCCGCACCCCGGTCCCGGTTGGGTCCCGTCGGCCCTTTGTGGTATCACTGGCCTGTCTCATCGAGGGAGAGACAAGAGAGGAGAGTCGGTTGGATAACGCGGCTGTACTGCTCGAGGACGAGCCTGTCGAGGCGTCCGGGGCGTCGGCGGATGACGTCTCGCCGGTGGATGAGGAGCCGGAGGAGGTCGAGCCCGAAACGGTGGATGAGGAGCAGGTGTTCCTCTCCAACCCACGGGCCTTCCAGCGTCGCGCCGAGCTCGATCTCACCGTCGAGCCGTCCCTGGATTCGCTGCGGCTCTACCTGAGGTCGATCGGACGGGTCCCGCTGCTCACCAAGGAGCAGGAGGTGGAGCTGGCTCAGCGCATCGAGCGCGGTGACATGGGAGCCAAGCAGCACATGATCGAGGCGAACCTGCGCCTGGTCGTCTCGATCGCCAAGGCCTACCTCGGTCGCGGCCTCACGTTTCTCGACCTCATCCAGGAGGGCTCGATGGGGCTCATCCGGGCCGTCGAGAAGTTCGACTACCGCCGCGGCTACAAGTTCTCGACCTACGCGACCTGGTGGATCCGCCAGGCGGTGACCCGAGCGATCGCCGACAAGGGCCGAACGATCCGCATCCCCGTGCACATGATCGAAAAGCTCAACCGCGTGACCCGGGCGGAGCGCACCCTGCTCCAGGGCCTGGGGCGCGATCCCAGCCCGGAGGAGATCGCCGCCGAGGTCGACATGACCGTCGACGAGGTGCGTGACATCCTGCGCATCTCGATGACCCCCATCTCGCTCGAGCGTCCGGTCGGTGACGAGGACGACTCCGAACTGGGGGACTTCGTCGAGGACCTGTCGGAGGAGTCGCCCTTCGAGCAGGCGGCCGAGCGACTGCGCAAGGAGAACCTGCGCCGGGCGCTGGCCACCCTGCCCCAACGCGAGCGCGAGGTGATCGAGCTGCGCTACGGGCTGACGGGCAAGCGTCCCTGCACGCTCGAGGAGGTCGGGCGGACCTTCAACGTGACGCGCGAGCGCATCCGTCAGATCGAGAACCACACGCTGAAGAAGCTCGAGTCACTGCCTGAAGCCCAGCGGCTCCGGGACGTGTCCTGACGCGCTGGCGCCGCTCCTGAGCCGTGGGCTCGGGAGCGGCGGCGGGCGCCTTCGCGCCGCGTCTGATTACACTGGCGGCGCAGACCTCCTGGCGGGATTCCAGAGCGGTCAAATGGGGCGGACTGTAAATCCGCTGGCTACGCCTTCGCAGGTTCGAATCCTGCTCCCGCCACTTGCCCCTCCTCGCCCGTATCCGGGGGGCGTTGGGCAGCCTCAACCGCCAGCCGACGCTTCTGGGCGCAGTCCGACAGCTGCGCCACCGTCTGCCCGGTGATCCAGAGTTCGGGGATCTCACCTCCACAGCAGGGGAGCCGACGCTCGCCTACCTCGTCCAGGGCGTCAACGTGCTCTCGCCGGAGGGGGCCTCGCTCGTCTCGGAGGTGAGCCTCACCGGCCTGCAGCTCTGGCAGTCCCTGGCCGAGCGCAACGGGCGCGGACGCGGTCCGGTGGAGCTCGCGCTGCTCTACGCCGATGTCGTGGACTCCTCCTCCTTCACGCTCGCGGCGGGTGACGCGACGGCCGTCGAGCTGCTTTCGCTCGTGGCGCTCACCGTCGAGCGCTGCGTCGAGGAACGCGGCGGGCGGATCGTGCGGCGCCTCGGGGACGGGATCATCGCCAGCTTCGTCTCGGCGCTCGCCGCCACGGAGGCTGCCCTGGACGTCCAGGATGCGCTGTTGGGCATCGCCGTCCAGGGCCACTCCGTGCAGATGCGCCTGGGCGTGCACTGGGGTCGGCCCCGCCGGCTGCGGGGGGAGTTCGTCGGCACGGACGTGAGCGTCCTGGGGGCCATCGGCAGCGCCGCTCGGCCCGGGCAGGTGCTCGTCTCCGCCCCGGCCCTGGCCCAGCTCGACCCCGCCTTTCACGACCTGAAGATCGGGCGCCGCAAACGGCTGCGCTCCGAGGATGCCCCGGCTGCGCTGCAGGTCGCGGTCGTGCGGCGGGCGTGAGCCTCCGCGCGCTCGGACATCGGGCGTTGGGCCCGCTCGGCGGTGGGCTCGTCAGCTCAGGCTGAGGCTGGCTCCGGTGATCCGGAAGCGTGAGCGCGCCCGGCCCCCGCGGTGGGCCCGGAAGAGCAGGTCGAGACGGTGCCCGCGGAAGGCGTCGAGGCGGACGCTCACGGTGGTCCAGCCCGGGCCCGCAGACCGGGCGCTCAGGCTGGCGAAGGCCCGTGCGGGACCCATCCCGGCTTCGGCCAGGAGCAGGTGCACGACGTCGGCGCGCCGGCGGGACCCGGGCTCGCTCGTGCGGATCTGGAGGCGGAAGCGCACCAGGGCGTGGGCGCAGCCCGCGGGCAGCGTGAACCGCCAGGCGCGCAGGACCCGGGTGCGGTGCGGGCCCAGGGCGAGGGTGAGGTCACCCAACGCCAGCCGGATTGGCGTGCAGCTCGGCGTGCCCGTGCCCGCGCCCGGGGCGGTCGGGGAGCTCACGACCGGTGCCGTCGGAGCCGGCGCCGGTGCGGTGGAGGTGGGTGTCGTGGCCGTCCCGGTGGTCGTGCTCACGGGGGCGGAGGGCGGCGCGGGCGCCGGGAAGGACACCGGGCTCGTGGTGCCGGTTCCGGTCCCGGCGGACGTACCGCCCCCGGAGGTCCCGGTGGAGCTCGTCGTCGTGGTGGTGCCGGTTCCGCCCGCCGCGTGGCAGAGATCGGGCACGAGCCCGGCCGCCTGGGGTGTGCCCAGGCCGGTGGCGAGGTCGTATCCGCTGTGGGCCGGGTAGAGGCCGCCGAGGTACCCCGAGGCGGTCATGTCGTTGTTGCCCGCGGTGATGTCGGTGAAATCCCGGGCGTAGGTCGTCGGGTCGGAGGCCAGCGCGTAGAGCAGCGGGTTGACGAAGCCGACACGGACGCCGCTGCAGCTCGTCGAGGCGTCGGCCAGCGCGGTGAGCGCCGCCCACAGCGGCGCGGCTGCGCTGGTGCCGCCCATGCTCACCCACGCGCCCTGGAAGACGATCGGATAGCCGCTGTAGGGGTCGGCGTCGGCGGACACGTCGGGCACCTCCCGGCACAGGGCGCCGCTCACCCCCGGGTTGGCCGCCGCGCAGGCGGCGGACGAGGACGTGGCCGAGACGACGCCCAGCGCGGCGGAGGCGGAGCTCTGGTAGCTGGGCATCGTCCACAGCAGGGAGATGCCGCCTCCGCCTGCGCCGCCGCCGTACTGGCTGTCGTTCCAGGCCGTTTGGGTGGCCGGGTCGGCGCTGGGCAGCGTCGTCCCGCCGACCGAGGTGACGTCGGGTTGGCTGCCGGGGTCGTCGACGGCCAGGCTGCCCTGGGTGGCGCTGGGGAGGCCGGAGAGGCCGTAGCAGTCGGTCGAGCCGCTGTCGCCGGCTGCGGCGAACACCGACACTCCCTGGACGACGGCCTCCTGGAAGACCGTTGCCTCCGCCTGGGCCGCGCTGGTGCCCGTCGCGGCTTCGCACTCGCCCCAGGAGGTGGAGATGACCGAGATGGCCGGATTCTGGACCATGTCGGTGTAGGCGTTGATGTCGCCCAGGTACGTGTTGGGCGCCTCATAGACGGCCACCTTGGCCGCGGGCGCCAGTCCGAGCACCTGCTCGATGTCCAGGGCCGCCTCGCCCTGGCCCGAACCGGTGCCCGCGCCGGTGAGCCCACCGGCGCTCACTGCGACTGTGCTCACGTCGTTGGTCGTCCCGCCGTCGATGCCGTAGCAGGCGTTGTAGGCGGCGATGTCGGAGCTGGAGAAGGGCTCGAACTCCATCAGGCCCACGGTCTGTCCCGCTCCGGCGTCGCCGCCGCTGTAGAGGCTGCTGAGGCCGTAGCTGGAGGCGATCGCGTCGGCGGTGTAGCCACCGTCCTGGGTTGCCGTGCTGGTGGCCGCCGCACACGGGCTCACCGGGGCGCCGAGGCTGCGGGCCCGGAGTCGTCCGGTGCGTCCGCCGCGCCGGTCCGGCTCGGCCTGGGCGCCGCGTGGGGTGACCGACGGCTCGGCGGGGGAGCCGCTGCGCGAGAGCCCGAGGGCACGGGGACGGTTGACGCTGTCGAGGCCGACGATGCCCTGGACGGCGGCGGCCCAGCCGCCGTGGAGCCGGGGGGCGCGCAGGTTCGCGTAGGCGACGCGCCCGTCGGCGGCACGCACGGCGTCCAGCGGGGTGCCCAGAGCCCGCTCGAGGGTGCCTGCGGGGGCGGAGATGGTCATCAGCAGACCGTTGCCGGACACCGCGGCGGGATCCAGTCCCGCCGCGCGCAGCCCGGCGCGCACGGCCCGCAGTGTTGCGGCCGTCGGCGCGAACCGGGCCCGGAAGGCCCGCAGGCTGAGGTAGTGGCGGAAGTCGGGGTTGCCCGGGGTGGAGACGGCCCGGACGAGCGCGGCCAGGGCGCCGGGGTGCCGGGGCGCCATGGCGACCTCGGCGGCGATGATCCGGGTCGGGACGAGCGGGCCAAGCCGGTGGGCACCGCGCGGCAGGACGGCTGCGGTCCCGACCCGGTGGCCGGCCGGTGCGGCGTGGGCCGCGCTGGCGCCGAGGCCACTCAGGCCGAGCAGGAGGCACAGCAGGGGCGGCATGCTCGCCCGCGTGAGCACGCGCAGGAGACGAGGTCGGAGGTCCATCAGCCGGGTTATCGGCGCGGGACGCCCGGGCGTTGATGGCGGGCGGTGGGGACCGGCCGGATGTCCAGGCGGCCCCCACGGGATGTCGGAGTGGCGTTTCAGTCGATGTCGATGAGCACCTTGCCGAGCACGCCGGCGGCCACTGCGTCGTGGGCGGCGGCGGTGGCGGCGAGCGGGAAGCGCTGCAGCGGAAGGGTGTGGAGCGCCCCCTCGTGCACGGCGGCGCTCACCGCGTCGATGGCCGCGGTGA
>DASSZV010000022.1:0-11700 GCA_035702765.1 Solirubrobacteraceae bacterium
CCACCGACTATGTCTTCGCCGGGGACCGGGCGCAGCCCTACGTGGAGTCCGACCCCGTCGGGCCGCGCTCGGTGTACGGCCAGAGCAAGCTCGCCGGGGAGCGGGCGGTCGCCGCGGCGCTGCCCGACACCCACACGATCGTGCGCACGGCCTGGCTGTTCGGCACCGGCGGGCCGTGCTTCCCGGCGACGATCCTGCACGCGGCGACGACGCGACCGCAGCTGCGCGTCGTCGATGACCAGATCGGCTCGCCCACCGCCACCGCCCACCTCGCCCCCGCACTGGTCGACCTGGCGCAGCGCCGCGACGTCGTCGGGGTGGCCCACGTGGCGGGGGCCGGCGCGTGCAGCTGGTTCGAGTTCGCCTCTGCGCTCGTCGCTGCGGCCGGGGCCGGGGCCGCGGCCGGGGCCGGGGCCGGGGCCGCGGTGAGCGCCACGGTCGAGCCCTGCGGGACGGCCGACTATCCGACGCGGGCGCCGCGCCCGGCCTTCTCGGTACTGGCCAGTGAGCGGGCGGGGGTGCCGCGGCTCGCGGACTGGCGCACCGGCCTGGCCGACTACCTGGCCGCGCGGGCGGCCCCGGAGGTCCGTGGGGTGGCGCAGGCATGAGGATCCTCGTCACCGGCGGGGCCGGCTTCATCGGCTCCAACTTCGTCCGCCACGTCCACCGGGAGCGGCCGGACTGGGAGATTGTCGTCTATGACCTGCTCACCTATGCCGGCGACGCAACGAACATCGCCGGGCTCTCTGAGCGGGTGTCGCTGGTGCGCGCCGACATCTGTGACGCCGACGCGCTGGGGAAGGCGCTGGAGGGGGTCGACGCGGTGGTCCACTTCGCCGCCGAGTCCCACAACGACAACTCACTGCAGTCGCCGTGGCCGTTCGTCCAGACGAACCTGATCGGCACCTACACGATCCTCGAGGCCGTGAGGGCACGGGGGATCCGCCTCCACCACGTCTCCACCGACGAGGTCTACGGTGACCTCGAGCTGGATGACCCGGCGAAGTTCACCCCACAGACGCCGTACAACCCCTCCTCGCCCTACTCGGCGACCAAGGCCGGCTCGGACCTGCTCGTGCGCGCCTGGGCGCGTTCCTTCGGGGTCGCGGTGACGATCTCGAACTGCTCGAACAACTACGGGCCCTACCAGCACGTGGAGAAGTTCATCCCGCGCCAGATCACCGAGATCCTCGAGGGCCGGCGGCCCAAGCTCTACGGCGCGGGCGAGAACGTCCGCGACTGGATCCATGCCGAGGACCACTCCTCCGGTGTGCTGGCGATCCTCGAACGCGGTCGGCTCGGGGAGACGTACCTGATCGGCGCCGAGGGCGAGCGCAACAACCTTCAGACGGTGCGGCTGATCCTGCGCCTCATGGACCGTGCCGAGGACGACTTTGACTGGGTCAATGACCGGCCCGGACACGACATGCGCTACGCGATTGACGCGACGAAGCTGCGCCAGGAGCTCGGCTGGACCCCGCGCTACCGCGACTTCGAGGCCGGCCTGTGGGCGACCATCGCCTGGTACCGCGAACACGAGGCCTGGTGGCGGCCCCAGAAGGCCGACACCGAGGCCAAGTACCAGGTCCTCGGGCGCTAGCTCCGTGGAGGGGGATGCCACGTCGGAGGCCCCGGGGGCCTCGGGGGCCGGGTCGGTCCCGGCGCCGGGAGTGGAGGCGCACGGAGATGCGCTCACCGCGCTCGTGGCCGAGTCGACGGCGTGCCGGCGCTGTCCGCGCCTGGTCGCCTGGCGGGAAGAGGTCGCCCAGACCAAGCGGGCGGCCTTCCGCGACTGGACCTACTGGGGTCGACCGGCCCGGGCCTTCGGGGATCCGGATGCTCGCGTGGTCGTGCTCGGACTGGCCCCGGCCGCCCACGGAGGCAACCGCACCGGACGGATCTTCACCGGGGACCGCTCCGGGGACTGGCTCTTTGCCGCGCTGCACCGCGCCGGCTACGCCAACCAGGCCGAGTCGGTCTCCGCCGACGACGGCCTCACGCTGCGTGACTGCTGGGTGACCGCGGCGGTGCTGTGTGCACCGCCGGCCAACCGCCCCACTCCCCAGGAGCGCGACACCTGCACCGCCCACTGGCTCGTGCCCGAGCTCGCGCTGCTCAGGCGCACGCGGGTGATCGTCTGTCTGGGCGGCTTTGCCTGGGACGCCGCCCTGCGGGTGCTCGAGGGCCCGCGCCCGCGGCCGCGCTTCGGCCACGGCGCCGAGCTGGCCCTGGAGAGCGGCCCCGCAGCCGGGGTGACGCTGCTGGGCAGCTACCACGTCTCCCAGCAGAACACCTTCACCGGGCGGCTCACCGAGCCGATGCTCGACGCGGTCTTCACCCGGGCCCGCGAGCTGTCCGAGGCCTGACGGCGCAGCGGTTCGGCGGACGCGTATCCGACACAGCGATCGCGCCGGCGGGGCTTTGCCGGATACGCGTCCGCCAGGGCGCTGATTCGGACAGAGCCCCCATCCCGCGAGCGCTTTGTCGACACGGCGTCCTGGATGGGGACCCGGGGACATAACCCGGATCTCGCGTGCGCTCTGTCGACACGGCGTCCTGGACGGGGACCCGGGGTCCGCGTCATCATGTCGCTCAGCGTGATCACCGAACAGCACACGATCGACCCCGAGCTCTTCCGTGAGCCCCGTGAGCCGGAGCTCGCCGAGCTGGCCGTCGCCGACGCCGCCGAGGCCTGGCGGGAGCTCGGCTTCGATGTCGACGAGCACGACAATCTCGATCTGGGCGGCGTGCGCGTGCGCCTCGGCGCCAAGGGCGGACCGGGCATCGTCTCCTGGTCCCTGCGCCGGGTGAACGCGATGGGCTCGATCGACGGCCTGCCCACACCGGTGCCGCGGATGCTGCGCCCACCGCCGTTCAAGACCCACCCCAACGGAGCGACCGGTCTCGACCATGTCGTCGTCACCACGCCGGACTTCGACCGCACCGCCGGCGCGCTCGCCCGGGCCGGACTGGAGCTGAAGCGGATCCAGGACATCGGTCGTGGCCGTCAGGGTTTCCGTCGCGTCGGCCCGGCGATCCTCGAACTCGTGCAGCTACCCGAGGACCCCGCCGACGCCCCGGAAATGGGCGTCGTCGCCCGCACCCCGGCCGGGACGAGCGCGGCCGGCCGCGAGGACACGCGCTTCTGGGGTCTCGTCATCGTGGTGGTCGACCTGCCGAGGCTGGCCGAGACCCTGGGTGACCGGCTGGGGGAGATCCGGCCGGCCGTCCAGCCCGGACGGAGCATCGCTGCGCTGGCGCCGACGCCGGGGATCAGCCCCGCGCTCGCCTTCATGACGCCCGAGCCCCGGTAGGCCCGCCGGCCGCGGGGGGGGAGGCGGTCCCCCCCCGGCCGCCGGGTGAGGCGTTCCCCCCCGCCCGGGGAGGCGGTCCGCCCGCCGCCCCGGCGTCCCTGACGGGTGACGGGGTCAGGCCGAGGGTGCGGGCCGCCAGGGCCGGCCGCTGCGCTGGGCGAGCCACTGGGCGTAGGTGAGCACGCCGCGGACATCCGCGTGCTCGCTCACCAGCGCCCCGCCGGTGAGCTGCGCCCCCAGGGCGCGACCCAGCGGCAGCCGGACGGGAAGTCCCCGCCGCAGCCTCAGCTGGCTGAGCGTGAGCGTCTCGGGTCCGACGACGGTGAGGAGCTCGGCGCGCGGTCCCCGCGTCGCGGCCCGGGCGAGCACGGCGGCGGCCTCCTCAGCGGCCAGCGGCGCGAGCAGCGCCCGGCTGCGCAGCTCGATGCCCACGCGCGCGGGCCGGCTGAGCAGGCGGGCGATGAACGGATGGAACTGCGTCGTGCGCACGATCGTCACCGCCTGCCCGGACCCGGAGAACAGCTCCTCCTGGGCGAGCTTGGCCCGGTAGTAGCGGACGTGGGGGGCGAGCCGCGGGACCCCGACGATCGAGATGAGCACATGGTGGGCGTCGGGGGCGAGCTCAAGCGCCCGGCGAGAGCCCGCCACGAACAGCGCCTCGGCGTGGCGGGGCGAGCGCGCGTTGGCCGCATGGACGACCACCTCGGCTCCACGGAGCGCCCCGGCCAGGCCGCTCCCGGTGAGCAGGTCCACGGGATGGTCGCCGGCGCTGCGGTGCGCGGCCACCACCTCATGTCCACCCGCGCGGAGCTGGCTGACGAGGGGCGCCCCGACGAGCCCGCTGGCCCCGAGGACGGTGATCCTCACGGGCGGACCGTCCAGGTGGCGAGGCCCATGGGCGGACCGTCCGGAGTGGCGAGGCTCATGGGCGGACCGTCCGGAGTGGCGAGGCTCACGGGCGGATCGTGCAGGCGGCGAGGCTCGTGCCCGGCGGGGTCCCGTGGGCGTCGCGATGGCCCGCGGCGGTGAGGCGCGAGGTCGAGCCGAGCAGCCGACCGTCCCGGAACCAGCGGAAGGTGATCCTCGCCCTCACCGTGGCCGGTCCGCTCCAGGTGAGGCGCACGCCGTCCTGGACGACCGCCGCGCCGGAGAACACCCCGCCGCCCAGGCGGTAGTTCTGGGCCAGGCGCACGTAGCGGTGGCGGGTGGGTGACCACTCCAGCAGCGACACCCGCATCGCCAGGTGGCTGGGAAACGGCAGCGCGGGCATCTGTCCGCGTACGCCGACGGCGTGGTCGTGCCCGGGGTCGCAGGTGTTGATCGTCGCCCACAGCGTGTGGGAGCGGCTGGCATCGTGGACCGCCCGGGTGATCTGGGCCGACGTCGGGTTGACCTCGGCGGCCCGGATCGCCGGCGCGCCCACGCCCGCGGCGGCCGAGCTGAGCGCGGCGGCGGCGAGCGCTGGGGCAAGTGCACCGGTGACAGGGGCGCGCATGGGCGAGAACATAGCTCCTGTGATGAACGTGCCCCCTGGGCCGTAGTACCGGATATGAGGAGCGTCACTGGGGATGGAGCAGCGCTCGAGGCGCTGTATCGCAGCAGCCGCGACGACGTCTACGCCTACGTGCTTGGTCTGCTCGGGGACCCGGCGGCGGCCGAGGACGTCACCGCGCTGGCCTTCGAACGCGTGCTGTCGCGCCGCTCGAGCTTCGACCGTGCCCGCGGTGGCCTGCGGCCGTGGCTGTTCGGGATCGCCCGCAACGCCGCCCTGGACGAGCTGCGCCGGCGCCGGCACCTCACCCGCCTGGAGCTCGACCCGGCCGACGGCGAGCTCGAGGCGACGGCCGAGGACGACGGTGAGGTGCTGCTACGCCGCACCGCGGTCCGCACGGCCCTGGCCGAGCTGCCGGCCCGGGACCGCGAGCTCATCGCCCTCAAGTTCCACGCCGGGCTGAGCCATGCGGAGATCGCCCGGGTCCTGGGCATCTCGGAATCCAACGCGGGCACGCAGCTGCACCGCGCGATCACCAAGCTGAGAGAGGCCGTCAATGTCACTGCCTGAGTCCGTCACCCGGGATCTCGAGGTGGTCGACCGCGCCCTCACCGGGGCGGCCGTCGACCCCGCCGACGCCGAGCTCGCCGAGCTCGCCCTGCTGCTCGCCGCTGCGCGCCCCGAGCCCTCGGCCGAGGCGGCGGCGCGCCTCGATGCGCGCGTCGGGACCCGGCTCGCGCTGATCACGCGGCCCTCCCCCGACCGGCCCGCGCGGAGGGGCCGGGGCGGGCGGGCCTGGGTCCTGCGCCCGGCCTTTGGGGCCGGGCTGGGGCTGTGTGTGGCGCTGATGGCGCTCGTCCTCGTGGTTGGGCACGGCGGCGGGTCGAGCTCGGGCGCGTCCGGCAGCGGCGCCGCCGCGACGTCGGGCCCGGTGCATGCCGGCTCCTCCGCGGCGGCGGGCTCCTTCGCGGTCAATGCCCCGTCTCATGCAGGCCCGGCGGCGCCGCCGGCGCTCGGGGGCCCGACGCTCACCGCGCCCGGTCCCCTCGCTTCCGCACCGGGAGCGTCGGCGGATTCGGCCCCGGCGGTCCCGTCGGCCCCGGCGGGCCCGGCGGTCCCGCTGCCCCAGCTCAACGGACGGCGGGTCATCCATTCCGACCAGCTCACCCTGGCGACCTCGGCGGATCAGATCGCCACCGTGGCCCAGGAGCTCTTCGACGTCGTCGGCTCTGAGCGGGGGATCGTCAAGACCTCCCAGGTGAGCTCGGGCAGCGGCGCCTACGCGAGCTTCGTCCTGTCGATCCCCACCGCGAATCTGTCGACGACGCTGGCCCGGCTGGGCCAGCTGCGGGGCGCGCGGATCATCTCGAGCTCGGCCTCGACGACGGATGTGAACTCGGCCTACCTCGACGACCAGCGGGCCCTCGCCGACGCGCGGGCGCTGCGCAGCTCGCTGCTGCGCCAGCTCGCCGCGGCCACGACGACGGCGGCGATCACCAGCCTGCAGACCCAGATCCACGACGCCGAGCAGAGCATCGCCCGCCAGGAGGGGAACCTCAACCGGCTCAACTCCGCCATCAGCTTCACGACGGTGAGCGTGCAGATCAACCCGGGCAGCGTGCCCGGTCCCCGGCCGGCTCGGCAGCGCTCCGGACTTGCCGCGGCCTGGCACACCGCCCTGGATGTCCTGGGGACCATGGCCGCGGTGGCCCTTGTCGCCCTGGCCGTGCTGGTGCCCCTGGGACTCGTCCTCGGACTCGCCGGGTGGGTCTGGACGCTGGCGCGCCGGCGGGCCCGTGAACACGCCCTGGACGCCGCCTGAGCGAAGGCCCGGCCCCCATGGGCCGGGCCAACTTCCACGCCCGGGGGTGGGCGTGTGGTATCCATGGATCCGATGACGGTGACCGCTCGCACAGAAGACACCGTCGCGCTGCTGCGACGGGTTCCGGTCTTCTCCACCCTGGCCGAGGACGATCTGGGCCGGGTCGCTGACGTCGCGGTGCCCCGGCGCTTCGCCGCCGCCGAGGTCGTCTTCCGTGAGGGCGATGAGTCGAACACCTGTTACATCGTCCGCTCGGGCAAGGCCAGGGCCATCCGCGCCCACACGGACGGGCGCTCGATCACCCTGGCCAACTTCGGTCCCGGCGACATCTTCGGTGAGCTGGCCATGTTCGACAACGAGCGCCGTTCCGCGACCGTGGAGACGCTCGCCCCCACTGAGGTCGTGGCGATCCTCGGCGGGGACATGCGCCGGCTCATGCGCGAGCACCCGGAGATCGCCGTGAAGCTCATCGCCGCCCTGGCCCAGCGCCTACGCGACACGAACGAGCGCCTGGCTCGCCAGTCCTTCCAGACCGTCCAGAGCCGGGTCGCCGCCGTGCTCGCCCAGATGGTCGCGGCCGCCCGGACCGAGGGCCAGCCCGAGGGTGATGTGCTCATCACCTCGACCCAGGCCGATCTCGCTCAGATGGCCGGGTCCTCGCGTGAGTCGGCCAGTCGGTTCCTCGCCGTGCTCGAGCGCGCCGGGATCATCACCCAGGGCCGCGGCAAGCTCGTCGTCCACGACGCCGACGCGCTGAGTCGCTACGTCTACTGAGGCCCCGGGGCCTCGCCGATCTCCAGTCCGGCCAGCCGGGAGCGGCCGGCGAAGATCGTCCGGTGTCGGCGGGTGACGGTGAGCGACAGCTCGCCGGCCAGGTGCTCGTGCGCGGTGTGGACGCTGTGGCGCTGCTCGGGCAGGGGCACCGGCAGCCGGTGGGCATCGGCGGGATCGGCTCGACCCTCCAACTCGATGTCCCACTCCGCCCAGCGTGCGCGCAGCCGCCAGCTGCCCGGGGTGACGGCGGCATGGACCCGGCTGAGCAGCGGGTTGCCCCAGCGGACGATCTGATCCCCCAGCGCGAGCACGAGGCCGGTCGCCTCCAGGCGCGCGGGACCCAGGGTCACCTCGCCGCCGGCAAAGGCGACGCACACGTCCTCACGGTCAAAGCCCTGGGCCTGACCCCACCACCAGCGCCGGGGGAACCCGGCCCCGCCCCAATTGTGCTCGGCGTAGACCTGCCAACCATCCAGGCGGACCCGCTCGCCTCCGAGCCAGGCTGACCCCCGGACCTCGGCGCCGAGCAGGTGCGGGTGCCAGTACTGGCCCAGGCCCGGCAGCACCTGGGCGACCCCGACACCGCCCAGGAACGGCCGGGCCAGGTCACGCCGGGGCGCGAGCTCAACGGCGATCCCCGCCGTCGGCCCGATCTCCAGGTGGAGGCTTGCCTCGTCGGCGCGCAGCGCGGCGAGATCCCCCTGCGCCCACACCGCATAGCGGTTCGGGTCGGCGCCGGCGGCGGCGACGTCGGCGTCGACGAGGAAGCCGCCCGGGTGTGCGGCCAGGGCGAGGTTCGCCCAGGACCCCCCGGTCCCGTCGCGACACACGCCGCAGAGGGCGACGATGACCCGCCCGGAGGCCGGATCGGAGAAGCGCCAGAAGTAGCCGTCCAGGGCGACGCCATGGCCACGACGCAGGTCGCTCCAGGGCAGGTTGGCGCCGGTGGCGCGGTAGCGAGCCAGCATCGGTGAAGCTTTGCGCATGGCCAAACTCTCCCTGTGGGTCCAGGCGACGCGCGCGCCCTCACTCGTCACCTCGGTGATCCCCTGCCTCGCCGGTGGTCTCGCGGCGGTGAACTCCGGGCGGGCCACCTGGTGGCTGCTCGGCGCCGCGCTGGTGGCGATGCTCTTCCTCCACGCCGGAGTGAACGCGTCCAATGACGTCGAGGACGCCGCCCGCGGGGTCGACGGCCCCGAGAAGGAACGCAACTCCCGGGTCTTCAACACCGGCCAGCTCACGGCTGTCCAGGGCCGGCGCCTGTACGCGACGTTGTTCGCGGTGGCCATCGCCCTGGGCGTCCTCATCTGCATCGTGCAGGGTCCCGTGCTGCTCGTCATCGGCGTGCTCGGCGTGCTCGGCGGCCTGCTCTACACCGCCGGACCGCGCCCGTACAAGTACGACGGCCTCGGGGAGGCGTTCATCGTCGTGCTCATGGGCCCGCTCATCACCCAGGGGGCCTACACGGCGGTGACGGGGGATGCCTTCGCCGCCCAGGCCTTCTGGCTCGGGGCGGGCCCGGGTCTGCTGATCGCCGGGGTGCTGGCCGCCAACAACCTCGAGGACATCGACACGGACCGGGCCGCGGGGATCCGGACCCTCGCCGGCCGCCTCGGCTTCCGCGGGGCTCAGCGGTTCCTCGCCGGAATCCTGCTCGCCACCGTGCCCGCCCAGCTCATCCTGTGGGCGGCCGGCGTGTTCAACGCCTGGGTCCTGCTGCCCCTCCTCGTGACCCCGCTGCTCGCCCTGCGCGTCCGCGAGGTGCTCGCCGCTCGCGCCAGCGATGACCCGGGCCTGGCGGGCATCACCGGACGCGTGTTCGGGCTGCACTTCCTCTTCAGTGTGCTGCTGTGTGTCGCCGTCGTGCTTGCGCGGGCGGCATAGGCACGCCGCCGGGGCGCGGCGTGACGCGTCGGCCGGGGTGGCATGGGGCCGCCGCCGGGGCGCGGAGGGAGGGACAGTAGGCTCTGGCGATGACCCAAGCCCTTGAGCGCTCCGCCGGCGGAGTCGTCGTCCGCGGTGAGGAGATCGTCGTCGTCGTCCCCGTGAAGCGGGCGGCCGACGGCCGCCGCGTGCTCGGGCTCCCCAAGGGCCACCCTGAGCTCGGTGAGAGCGATGAGCGCGCCGCCCTGCGCGAGGTTCGCGAGGAGGCCGGTGTGGCGGCGGAGATCGTCGGGCTCATCGGGGAGACCCGGTACGAGTACGAGCGCAAGGGCCGCCGTCGGGACAAGTCCGTCGTCTTCTTCCTGATGCGCTACCTGAGCGGTGATCCGGCCGACCATGACCATGAGATGGAAGACGCCGGCTGGATGCCCATCGAGCAGGCGATCGACCGGCTCACCTACGAGGGTGAACGGGACATCGTCCGTCGGGCCAGAGCGCTGGTCGCAGGGGGAGACGACCTGTAGAGTCGCCGCGGATGCGTGTCCTGAACTTCTACTCCTCGGTCTTCGCCGACCAGCTGCGACGCGGTCGCAAGACCGCGACCATCCGCCTCGGCGACAAGTCGCACAAGTACCGCAAGAACGACTGCGTGCTGGTGACCATCGGTTACCAGCACTCCCCGCGGGAGAAGATCTTCCACGCCGTCATCGATCAGGTCGAGGTCAAGCGCGTCCAGGAGCTCTCACCGCGTGACATCGAGCACGACAACCCGGAGTTCCGCCGGATCGACGAGATGGTCCACTTCCTGGAGCAGATCTACGGCCGCGCCGTCTCCATGGAGGACCTCGTCACCGTCGTGCGCTTCTCCCAGATCATCGAGAACCCGCCCGAGCTGCGTGATCGCATCCACGGGCTGGGTGGCGCCAACAACTAGCCGCGCTCAGCGGCCATCTTCAACCCCGCGAGGAAGCCATCGGCGGCGCCGGTGGCAACCTCGATGACGCTGCGTGCGCGCAGGCAGGTGCGGATCCGCCCGCGCGGCACGGCGCGGTCGACCCGCACGACCCGTCCGTCCCGCGCGCGCCAGATGAGATCGAGGGGGAAGTGCATCGTGAAGGTGTGGATCGCGGTGGTCGCGATCTCGAGGCCCTGATCCGCGGGCAGATCCTTCAAGCCGCCCAGCCCACGCCGGCGGGCGCGGCGGGTGCTGGCCTGCACGAGCCGGAGCCCGCCGGGCAGCTCGCTCACCGCCAGCCCGTCAAAGCGTGACAGCAGCTCTGAGGCGGTGACCCAGACGGCGGAGGGAGGTGAGGGCTCGGGCATCAGCTGGGCCGTCTCTCGTCGAAAACAGGTCGACCGCCAAGACTCGTCATGAGAATGACGTACCCGCAGGAACCGCGGGTCACTCGGTGGCCCCGCGACAGAGGCCGGGCAACGTCGCGGGGCAACGTCGCCGGGCAACGTCGCCGGGCGGCGGGCGCCCGGCGATTTCTTGGCACTCTTTACATCAGAGTGCCAACTGACCCCGCGGGCGATGTATGATAACGGTCGTTGGCACTCTCGGAGGCAGAGTGCCAGGACGTACCGATATCCAGAACCCACCCGGAGGTCTCAGACACATGAGTCTCAAGCCGCTCGGCGATCGTCTGATCGTCCGCGCGATCGAGGAGGAGGAAACGACGGCCAGTGGCCTCGTCCTCCCCGACACCGCCAAGGAAAAGCCCCAGAAGGGCAAGGTCATCGCCGTCGGCGACGGCAAGATCAACGAGGACGGCAACCGCACCCCCCTCGACGTGCAGGAGGGTGACGAAGTCCTCTACAGCAAGTACGGCGGCACCGAGATCAAGGTCGACGGCGAGGACCTGCTGGTTCTCCGCGAGTCCGACGTGCTGGCCAAAGTCCAGTAATAGGAGAACTGAGAACACATGGCTCATAAGGAACTGAAGTACGACGTCGACGCTCGCAAGGCGCTTGAGCTCGGCGTTGACGCCGTTGCTAACGCCGTCAAGGTGACGCTCGGCCCCAAGGGTCGCTACGTCGTCCTGGACAAGAAGTTCGGCGCGCCGACCATCACCAACGACGGCGTCACCATCGCTCGTGAGATCGAGGTCGAGGACGTCTTCCAGAACCAGGGCGCCCAGCTCGTGCGTGAGGTCGCCACCGCGACCAACGACGTCGCCGGCGACGGCACCACCACGGCGACCGTGCTCGCCCAGGCGATCGTTCGCCAGGGTCTGAAGAACGTCACCGCCGGTGCGAACCCGCTCGCGCTCAAGAAGGGCATCGAGAAGGCCGTCGACCAGGTCGTGGCCAACATCGCCCAGCAGGCCAAGGCCGTCTCCGGCAAGGAGCAGATCGCCCGCGTGGCGACCATCTCCGCCGGTGACGAGGAGATCGGCGACGTCATCGCCGAC
>DASSZV010000034.1:0-6002 GCA_035702765.1 Solirubrobacteraceae bacterium
CACCACACGGCCATCCAGGGCCAGGGTTTCAAGACCCTCGCCGAGGGCCAGCGTGTGAGCTACGAGGCCGAGCAGGGTCCCAAGGGCCCCGCCGCCGGACTCGTCCAGAGCATCTAGCCACACCCGGCAACACGCCTTGACCGCGGGCGTCGGTGGGGAGACCCACCGGCGCCCGTCGTCGTTGTGGCGCATCTGAGCGGTCCACGTTCCCGACCACCCCCTTCGGCTCGGGGCGACCTGGTCGCGTCAGGCTCCTCAGAGTCCACGTTCACGACCACCCCGGCCAGCGCGCCCCCAGGAGCCAGCCGAGCGAGACGTGATCGCCCCCCTGTCACCGCGGCGCCATCTCGCGGGACTGCGCCAACGCGACGGTCCCTGCCTCTGCCTCACCCCGGGGTCGGCGTGATGATCTGCTCCACATCCACCGTCTTCTCGGCCTCGACCAGCGGATGCAGGTCTTCCCGCGCCTTCAGTGCCGGCACACCCGGCAGCACGAAGTTGAAGATGCGGTAGACGACGACGGCGGCGAGCGCGCCCTCCACGGGCTGGCCCACCCAGTGCAGGGCGAAGCAGAGCAGCGCCTCGGTGAAGCCCGCGCCGCCCAGTGGGGTGGAACGACGCGTGAGCAGATACCCGGTGGCGTAGGCGAGGACCGCCGCGGCGAGGCTCACGCGCAGGTCGACGAACTGCGTGGCGGCGTAGAAGGAGAGGATGTCGGCCACCCAGTACCCGACCATCCCGAGGATGGCCGACCACCCGTCCACTCCGCGGCCGGGCAGGCGCAGCAGGAACGACGCACCATGGGCGAGTCGCGCCCAGCGGCCGCGCAGTCCGCCGCGCCGAGGATCGGGATCACGGGCGCGCACCCAGGCGATCGCCGCGAAGGCGATCCCGAAGCCGGCCGGCACGAGCACGATCCACGGCCAGGTCTGGGAGCTCTTCAGACCGGCCGGCGGGCTGAGCTGCAGGAGGATCGCGCACACCCAGGCCACCGGCGTGAGCAGCGCCAATTCGAGCAGTCCGATGGCGAGCACGTGGGTGCGGGCGTTGGTGTCGTCACCCTTGAGCGTCTCGAGCATGCGACGGTCGACGTGCAGGCCGCCCATGGGCAGGAAGGGCCCGAAGCCGATGGCGACGATCCGTGCTGCCAGCCCGGCGGGCAGCTCCGGCCCCTGGGCCATGCGGGTGAGGGCCTGGAAGCACAGCGTGTAGCCCGCGGGTGCCGCCAGGGCGCCGGCGACCACGAGCCCGAGCCAGCCCCAGCGCAGGTGGCTGACGTGGGCGGCAAAGCCGCCAGGGCCGTCAGCCATGAGGATCGCCACGGTCACGGCCGCGGCGACCGCCACGGCGAGCCCCATCAGGGCGCGGGGGTGATCTCGGAAGCTCTGCATCCCCCCTCTCTGCCCCGAACCGCCCGGTCGCGCACGTCACCGCGGCAGGAACGTTCGGCACACGACGGCGCCTCAGCGATGACCGCGGCCCCCGAAACGACGACAGCCCGGCCCCATCACGGGACCGGGCTGGGCAGAACCTCTGCGAGGACGGCGATCAGGCCGCGGCGGCGGTGTCTTCGAGCAAGCCGCGCACGACGGTCGGGTCGACGCGCACGCCGGGGCCCATCGTCGAGGCGAAGGTGATGGAGCGGATGTAACGCCCCTTCGCCGCCGAGGGCTTGGCGCGGTTGATCTCCTCGATCACCGCGGCGTAGTTCTCCAGCAGCTTGACCTCCTCGAAGTCACGCTTGCCGATGACAAGGTGGACGATCGCGTTGCGGTCGGTGCGGTACTCGACCTTACCGGCCTTGGACTCCTCGATCGCGCGGGCCAGGTCCATGGTGACCGTGCCGACGCGCGGGTTGGGCATCTTGCCCGACGGGCCGAGGATGCGGCCGAGGCGACCGACGATCGGCATCATGTCCGGGGTGGCGATGGCGACGTCGAAGTCGTCGAAGCCCTCCTGGATCTGCTTGGCCAGGTCCTCACCGCCGACGATGTCCGCGCCGGCCTCCTCGGCCTCGCGGGCCTTGTCGCCCTGGGCGAAGACGGCGATCTTGACCTCCTTGCCCAGGCCGTTGGGCAGGGCGACGGTGCCGCGCAGCTGCTCGTCGGCGTGACGGACGTTGAGCCCGGTCTTGATGTGGACCTCGACCGACTCGTTGAACTTCGCCGTGGAGAGCTGCTTCACCAGCGCGATGGCCTCGCCGGGCGCGTACTCGTGCATGCGGTCATAACCCTGCTTGGCCTCGATGTACTGCTTGCCGTGCTTGGCCATTACGCGGTCACCTCCACGCCCATGGAGCGGGCGGTGCCGGCGATGATCTTCTTCGCCGCGTCGATGTCGTTCGCGTTGAGGTCCTTCATCTTCTTCTCCGCGATCGAGGTGAGCTGCGCGTCGGTGAGCTTGGCCACCTTCACACGGTGGGGCTCGGCCGAGCCGGACGCCAGGTTGAGCTCCTGCTTGATGAGCACCGCGGCGGGCGGGCTCTTGAGCACGAAGGTGAAGGAGCGATCCTCATAGACGGTGATGACGACCGGGATCGTCACGCCCATGTCACCCTGGGTCTGGGCGTTGAAGGCCTTGACGAACTCCATGATGTTCACGCCGTGCTGACCGAGCGCGGGGCCGACCGGCGGCGCCGGGCTGGCCTGGCCGCCCTTGGCCTGCAGCTTGATCTGCGTGAGGACTTTCTTTGCCATGTTCTTTCCTAGTCCGAGCGACAGTGCGGGTGGGGACCCGGTCCTGCCTCCTAGTGGATGAGTACGGCCGGTCTGTGGGACCGGCCTGCCTCCAGCGTAGCTGACCCCCGGCGCCTAGTCGTGGGCGCGGAACCCGACGTGGGCGTGGGTCCCGTCGCAGAACGGCTTGTTCGCCGACTGCCCGCAGCGACACAGGGTGACCCGGTTGCGCGTCTCATAGGCGGTGCCGTCAGCACCGACGACGGTCACCCCGCCGCGCACCCACAGCGGCCCGCTGGCGTTCTCCTGAGGGTCCTCGAGCAGGACGACCGAGGGGTCATAGGCGGGCTCGAGCGGCTCGTCGCCCCCGTGCGGGGTGACCACGAGCCGGCCGCTGGGGCAGGCGCTGCCCTGATGCTCGACGATCGCCTCCGTCGCGTCGTCATCGGCGCTGGTGATCGTGTCCCAGATCCGCCCGTGCCCGTCACAGATGCGGGCGAAGGCGCACAGAGGCGGGTTATCGGCCAGGTCCAGGCGCGGCCCTTGGATCTGCTCGGCCGCCGCGGCGAAGGCGACGCGGCTGGCCGTCTCGGTGCCGTCGAAGCCAACGCGGGCGTGGCTGCCGTCGCAGAAGGGCTTGTTCGCCGAAGCGCCGCAGCGGCACAGGGCGTAGCTGTCCCCGGCCACGGGGAACTCCACGCCCGTGGCGACGAACTCCCAGGTGTTGCCGGCGTCGTCCAGGCCCAGGGCCTGCTCGGAGAGCGCCAGCCCGCCGGAGACGAGGTAGGGACCATTTGGGGCGATGCGGATCTCAGCGTCGGTCAACGGAGCCTCCATGCGGCGGGGTGGGTGGATGAGCAGAGCATGGCCGTGCCGTCTCCGTCGGCTCAGCGACTCGCCGCGCGGCGGTAGCGCGAGACGGCCAGCGGGGCGAACACGGCGAGAATCCCCACCGTCCACAGGAGCCCCCACCAGACATTGCTCGCGCCGATGCCCCGACCGTGCTCCCACAGGTAGCGCGTCGCGTTCACCTCGATCGTGAAGGGGTTCACGCGGGCGAAGGTGCGCAGCACGGCGGGGAAGGTCTGGATCGGCACGAAGGCCGAGGAGATGAAGGTGAGCGGGAAGACCGCGATGAAGCCGACGGAGTTGGCCGACTCGGGCGAGGAGACGATCATCCCGAGGAAGGCGAAGACCCACGAGAAGGCATATCCAAAGGCGATGAGCAGGGCCAGGCCGGCGACCGCCTCGAGCACCGAGGTGTGGAAGTTGAAGCCGATGAGCAGCCCGGTGAGCACGAGCACGACCATCGAGAAGGTGTTCGTGACGATGTCGGCCAGCGTGCGCCCGGCGAGCACCGCAGCGCGGGCCATGGGGAGGGAGCGGAAGCGGTCGATGAGCCCCTTGCGCAGGTCCTCCTCGAGCCCCAGCGCGGTGACGAAGCCGCCGAAGGCGATGTTCTGCACGATGATCCCGGGAATGAGGAAGTCGGCGTAGTTCGCGTACCCCGTGTGGATCGCCCCGCCGAAGACATAGCGGAACAGCAGCACGAACATGATCGGCTGGACGGTGAAGGCGAGCAGCAGATCCGGAGAGCGGGGCAGGCGCACGAGGTTGCGCTCCGCGAGAACGAGCGTGTCGCTGATCAGACGCCTCATGCCGGCGTCCCCGCCGCCGGCGCCGGCGCGGGTTCGGCCGCGTGCCCGGTGAGGGTGAGGAAGACGTCGTCCAGGGTCGGCTGGCGCAGGGTGATGTCGTCGACCCCCACCCCGGCGGCGCTGAGGCGCTGGACCGCGGCGACGATGACCCCGCGGCGGCGCGTCACCGTCACCTTCACCAGGCCGTCCTCTGAGCGCGCCGTCTCCTCGCCGAGCCCGGCGAGCGCGGCGACCGCCGCCGCCGGGTCGGCCCCGTCCTCCAGGGTCACCTCGAGGACCGAGGCGCCGATGCGACCCTTGAGCTCGTCCGCGGTGCCGCGGGCGATCACCCGGCCGTGGTCGATGACCGCGATCGTGTCGGCCAGGCGGTCGGCCTCCTCCAGGTACTGGGTGGTGAGCAGCAGGGTGGCCCCCTCGGCGACGAGCTGCTCGATGACCTCCCAGAGGCCGAGCCGCGCCCGGGGGTCCAGGCCCGTGGTCGGCTCGTCGAGGAACAGCACCGGCGGACGGGCGACCAGCGCGGCGCCGAGGTCCAGGCGCCGGCGCATCCCGCCCGAGTAGGTCTTCACCGGCCGTCCGGCGGCCTCAACGAGCTCGAAGCGTTCGAGCAGCTCGCCCGCCCGGCGTCTCGCCTCGGCACGGGAGTGGCCGTACAGGCGACCGACCATGGTGAGGTTCTCCAGGCCGGTGAGGTTCTCGTCGACCGCCGCGTACTGGCCGGCCAGCCCGATGTGGGCGCGCAGTTCCCGCGCCTGGGCCACGACGTCAAAGCCGGCGACCGTGGCGGTTCCCGCGTCGGGCGCCAGCAGCGTGGTGAGCACGCGCACGAGCGTCGTCTTGCCCGCCCCGTTGGGCCCAAGCAGGCCGAGCACGGTCCCAGCAGGGACTTCGAGGTCGATCCCGTCCAGGGCGTGGACGCCACCGAACCGCTTGGTGACGGCATGCACGGCGATGGCAGGCCCGGTGAATGCCACTGTGGGCATCCTAAACGCGCCGGCGGCGCCGACCTGAGTCGCCGGTCCCACAGACCGGCGACACCACCAGGGTGCTAGAGCTTCTTCACCTGATCGAAGCCGACCTCGACCGGGGTCTCCCGGCCGAAGATGGAGACGAGGACCTTCAGCTTCTGACCGTCCTCGTTCACCTCGGAGATCTCGCCGGAGAAGTCCGACAGGGGGCCGGAGACGACCTTGACCGACTCACCGATGGAGAACTGCGCGCGGGAGCGGCGCGGGCTCGCACCGTCGCCGCCGGCCGTGGCGGTCTCGCCGCGGTGGAGCAGGCGGTCGACCTCGGCCTGGGTGAGCGGCACGGGCTCCTGAGAGGAGCCGACGAAGCCGGTGACCCCGGGGGTGCCCTTGACGAGCTGCCAGGAGTCCTCGTTGAGGTCCATGTTCACGAGCACGTAGCCGGGCATCGTGCGGCGCTCGACGGAGATCTTCTGGTTGTCCTTGAGCTCCTGCACGGTCTCGGTGGGGACAACGATCTGACGGACCGCGCGCTGCTGGTTGAGGGAGACAACCCGGTGCTCCAGGTTGCTCTTCACCTTGTTCTCGTGTCCGGAATATGTGTTGACGACGTACCAGCGGAACATGACTTACCCGTGTCCGTAGAGGATCAAGTTGACGATTTTTTGGGCGGCGAAGCTCGCCACACCCAGGAAGGCACC
>DASSZV010000066.1:0-15512 GCA_035702765.1 Solirubrobacteraceae bacterium
TCTCGCCCAGGCCAAGCTCGTCTCCGGCGGCCAGCGGATCGTCGTCGAGAAGCCCTTCGGCAACGATCTGGAGTCGGCTCGCAAGCTCGCCGCCGACCTGCACCAGTACGTCGACGAGAGCCAGCTCTTTCGCATCGACCACTTCCTGGCCAAGATGGCCCTCACCGAGATCCTCTACCTGCGCTTCGCCAACTCGGCGCTGGAGCCGGTGTGGAACCGCAACCACATCGCCTCCGTGCAGGTGACGATGTTCGAGCAGTTCGGAGTCGAGGATCGCGGCAGCTTCTACGACCCCGTCGGCGCTCTGCGCGACGTGGTCGTCAACCACCTCCTTCAGGTCCTCGCCGCCGCGGCGATGGAGCCTCCGGCGGCGGGGGACGCGCGCACCCTCCAGGACGCAAAGTACGCGGTCTTCCGCTCCATGCGTGACGCCGATCCGGGCCACTATGTCCGCGGACAGTACGCCGGCTACCGCGAGATCGCCGGCGTCGCCGCCGACTCCGAGACCGAGACCTATGCCGCCCTGCGGCTGGAGATCGACAACTGGCGCTGGGCCGGGGTGCCGTTCTTCATCCGAGCCGGCAAGCAGCTGAGCACGACCGAGACCGAGATCCGCCTCATCTTCCGGGACCCCCCGTCGGTCCCGTTCATCCCCCCGGGCGCCGGGCCGCCCGAGCCGGCGCAGATCGTGTTCAAGCTCGACCCGGCCACCGGCGTCCAGGTCCGCCTTGACGCCCATCGCGCCGACCATCCCCACGGTCGGGGCACGATCGAGCTCGACGCCGAGCTGCGCAGCCAGGGCGGCGAGGACCCGACGCCCTATGAGGTGCTCCTGCACGCCGCCCTGGAGGGGGACCGCACCCTGTTCACCCGCCAGGACAGCGTCGAGGAGTCCTGGCGCGTGCTCCAGCCGCTGCTGGACCAGCCCGGGCCGGTGCACACCTACCCCAAGGGCAGCGCCGGGCCCGAGGCCGCGGATGCGCTCGCCGCCTCCACGGGCGGCTGGCGCGGCCCGTGGGTCACTGACGCGTCCGCCTCAGGCTGAGACAGACCCCGCGGGCGCCTCGGTCACCGTCGCCACCGCGGGGGAGCGGGCGATGAGCGTCGCGCCCACACCGACGAGCAGCAGGCCGGCGACCAGCACGACCATGCGCAGGCCACCGCCCTGCCAGACCTCGAGCCCGCCCCACAGCGCCAGTACGACGGGCAGGGGCTCCTGCAGCGCTCCGATGAGCGGACCGACCGCGCTGGCCGGGCGGTGCTGCAGGGCGGTCTGCTCGGACGCGAAGGCGAGGGCGCCCATGGAGACCACGGTGAGCAGCCAGGCACCGGCCACGAGCAGATCCCCACCGCTGAGCGCGTCGGAGACGAGCTTGTCGACGAGGTCGGCCCAGGCGTAGCCGAGTCCGGCGCTCAGCGTGAGACAGAGTCCGCAGCGCGTGCCCGGCCCCAGACCCCCGTGGCGCGAGCGCGCCATGGCGCTGAGCGTCAGCGTCGCTCCACCGAGCAGTACGAGCGGAGGCACTAGCCGCCAGGCCGGCGGGTGCAGAACGCTGCGATGGGGTGCGGCGAGGATCAGCAGGGTGACGCCCGCGGCGATGGCACCGGCGCCAAGATACTCCCGCCAGGACACACGCTCCCTCAGCCACAGTCGGGCGAGCGCGAGCACGACGAGTTGGAAGGAGGCGAAGATCGGCTGCACGACGGTGATGGGCGCGAAGCTGAGGGCGAGGATCTGCAACGGCCACGCGCACATCACCAGCACGGTGCCCAGCAGCCAGCGCGGACGGCGGGCCAGCAGGAGCAGCAGCCCGAGGCTCACGCCCGGCTGTGGGGGCGCCTCGTGGGCCTCCATCGACTGCAGGACGAGCGCAAGCGCGTTGGCGACCGCCGAGGCGAAGGCGATGGCGGCTCCGAGACCGGTCATGGGGGAAGGGATTCCCCGGGCGCGCCGATCCGGCTCGCGCCGGCTCAGGCCGGGCCGGCCGCCACCGGCCCGCGCAGGACGCCGCCGGCCATCGGCGCGGGCGCACTCGCGGCGCCGCCGCCGCCGACCTCACCCGCGGCGGCCTGGGTCAGGATCGCCGCTCCGAGCAGGCGGTCAAGCTCCGCGTGGAGGCTCGCATCGTGGCGCGTCACCTTAAACGTGTCGCCCAGGCGCAGGTGTCGGGTTCCCTGGCTCGTGGCGAGCTCGATAAGGACCTCGGACTCTCCCGGGAAGCTCACCAGCACCTCACGCAGCTCACCCAGCACGTTGGCCGCCAGCGCGGAGGCGTTGAGGCGCAGCCGGAAGGGAGTCGCCGTCGCCGCGGGAGCGGCCTCCGCGGCCGCCTCGGCCGAGGCGATCTCCTCCGCCGTGGGCTCGAAACGCTCGACGTGGTTGACCACGAGACAGGTCCGCCCGGGATCCTTGTGGTCGACCTTGGCCTTGACGAGCACGATCGTGTCGGTCTCCAGGACCGATTGGCACTCGGTGAGCGTGTCCCCAAAGATCACCATCTCCACGCTTCCGCCGAGATCCTCGAGCGTGGCGAACATCATCCAGTCGCCCTTCTTGGTCTTGATGCGCTTGGTCGCCGAGATGATGCCCCCCGCGATGACTCGTTCCTGATCGGGGACGCCGTCGAGCTCGGCGAGGCTGTAGTCCGTCTCCTGGCCCATCGCCGCCGCGAGTTCCTTGAGCGGGTGGGTGGAGATGAACAGCCCGATGGACTCCTTCTCCATCGCCAACAGTTCGGGTTTGTCGAACTCCCCCGCGGGGATCGCCACGCGCGCGCCGGCTCCGCCCGCACCGGAGCCGGTCGTCCCGGTGTCCGGTTCGAGCAGGTCGAAGATCGAGGCCTGGCCGAGCTCCTGGTCCTGTTGGGCCTTCTGCCCGGCGGCCTGGGCCTGCTCGAGCACGGCGAGCATGCCCTTGCGGCTGTGGCCGGTGGACCCGAAGGCGCCGCACTTGATGAGCGACTCGATCGCCTTGCGATTCACCGCCCGGGAGTCGATGCGCTCGCAGAAGTCGAAGATGTCGAGGAAGGGCTGGCGTTCGCCCCCCGTCGGCTGGCCCCCCTCCACGCTGCCGTCCCCACGCGCGGTCTTGATCGCCTCGACGGCCGCGTGGCCGACGCCCTTGACGGCGTCGAGACCGAAGCGGATGTTGTGATCCACGACGACGAACTGGTGGTCGGAGAGGTTCACATCCGGGGGCAGGATCTGAATGCCCATCTGCTCGGCCTGGGAGACGAAGAACGGCACCTTGTCCTTGGTGTCCATCACCGAGGAGATCAGCGCGGCCATGTACTCGGCCGGGTAGTTCGCCCGCAGCCACGCGGTGCGGTAGGAGATCAGCGCATAACAGGCCGCATGGGATTTGTTGAAGGAGTAGTCCGCGGACTTCTCATTCGTCGCCCACAGATGATCGATGACCGCCTCCGGGGTCCCCGAGGCCCGACAGCCCTCGTAGAACTCGGGCTTGAGCTTGGCCATCGCTTCACGGTTCTTCTTGCCGATCGCCTTGCGCAGATCATCGGCGCGGGCGCCGGAGAAACCGGCCAGGTCCCGGGAGATCAGCATCGCCTGCTCCTGGTACAGGATCACGCCCTTGGTCGACTCCAGGATCGGTGTGAGCCGCTCATCGGGGAAATCGATCGAGTCCGGGTCCTGTTTGCCGCGCGCATAGGTGGGGATCTGATCCATCGCCCCAGGCCGGTACAGCGCCACCAGGGCGACGAGGTCGTCGAACTCGGTCGGGCGGACCTTCTTCAGTGCCTCGCGCATCCCCTCAGACTCGAACTGGAAGACCCCGATCGATTCGCCGCGGGCGAGCATCTCATAGGTCCGGGCGTCATCGAGGGGCAGGGTGCGCATGTCCGGACGCTCCCCGGTGGACCGCTCGATGATGTCCAGAGCATCCTCGATCACATCGAGGTTGCGCAACCCGAGGAAATCCATCTTCAACAGGCCCATCGCCTCGACCGGCTTCATCGAGAACTGCGTCACCGTCCGGTAGACCTTGTTCCCGTTCTCATCAGTGGTGCGCGCGTCCGCGAGCTGGACGGGCACCAGATCGGTGAGCGGCTGGGGGGCGATCACCACCGCCGCGGCGTGGATCGAGGAGTTGCGCACGATCCCCTCCAGGCCCTGGGCGACCTCGATCACCTTCGCCGCCTCGGCGTCGCGGGCGATCTCCAGGGCCAGCGGCTGGCCCTCGGCCAGACAATCGGTGAACTTCGGCGCGCGCCCCTGCTCCGGGTCGGGGATCAGCTTCGCGAGCTTGTCCCCCAACGCGTAGGGGAAGCCAAGCACCCGGGCGGCGTCCTTGGTCGCCGCCCGCGGGAACATCTTGCCGAACGTGATGATCTGGGCGACCGAGTCCTTGCCGTACTTCTCGGTCACATATTGAATCACCCGCTCCCGGCCGCGCACCGAGAAATCAACGTCGATATCAGGCATCGACACACGCTCGGGGTTCAAAAACCGTTCAAACAGCAGGTCGTACTTGAGCGGGTCCAGGTCGGTGATCCCCGTCGTGTAGGACACGATCGACCCCGCCGCCGAACCACGCCCCGGCCCGACCGAGATCCCGTTCATCCGCGCCCAGTTGATGAAATCCCAGACGATCAGGAAGTACCCCGAGTACCCCATCCGGTCAATCACCCCCAACTCATACTCGGCCCGCTCCACCGCCGGGCCCGGGATCGGATCGCCGTAGCGGCGCGCCAACCCCTCAAACACCAGCCGGCGCAGGAAATCACGCTCGATCAGCCCATCAGGGCAGTCAAAGGTCGGGATCAGCTGCTTGCCCAGCTCGATCTCCACATCACAGCGCTGCGCGATCTCCAACGTCGAGGCCAGCGCCTCAGGCCACGCGCCGAACTTCTCTCCCATCTCCTCACTGGAGTGCAGATAGAACTCATTCGCGGAAAAGGAGAACTTCGGGTTCGCGAGCGTCGACTTGGTCTGCACGCACAACAACGCAGCGTGGTTGTCAAAGTCCTCCCGGCGCAGATAGTGCACATCCCCCGTCCCCACCAGCGGACGACCGAACTCCCGGGCCAGACGGATGATCCCCTCATTGGCCTTGTTCTGCTCCGGGATCCCGTTCTGCTGGATCTCGAAGTACACCTGCTCCGGACCGTAGATCTGGATCAGCTCATCAGCCGCCCCCCGTGCGACATCAACACGATCATCGACCAGAGCGGAGCAGAACCGCGAGGCAAGACACCCCGTGAGCGCGATGATCCCCTCGCTGTAGCGATCCATCAACCCCGCATCAACCGTGGGAAAGCCACGCTGGAGACCCTCCAGAAAACCGGCTGAACAGAGCTTCACCAGGTTGCGGTACCCCTGCGGGGTCTCCGCGATCAACGTGAGATGGTGACGCTTGCCCTTCTCACGATGATCATTGGTCACATACACCTCACAACCCTGGATCGGCTTGATCCCATGCTTGCGAGCCGCCTGGAACAGCTCTACCGCGCCGTTCATCACCCCATGGTCGGTCAGCGCCAACGCCGGCTGATCAAAGGCCGCCGCCCGCTCAGCGAGCCGGTCGATCTTGTTCGCCCCATCCAGCAGCGAATACTCAGAATGAACGTGAAGGTGGGCGCAGGTGTGACTCATCCGGGCCGTCCAGAATAGGTCGCGAGCCGGACGGCACCGGACCACGCGGGGCGCTCTCCCCGCACCCTGCGGGGAAAGGCCTCAGCCCTCGGACTCGGGACGCGGCGCGGCGGCGCGCAGCCGCTCCAGCGCGGCGTCCAGGCGGCCGAAGTCGAGGCCCTCCTCCGGCGGCACGGGCGCTTCCGCGGTCACCGGCACGGGTGCCTCGGCGGTCACGGGCACGGGTACCTCGGCGGTCACGGGCACGGGCGCCTCCGCGGTCACGGGCGCCTCCACCGGCTCAGGCGGTGCTGGCGCAGGCGGTGCTGGCGCAGGCGGTGCTGGCGCCGGCGCCGCCGGGGCGAGCCCCACCGCCGCGAGCAGCACCCCGACCCGGTCCGAGAGCTCGCGCACGACCACGAACGCGTCGAGGGCGGCGATGCGCAGCCCGTGCTCAAACTCCGCCGCCCGGCGGCTCAGCATCTCGGCCTCGCCCTCGACGGCGCGCAGGCGCCGTTCGGCCTCGAGCTGGCGGGTGAGCACGTCACGGCGCCCGAGTTCCGCGCGCAGGGCGGCAAGCTCGCCCTCCAGGGCCAGGCGGCGCGAGCGCTCGGCGACGAGCCGCTGCTCGGCCTCCAGCTGGGCCCGGTGGGCGGCGGCGACGCGCTCCTCGGCCCGGGCACGGTCCCCCTCACGGGCACCCTCGACCGCGGCCAGGGCGGCCTCCAGGCCCGAGATCTGGGTCTCCAGGGACCGAACCTCCTCATCCCGCTCAAAGCGCCGGCGCCGTGCCGTCTCCAGGGCGAGCTCCGCCGCACGCAGCTTGCGCTGGATGAGGATCTCCTCCGAGGAGCCGCTCATGCCCGCATCACCGATCGGGTCATCGCGACAGCGTAGGTGACACGGGCGCCGCCAGACGTCGGCGCAGATCCCACCACAGCGCCTCGTAGGCCATCGCGGCAACCGAGGCCGGCGCAAAGGCCGACACGGGGTCGCGCTCCTCCCCCATGGCCTCGACGTCGTCGGAGGCGGGGATCGCGGCCCCGAGCATGCTGAGATGATGGACCCCGCGCAGCCGGGCCATCACCTCACGGTGCATCGGCTTGCGCACGTCGACCATGGAGAAGAAGGCGAACACGCGCGGGCCCGTGGCGCCCTCGCGGGCGAGGTCGGCGAGCTGATCGAAGGTGCGTGAGGAGAGCATCGCCGGGATGATCGGCACGAGCAGGGCGTCGGCCGTGTCGAAGATCGACTCGGAGACCAGCGAGGCCGAGGGCGGACAGTCCAGGACGATGAGGTCGTAGTCCTCGTGGAGCGGTTCGAGCACCTTGGCCAGGCGCCGCGTGGGCCGCTTGAAGGCGTCGAGAGCAAGGTCCAAGTGACGCAGCGAGAAGTCGGCGGGGAGCAGGTCAAGGCGGTCATGGTCCGTGGCCTTGATCTGGTCGGCCACCGGCGTGCGGCGATGGATCAGATCCTCGGAGCCGCCGTGGATCCGCGGGCGCACCCGGAACAGGTAGGTGGACGCCCCCTGGGGGTCGAGATCCCACAGCAACGTGCGCGCGCCCTCGCGCGCAGCGAGGTAGGCGAGGTTCACCGCCGCCGAAGTCTTGCCGACCCCGCCCTTGATGTTGTAGGTGGCGAGGATCGTCGCCATCAGCTGCGGAAGGTGCGCCGGGCCAGGGCGCGCTGCTCGGCGGAGGCGAACGCGCGGAACACATCACCGAACTCACGGCGGGCGGCGCGCTCGTCGGCGCCGAGCGCCTGCACCAGCGCACCCATGGCCAGGAGCGCATCGGGCCCGTCGGGTACGGCGGCCACCGCGCCCGAGAGCCGGCGCAGGGTGAGCGCCTGGACCTCGCGGTCCTGGTGGCGGCCCAGGACGTCCTGGAGCTCCTTGAGCGCCTTGACCATCGGCTTGACCACCGTCGCGTCGTGCAGGGGCATCCCGAAGAGCTCCAGCAGGTAGCGAAGCTCCTTGCCCTGCTTGCGCAGCTCGTGGTAGTCCTCGGCGGGTGAATCGGGCTCCAGCGCGCGGCCCATCTTCACCATCCGGCGGTGCACGGTGAGGATTCGTTCGCCGGCCAGCGCACCGATGGTTCCCGACGCATCCGGACGGTCGTCACCGGGCAGGCGCTCGAGGGCGCCCAGCAGCTCCGGCCAGCCCGTCCGCAGTGTCTGTGCGCGCTCACCACGCAGGTCGCGGACCATCAGCCGCCGGGCCGTCGCCCGGCGCTGGATGAGCACGCGACGCAGCGGCTCGAGCGCCTCGAGCGCCCCGCCGTCGAGAAGTCCCGCCAACGCGGTGAAGTCCTCGAGCATCACGTCGAGGTCCCGGGTGTCCCCGGTGATGAGCTGCAGCCACTTCAGCTCGGCGCGCCAGAGGGCGCGCAGCGCCGGGGGCAGGACGCCGGGGAACTCCTTGAGCACCGCACGGGTCTTGCGCACGCAGACGCGCAGGTCGTGGAGGAACTCGGCGTCGAGATCGTCGACGGTGCCTTCCCAGTTGGCCTCGACGACGGTCCACAGCGCGCCGAGCACGGCGACGATCGCCGCGTCGGCGCGCGTCTCGGGTGCGAGGGCCACCGTCACCTTGGCCGAAACCCCGCGGGGGTGGCCCCCGGCAGCGCGGACCGCCTCGTCGCGCAGGCACTCGGGCGCGGGCGCCTCCAGGCCGAGGGCCGCCTCGACCCGGGCCAGCTCGTCCTCGTAGCCACGCAGCCCCTCCAGCCGGATCCGCGGCGCCAGCCCCCGGGGGGTGAGCAGCTCGAGCCGGACGACGGTCTTGTCGAGCTCATCGAGCAGGGCGGCCGTCTGGGTGGTCACGCTCACGCGCGCCAGCGGCAGGAGGGCGCGGACGCCGGCCAGCTCCCGGGCCGCAGCGGGGATCTCGTCGGGATCACTCACCGCGACCGTCATCCCGGCCTCGCGCAGGAGCGCGTCGAAGGTGTCGTAGAAGGTGAGCTCGCGCGTGTGGGTCCGGACGGGGCCCAGACGCAGGAGGCCGTCGAGGGCCGCCTCGACCCCGTCCAGGCGGAAGCCTTCATCCGCGAGGTATTCGCGAATCACGCGAGCAGCTTATCCAGCCGGAGCAGGGCCTCGTCGACCTCGGCGCGGGTCACCGTCAGCGGCGGCTCGAGCCGCAACGTGCCCGGTCCCGTGGCGTTGATGATGAGCCGCTGCTCGAGCAGCGCGCGGCGGGCCAGCGCACCGGCGTCGATGTCGACGTCGAGGCCGACCATCAGTCCCCGGCCGCGCACGGCCCGGACGTGCCCGAGACCGGCGAGGCCCTCACGCAGGTGCTCGCCGAGCTCGCGCACCGAGGCCAGCAGCTCCGGCTCGCTGCAGATGGCCAGCGCCTCCAGCGCGGCGGCGCAGACGAGCGGTCCGCCCGCGAAGGTCGAGCCGTGGTCGCCGGGGCCGAGCGTGTCGGCCAGCCGCGGGCCGGTGATGAGCGCGCCGATCGGCACCCCGCCACCGAGGCCCTTGGCCGTGGTGATCGCGTCGGGCACGACGGGGCCGGACTGGTAGGCCCACACGGTGCCGGTCCGGCCCATCCCGGTCTGGACCTCGTCGAAGATGAGCGCCGCGCCGACCGCGTCACAGGCCTCACGGGCGGCGATGAGCACCTCGTCGGAGAGCGGCAGGATCCCCGACTCGCCCTGGATCGGCTCCAACAGCACGGCCGCGGTCCGGGGACCAACCGCCGCACGGATCGCCTCGGGATCCTTGCCCACGGCGGTGAACCCGGGCACGAGCGGGGCGAAGGGCGCCTGCTTGGACTCCTGGGGGGTCGCCGAGAGGGCACCGTAGGTGCGTCCGTGGAAGCCGTCATGGACGACGACGATGCCCCCGCCGGCCTTGGCCCGGCGGGCGAGCTTGATCGCCGCCTCGTTCGCCTCCGCCCCCGAGTTGGCCAGGAACACCTTCCCGCCCAGGGCACTCTCGGAGAGCGCTGCGCTCAGGCGCAGCGCGGGTTCGGTGTAGTAGAGGTTCGAGACGTGGGTGAGCGTCGCGGCCTGGCGCTGGATCGCCGCGACGACGCGGGGATGGCAGTGACCGACGTTGAGCACGGAGATCCCGGCGAGGAAGTCGAGGTACTCATGGCCCTCGGCGTCCCAGAGTCGGGTGCCCTCCCCCCGGACGAACTGCACGGGGTTGCGCACGTAGGTGGGCACGGCGTAGCGGCGCTCGAGCTGCTGCAGTTCGGCCAGGCTCATCCCAGCGCCCTCCGGATCAGCGTGCCCTGACCGGCCGCCGTGAACAGCTCCACGAGCAGGGAGTGGGGCTGGCGGCCGTCGACGATGACCGCGGTCTGGACGCCCGCCTCGACCGCGGCGAGGCAGGCCTCGAGCTTGGGCCGCATCCCCCCGCTCACCCCGGGGAGCCCGGCCCGCAGCTGCGCGGCCGAAGCCTCCTGGATGAGGCTCGCGGCGTCCGCCGGATCAGCGAGCCAGCCCGACACGTCGGTGAGGAACATCACCTTGTAGGCGGAGAGCGCCGTGGCCACCGCGGCGGCCGCCGTGTCCGCGTTCACGTTGTAGGAGTTGCCCTCCGCGTCGACGCCGATGGAGGCGATCACCGGGATGTAATCCTCGAAGATGTGGGTGAGGATGCCGGTGTCGACGTGGTCGATGTGGCCGACGAAGCCGATGTCCCGGCCGCTGGGCGAGGCCTGACGCGAACAGGCGAAGAGCGCCCCGTCATCCCCGGAGAGCCCGACGGCGCGCTGGCCGTGACGGTTGATGAGCCCGACGATGTCCTTGTTCACCTTGCCGACGAGGACCATCTTGGCCACCTCGACGGTCGCGGCGTCGGAGACCCGGAGGCCGTCGACGAACTGCACCGGCAGCGACAGGCGCTCCATGTACGCGGTGATCTCGGGGCCGCCCCCATGGACGATCACCGGGTTGACGCCGACGTACTTGATGAGCGCGACGTCGCGGGCGAACTCCTCCTTGAGCAACGGGTCGGTCATCGCCGCGCCGCCGTACTTGATGACGATCGTGCGCCCGTGGAACTCACGGATGTAGGGCAGCGCCTCCAGCAGCGTGTCGACGTCACGCAGAGGACGCCCGCTCGGGCTGTGGGTCATGGTCGAGGCCGGATCGCCGTCGCTCATGTCGTGTAGTCCGCGTTGATGGTCACGTACTCGTGGCCGAGGTCGGAGAAGAGCCGCTCGGTCTCGGCACCGCTGCCCGGCAGGGTGATCTCGTACTCGATCTCCGGCCCCTGCACGGCGGCGGCGAGGGCCTCGGCGTCGTGGGGACAGAGCCCGCCGGCGCGGCAGACGAGGATGCCCTCGATGCTGATGTCCACGGCGACGGGCTGGGTGGCCGGCGCGCCCGGGGGCATCATCAGGGCGCCGCCGACGGCCTGGAGGATGCGGCCCCAGTTGGGATCCCCGCCGTAGAGGGCGGTCTTCACCAGCGCGGAGTCGGCGACGGCGTGGGCGACGCGGCCGACCGCCGTGTCGTCGCCCCCCCGGACGACGACGCGGCCGACCCGGCGGGCGCCCTCACCGTCGCGGATGACGAGCAGCGCGATCTGGCGCAGGGCGGCGTCGAGTGCCTCGCCGAAGATCCGCTCGTCCGCGGACTCGGGCTCCACCCGGACGCCCGATGCCCCCGAGGCCTGCAGAACGATGGTGTCCGAGGTCGACAGCTGGCCGTCGACGGAGATCCGGTCAAAGGACCTCTTCGTGCAGACGCTGAGCAGCAGGTCGGCCTCCTGGGCGTCGAGTGCGGCGTCGGTCTGGACGAACACGAGCAGGGTGGCGAAGCTGGGTGAGATCATCCCGGCGCCCTTGGCCTGCACGGCGAGGCGCACGGTTCCGCCCGACAGCGCCACCTCGAGGTCGACGGCCTTGGGGAACGCGTCGGTGGTGCGGATCGCCTCGGCGAAGTCCGCGCCGCCCTCGGGCCGCAGTTCCCGCGCGCAGGCGGCGATCCCGTTGGTCACCCTGTTCATGGGCAGCGCCACCCCGATGACCCCGGTGGAGGCCACGGCGACCTGGGCCTCGGGCACGCCGGCGACGATCGCCGCGGCGCCCTGCATCTTGGCCGCGTCGTCGAGTCCGCGCCCGCCGGTGGCCGCGTTGGCGTTGCCGGAGTTCACGACGACCGCGCGCAGGGCCGCGAGGTTCGCGCGGCGGCGGTTGAGCAGCACCGGCGCCGAGGGTGCCCCCGTGCGCGAGAAGCGCGCCGCCGAGGTGACCTCGGGGGCGTCGCAGACGACGAGAGCGACGTCCCGGCCCCCGTCGGCCTTGATCTGAGCGGCGACGCCGGCGGCCCGAAAGCCCCGGGGGAGCCGACCGTCGTGAACCTCGACGGCGTGCTCGGGGGCGGGCACCCAGCGGGAGGAGAAGAACCCGCTCACGCCAGCAGCCCCAGGTTCTCGTCGAGACCGAACATGAGGTTGAGGTTCTGGATGGCCTGGGAGGCCGTCCCCTTCCACAGGTTGTCGATGACGCCGAAGACGATCGCCCGGCCCGTCCGCGGGTCGTGGTTGACGTGGATGCGGCAGAAGTTCGTCTCACGGACGTCCCGGACACCGGGCGGCCGGTCCGCCAGCTCCACCCAGGGCTCCTCGGCGTACGCGTCGCTGTAGAGGCGCCGCAGGCTCTCGAGCTCGAGCGAGCGGTCGGCCAGGCCGACGTAGCAGGAGACGAGCTCGCCCTGGTCGAGGGGCAGCAGGTGCGGGGTGAAGGTCATCGTCACCGGGTTGCCCAGCGCGGTGAGCTCCTGCTCGATCTCCGGGGTGTGACGGTGGCGGGGCACCTTGTAGGCGCTCACGTTCTCGTCGACGCTCACGAAGTGGGTCGCCTCGGTCGCCGCGCGCCCGGCCCCGGAGACACCGGATTTGGCGTCGACGACGAGGTCGGAAATGAGTCCGGCCCTGGCCAGGGGGGCCAGGGCCAGGATGGCCGCGGTCGGGTAGCAGCCCGGGTTGGCCACCAGGCGCGCCCCGCGGATCGCCTCGCGGTGTAGCTCCGGCAGCCCGTAGACCGCCGAGGCGATCAGCTCGGGGGCGGGATGCTCTCCGTACCAGGCCGCGTACACGTTGGGGTCGCGCAGGCGAAAGTCGGCGGAGAGGTCGACGACGCGGCTGCCCTGGGCCAGGAAGTGCGCGACCGCGGTGGCCGCGGCCATGTGCGGGTAGGCGATGATCACCGCGTCGACGTCGAGCTCAGCCGCCGCCTCGGGGGCGATGAGCTCGAGTCCCACCCGGTGCCGGGGGTAGAGATCGCCCAGGCGCCGGCCGGCGTCGCTGCGCGAGGAGACCGCCGCGAGGCGCAGGCGCGGGTGGCGCTGGACGAGCGCGGCGGCAAGCGCGCCGGCGTACCCGGAGGCGCCCAGGACGGCGACCTGGATGTCCTCAGCCACGGATGGTTCCCCCCAACCTTTGTTGCACCGCGGCGATGATCCGCCGGCGCCGCGCGGCGACCTCCTCGTCGGTGAGCGTGCGGTCCGCCGCGCGGAAGCTCATCCGCACGGCCAGGGAGACCTTGCCCTCCCCCAGCCGCACGGGATCGCGGTAGACGTCGAAGACCTCGGCGTCCTGGAGCAGCGGCGCACCCGCCTCGAGCATCGTGGTGATCAGCTCGGCCCCGGCCACGTGGTCGTCGAGCACGACGGCGAGGTCCTCGCGGACCTCCGGGAAGCTCGTGAGGTCGCGGTGGCGCGGCACCTCCGGCAGCACGAGCCGATCCAGGTTGACGGCCAGAACGGCGACCGTCTCGCTGTGGAAACCCCAGTCGGAGGCGACGCCGGGGTGGACCTCACCGATGAAACCGACCGGTGCCTCCTGGACCGCCAGCGTCGCCGCGCGGCTCGGGTGAAGGCTGGCGAAGCTCGCCCCCGGGGTGAGGCTCCAGTCCACACCGAGACCATCGAGCAACGCCTGGGCCACGCCCTTGGCCGCGAACACGTCGGCGCTGGGCGGCGCGGGCTCACGCCAGCTCGCCCGCCGCAGCGGGCCGATGAGCACCGCCAGCAGATGGGTCTCGTCCGGGGCGCCGGTCACCTCGCCGGGGTGGTAGGTCGGGCCCATCTCGAAGAGGGCGATCCGGGCCGCCCCCTGGGCGTGGTTGTGCGCGGCGATGTCGAGCACCGAGCCCAGCAGCGTCGTGCGCAGCAGCGCCTGCTCGGCCGACATCGGGTTCAGCAGCGCCACTGGCGTGTGCTCGAGGCGCAAACGGCGGTTCTGCTCGGCGGAGGCGAAGCTCCAGCCGACGACCTCGTCCAGACCCATGCCACAGAGCAGGTCGGCGGCGCGACGGCGCAGGCGCTGGCGCGGAGAGAGGCTGCCCACGGCGCTGTGGCGCGCGGGCAGCGTCGCCGGGAGATCCTCGAGCACGGCGAGTCGGGCGACCTCCTCGATGAGGTCGACTTCACGGGTGACGTCGGCGCGGCGGACGGCGGGCACGCGCACGGCCAGGCCGCCGGGCACCGGCTCGGTGGCGAACCCGAGCGCCTCGAGCACGGCGGCTGAGCGCTCGGTCGGCACCTCGACGCCGAGCAGCCCACGGACGCGCTCGGTGCGCAGGGTGAGGGTCCGCGGCTCGGGGCCGGCTCCGCCGAGGTCAAGCGTCCCGGGTGCCACGCCCGCGCCCGCGTCGAGCAGCAGCCGGGTGGCCATGGCCTGGGCCCACAGGGTCTGCTCGGGCTGGAGGCCCTTAGCGAAACGGGTCGCCGCCTCTGAGTGCAGGGCGAGCCTGCCGGAGGTGGCGTGGATGTTCGGACCGTTCCAGGTCGCCGCCTCGAGCAGCACCCGGGTCGTGGTCTCAGACACCTCCGAGCGGGCACCGCCCATGATCCCGGCGATCGAGGTGGGGCCCTCGGCGTCCTCGATCAGGACCATCTCGGTCCCCAGGCGGCGCGACTGGCCGTCCAGGGTCTCCATCGTCTCGTCGGCGCCAGCGCGACGCACGCGCAGGCGCGCCCCGGCCACCCGGTCCAGGTCGAAGGCGTGCAGCGGCTGGCCGGTGACGAGCATCACGTAGTTGGTGATGTCGACGACGTTGGAGATCGGCCGCATCCCCGCCGCCATCAGGCGCTGCTTCATCCACACCGGTGAGGGGCCGACGCGCAGCTCGCCGAAGATGCGCGCGGTGAAGCGCGCACACAGTTCGGGGCCGGCGTCGTTGGCGATCTCCACCCCGGCGAGCTCGCCGAGGCTACCCGGGTCCTCCGCCCAGGGCGGCGGCGCGAGCGTCGCCCCGGTGGCGGCATGGATCTCCCGCGCGATGCCGTAGATCCCCAGGCAGTCCGGGCGGTTCGGGGTGATCTCGAGCACGAGCACCTCGGTGCTGATGGGCACCACCTCGCCCAGCGGGGTCCCCGGCTCCAGAGCCGGGGACAACACCATGATCCCGTCGTGTTCGGCGGAGATGCCCAACTCGCGTTCAGAGAGGATCATCCCGTGGGATTCCTGACCACGCAGCTTGGCCTTCTTCAGCTTCGTGCCGTCGGGCATCACGCTGCCCGGCTGGGCCACGCCGACGGTGAGGCCCGCGGCGACGTTCGGGGCGCCGCAGACGATCTGGCGCGGGGTTCCGTCACCCAGCTCGACGAGGCAGACGCTGAGGCGGTCGGCGTCGGGATGCTTCTCGCGCTCGAGCACGCGCCCCACGACGAAGCCGTCGGAGGCGGGCACCCCGTGATGCTCGATGCGCTCGACCTCGGTGCCGGTGAGCGCGAGCAGGCTGGCCAGCGCCCGGACGTCACGGTCGAGCTCGACGTAGTCGGCGAGCCAGTTGAGGGGGACACGCATGGCTAGAACTGCTCCAGGAAGCGGATGTCGTTGTCGTAGAGAAGGCGCAGATCGGTGACGCCGTGCTTGAGCATGGCGATGCGCTCGATGCCCATGCCGAAGGCGAACCCCTGGTAGCGCTCGGGGTCATACCCGTTGCTCGCCACATA
>DASSZV010000119.1:0-19938 GCA_035702765.1 Solirubrobacteraceae bacterium
ACGTCGGGGTTGAGGTTCTCCCGGATCATCGCCAGCGTGTTCTGCAGCTGGATGAGGCCGCGCATCGACAGATACTCGCACTGGACGGGGACGATCACCTTGTGCGCGGCGGTGAGCGCGTTGATCGTGAGCAGGCCGAGGCTCGGCGGCGTGTCGATGAACACGAAGTCGTAGTCGTCTGCGACGTCGCGCAGGGCGCGCTGGAGGGAGCGCTCGCGGCCGATCATCGTCGACATGGCGATCTCCGCCCCGGCCAGGTCGATGGAGGCGCAAGCCACGTCGACCTCGCGCTTGCGGATCACCTCGCGGATGCCGACGCGGTGGACGAGCACGTCGTACATCGACTTCTCCAGCGTGTCCGGGTCGATGCCCTGGGACATGGTGAGGTTGCCCTGGGGATCCATGTCACAACACAGCACCCGGTGGCCCTCCTCGGAGAAGGCCGCGGCCAGGTTGAGAGTCGTGGTCGTCTTGGCGACGCCGCCCTTCTGGTTGGCGAACGCGATCACCTTGGTCACGAGGGTGCCCTCCAGGAGCGTGATGAGGCCGGGGAGATCATTCGCGCCGGTATTCGCAGGACCGGGCGAGAATCCTTCAACTATCGTCCGAACGCCGTGCTAGATCGCCGCCTCATCTTCGTCACCGGCAAGGGCGGCGTCGGCAAGAGCACCGTCGCCCACGCCATCGGCCGGCTCGGTGCCCGCCAGGGCAAGCGGGTCATCGTCGCCGAACTCGCGCCGGCGGGCAGCGGGGCGGGGATCGACGAGGTCCAGCTCAGCCCCGGACTGTTCTCGATCGTCATCGATCCCCAGGCCGCGATGGAGGAGTACCTGCGGGTGAAGGCAGGCACCCTTGGGGGTGCCCTCTCGCACTCGCGCCTGTTCTCGACGCTCGCCATGGCCACACCGGGCCTGCGCGAGCTGCTCGGCATGGGCAAGATCTGGGAGCTCGCCCAGCTGCAGCGCCGGACCCGTGACGGGGCGGTCTACGACCTTGTCGTCGTCGACGCTCCGGCCACCGGACACGGGGTCGCGGCCCTGCGCACGCCGCGGGTGTTCGCCCAGACCGCGCGGGTCGGGCCGATCGCCTATCAGGCCGACATCATCGCCTCCACGCTCGCCGACCCGGACTTCACCGCGATCGTCGCGGTGAGCGTCGCCGAGGAGATGCCCGTGCGCGAGACCCTGTCCCTGGCCGACGCGCTTGCCGCCGACGGGCTCGGGCTCGACCGGGTCGTGCTCAACCAGGTCTACCCCGAGCGCTTCACCCCCGCCGAGCTCGAACGGATCCGCGCGGCGGCCGGCGGCCTGGATCCCACCGCGGAGGCCCTGCGGTCGCTGCGCTCGGCCCTCGCCGCGGCCCTGTCGGCGCAAGCCCGCGCGCGATCCCAGCAGTCGCACGCCCGTGAACTCGTCGACCGCTTCGGTGAGCGGCTCGCGCCACTGCCCTTCCTGTTCTGTGACGAGCTCGGTGACGCCGAGCTGGACCGGCTGGCCGACCTGCTCGAGCCGAAGCTGACGCTCCCATGAACATCCCCGAGCTCCTGGAGAGCCGGCGGATCTGCGTGTGCGCCGGGTCCGGCGGTGTGGGCAAGACGACCATCTCGGCGGTCATCGGCCTGGGCATGGCCGCGCTCGGCCGGCGCGTGTGCGTGATCACGATCGACCCGGCGCGGCGCCTGGCCGGAGCGCTCGGGCTCGAGGAGCTCGGGAACGAACCGCGGCGCGTCCCCGCCGAGCGCCTGGCCGGGGCGGGGCTGGAGATCACCGGGGAGCTGTGGGCGATGATGCTCGACCCCAAGGCGACCTTCGACGACTTCATCGACGCGAGTGCCCCCACCCCCGAACGGGCCGCCGCGGTGAAGGCCAACCCGATCTACGCCCAGCTCTCCTCAGCCGTGGCCGGCTCCCAGGAGTTCACCGCCGTGTCAAAGCTGTACGAGCTTGCCGGGTCAGGCCGCTTTGACCTGCTCGTGCTCGACACCCCTCCGGCCCGCAACGCACTCGACTTCCTCGACGCGCCCCGCCGCCTCACCGGGTTCCTCGAGGGCCGCGCGGTCCAGGCGCTCGTCCGCCCCACGGGCGTCGGCGTCCGGCTTCTCAGCGTCGGCGCCGCGCCGCTGCTGGCCGGCCTGCGTCGGCTCACCGGGGTTGACCTGGTGAGCGACATCTCCAGCTTCTTCGGCGTCCTCGGACCGATGACGAGCGCCTTCTCCCAGCGGGCCGGCGCGGTCGAGGCGCTGCTGCGCTCGGAGCAGACGGCCTTCGTGCTCGTCGCCTCCGCCCAGCGCGAGTCGATCGATGAGGCGCTCTGGTTCACCGACGGCCTCGCCGCGCGGCGGCTGCCCTTCGCCGGGGTCGTCGTCAACCGCTTCCACCACGACCTCTCCCCCGGCCCCGACGGAGCCGACCCCGAGACGGACCCCGGCCGGGACCTCGCCGCAAGCCTGGCCGAGCTCCTGGGCGGACACCCGGAGCTGGCGGCTCGTGTGGGCACCGCCTTTGCGGACTACCACGTCCTCGCCGCGCGGGACGGAGCCCAGCTCACCCGCCTGGTCGCCGGGCTGGACGGCGAGCCCGTGCTCGCCGTGCCCCAGTTCGACGACGAGATCGGCGACCTTCCCGCGCTGGCGCGCATCCACGCCTTCCTGTTCGGCTCAGAGCAGGAGCGAGCGCGCCTGATCGCCACGCTCGTCGCCTGAGCGCGCGGACAGCGAGTGGATGCGGCCCGTCGCGTGGATGAGGCGGCCGCCGCCGCGACGCCGGCGCAGGGCGACGATCTCACCCATGATCGACAGAGCCGTCTCACCGGCCGTCTGAGCGCCCAGGTCCAGACCGATGGGCGCGGAGATGCGGTCGATGTCGGCCTCGGAGAAGCCCGCCTCCTGCAGCCGGGCGCGGCGCCGGCGCTGCGCCGGGCGGCTGCCCATGGCGCCGATGTAGCCGGCCCCCGAGCGCAGGGCGACCGCCAGCGCGGCGTCGTCGACCTTGGGATCGTGGGTGAGCACGGCGATCGCCGTCGCGGGGTCGGGCGGGTCGAGGCGGCCGAAGGCCTCCTGGGGCCAGGCAGCGATGACCGCCTCGGCGGTCGGGAAGCGGTCGGCCACGGCGAAGCGGGGCCGGGGATCGATCACGTAGGGCCGCCAGCCGGCCAGCCGAGCCGCGGTGACGAGGTGGACAGCGAAGTCGACCGCCCCGACGATGATCAGGCGCGGGCGCGGAGCGGTCACCTCGACGAACAGCGTCGCGCCCGCCTCGGCGACGCGGATCAGTCCGCTCTGCTCGGACCACAGCGCCTGGGTGGCCAGGCGCGCGGCGGCGGCGTCGAGCCTCGCGCTGCCCAGTGACCCGCTCTGGCTCGCGTCGTCGCGCAGCAGCAGCGCCCGCGGGCGGGCGCGGGCGGACCGGTCCGGGTCCTCACCGTCGACGCGGCGGACGAGCACGGCGCGGCGGTCCGCCGCGGCGAGCGCCATCAGCTCCTGCGTGAGTCCGTCCGGAGCCAGGGCCTCGACCCAGACCGAGATCTCCCCGCCGCAGGGCAGGCCGATCTCCCAGGCGTCATCGTCGGAGAGTCCGTAGTGCATGAGCGTCGGGGCCGCACCGGCGAGCACGCGCTCGGCCTGCTCGACCACGGCGGCCTCGACGCAGCCTCCGGAGACGGCGCCGCACAGCTCCCCGCGGGCGTTCACCGCGAGCTTGGTGCCCACAGGCAGCGGGGCTGAGCGCAGCACCTCCGCGACGGTGGCCACGGCCACCGTCTGGCCCGTGGCCTGCCAGGCCCTCACCTGTTCGAGCACGTTCTCCTGCACACCCTCACCGGCCCTCGATTCCCGAATGACGCTTCGAACTCTGACAGGCTCCGGGGGCGGCTGCGTCGTCGCGGGACCGGCGTGCGTCACGCGGGGACCTGATCGGGTACGTTCACTACCCATGTGCCTAGCTACTACCTATGCAGATTCGAGGGCCGACACGAATCGACCCCGCCGCCGGCGACGCCCCCTGCGGCTCGGGTTCGGGGGGCTCGGCCTGAGCCTGCTGCTCGCCGCCTGCGGTTCCGGGTCCTCGACCGCCACCCCGGCCGCGCACAGCACCGGTGCCGCCCACCACAGCGGTGACGTCGACGTCCTGTCGGCAGGCTCGCTCGACACGCTGCTCACCCAGAAGGTGGGGCCGGCGTTCCACGCCGCCACCGGGTACACGCTGGTCGACACCTCCGGGGGCTCGGGGACGCTCGCGGCGGACATCCGTAACCGGACGACGGTGGCCGACGTCTTCCTCAGCGCCTCACCCAAAGTCGACTCGACCCTCCAGGGAGCCCAGAACGGCAACTGGGTGCACTGGTACGCGGACTTCGCCACCTCGCCCTACGTGCTCGCCTATGCTCCCCAGAGCCGGTTCGCCTCCGCTCTGAAGAGCCGACCCTGGTACAAGGTGATCACGATGTCGGGTTTCCGCCTCGGACGGACTGATCCGACCCAGGATCCCGGAGGCGTGCTCGCGGTGCAGGCGCTCACCCAGACCGCCGCCGCCCAGCACGAGCCGACGCTCGCCCACCTGGCCAGCGAGACCTCCGACGTCTATCAGGAGACCGCCGAGCAGTCCGGCATCGAGAACGGACAGCTCGACGCCTCGTTCATGTACCTCGCCGACGCCAACTCCCAGCACAGCCCGTCGGTGCCTCTCACCGGCACCCACCTTGAGGGGCATTACACGATCACCGAGCTGAACCATGCTCCGCACAGCGCGGCGGCGCAGGCCTTCATCGCGTTCCTCGTGGGACCCCAGGGCCAGGCCCTGCTGCGTGGCAGCCAGTTCGGCGTGACCTCCCCGGCCGTCGTGCACGGCAGCGGCGTCCCCGCCGCGCTGCGAACCGCCCTGGGTCGATGACGCCGATCCCGCGGGAGTCCGACCTGCCGTGATCCACCTCAGGGCGCCGCGCGCGCTGCACCCGCTCGGCGCCCTGCTCGTGGTCCTGCTGGGTTTCCCCGTCGTCGCCTTCCTCGTCCGCGTCGTCGGCGGCCACGGCGAGGGCTGGCACGCGCCGGGGCTATTCGCCGCCGTCGGCGTCTCGCTGCTCGGAGCCACGGCCGCCCTGCTCGTCGGCGGGCTCCTGGGCATCCCGCTGGCCTACCTGCTCGCGCGGCACCACGGTCCGCTCTGGCGGTTCGTCGGCCTCGTCGTCCAGCTGCCGCTGGCCATCCCCCCGCTGGTGAGCGGCATCCTGCTGGTCTCGGTCATCGGTCCCTACACGTTCCTGGGCGAGCATGCGGGCCAGGCGCTCACCCAGACCGTCTGGGGCGTGATCATCGCCATGACCTTCGTGTCGACGCCGTTTCTCGTCGTCGCGGCGCGCAGTGCCTTCCGCAGCGTCGATCCGGCCCTGGCCGAGGTCGCCGCGACTCTCGGCCACGGCCGCGTCAGCCGCTTTGTGCGCGTCGAGCTCCACGCGGCCGCGGAGGGCGTCGTCGCCGGGATGGTGCTCATGTGGCTGCGGGCCTTCGGGGAGTACGGAACCGTCGTCGTGCTGGCCTACCACCCCTACAGCCTGCCCGTCTACGTCGAGAACCTCTTCACCTCGGCACCCCTCGCCCAGGCCGACGCGCCGACGCTGATCGCCTTCGCCGTGGCGGTGCTCGCCGTCGGGCTGGGGGGCCTGGGCCGGCGCGGTCTGGCCCGGTCGACCCCGGCGCGGGGGCGCCGGGCCCACGGCCGGTCCGTGTCTCCCGTGCCGCCGCCCAGCGCTCCACCGCGGCCGCTGAACTTCGCCCTCGATGCCCGGGTGGGTGGCTTCGCCCTGTCGATGGCCCACCGCGGCGGCGCCCATCACCTGGCCGTCATCGGCCCCTCCGGGGCGGGCAAGTCGGTCGCCCTGCGCGCGCTGGCCGGGCTCCTGGGCGCCGGTGTCGGCGAGGTGACGGTAGCCGGCACGCCGGTGGGCACGCGCCCCGCCGAGACCCGGGGCCTGGCCTACGTACCCCAGGGCTACGGTCTGCTGCCCCGCCGGACCGTGTGGGAGCAGGTGACCTTCGGCGTCGGCGCCGATCCCGGCCGCGCCGCCTGGTGGCTGAGGACGCTCGGCCTCGACGACCTGCACGAGCGTCGGCCCGAGCAGCTCTCCGGAGGCCAGCGCCAGCGGGTGAGCCTGGCCCGGGCGCTGGCCACCGACCCGCAGGTGGTGCTCCTCGACGAGCCCTTCGGCGCCCTGGACGCGCCCGTGCGCGCCGGTCTGCGCCGCGAGCTGCGGCGCCTTCAGCACGAGACGAACCTCTCCACCGTGCTCGTCACCCACGACCCGGTGGAGGCGGCGATGCTCGCGGAGGAGATCATCGTCGTCGCCGACGGACGGGTCCTCCAGGCCGGGCGCTGCGCCGAGGTCTTCGCCCGGCCCGCCTCCCTGCAGGTCGGCGCGCTGCTGGGCATCGAGAACCTCATGGCCGCGGACGGCGGGGCTGAGCCCGTCCGGCGTCTGCTCGCGGCCCTCGGGGACCCGCCGGGCCTCGGGCCGGTGCTCTGGCGGGTGGCCCCGGAGGCGGTGGCGCTGCGGCCCGGTGTCGGAGCCGGGAGCGCCGGTTCCGGCGGGGAGGCCGGGGACGCCGCGAACTCCATGGCCGCCGGGGACCGGGACCGCATCAGGCTCGGCACAGCCACGGTGACCGACTGCATCCCGCTGGGACAGCGCTGGGAGGTCGTCGTCGCCGTCACCGGGGTCGGCGAACTACGCAGCTGGAGCGTCGAGGCGCCGGCCTGGCGGCCTGGCGATCCTGCCGTGGTCGAGCTCATCCGCAGTGGCGTGCGACTGTGGCGGACCGCCCCTGCGGCGCATTAGTCTGGAACCGTGCACGCGACACCCCCCAGCCTCGTCCTCGGCCCCGAGCAGGCCTCCCTCACGGTCCTCACCGGCCGCACCGGTCCGGCCGCGGCCATGGGCCACGACCTCGAGATCAGCGTCGAGCGCTGGCGCGCTGAGATCGGCACCGGCGCTGACGGCGCGCTCACCGCACTGGCGCTTGAGGCGGATGCCGACAGCCTCCGGGTCATCTCGGGCAGCGGCGGAGCCAAGCCGCTGTCGGCCGGCGACAAGGCGAAGATCGAGGCGACGGTGCGGACCAAGATTCTCCGCGGCACGGCGATCCGCTTCCGCGCCACCGAGATCGCCGCTGCCGGCGCCGAGCGCCTGGACGTCACCGGCGAGCTCAGCCTTGGGGAGCGCCAGGGGCCGGTCACCGTCGCCCTGTGCTGGGAGGCCTCGGGCCGCTTCAGCGGTGCCGCGACGGTGCACCAGAGCGCCTTCGGGATCGAGCCCTATTCGGCGCTCCTGGGCGCGCTGCGGCTGCGCGACGAGGTCACCGTCCGCGTCGAGGGGCGGCTGGGACGATGAGCGCGCCGCCGCTGGAGATCGACGTCGCGCTCGCCCGGGTACTCGAGGCCTGCACCCCGCTGGCCACCGAGTCGGTCCCGACCGCGCAGGCCGACGGGCGCTATCTCGCCGCGGCGGCAACCGCGGCGATCGACCTGCCCCCATTCACCAACTCGGCGATGGACGGCTTCGCCGTGCGCGCCGGGGACACCCCGGGGACGTTCGCCATCGCGGGGGAGTCCGCCGCCGGCCGGCCATGGGGCCGGCCCATGGCTCGGGGTGAAGCAATCACCATCTCCACCGGAGCCGAGCTCCCCGAGGGGGCGGACGCCGTGGTGCCCATCGAGCGCGTGGGGCTCGACGGAGAGCCGGGCACCGTGAGCGTGCCCGAGGTCGCTCACGACGCCAACGTCCGGCACCGCGGCAGCGACGTCCGCGCCGGTGAGCCGCTGTGTTCGGCCGGCGTGCGGCTCGGGCCCGCCCATCTGGCGGCCCTCATCTCGGCCGGCCACCCGCGCGTGGCGGTGACCCGGCGGCCCCGCGTCGTCGTGTTGACCACCGGGGATGAGCTGCGCGCCCCCGGCTCCGAGCTCGCGGCCGGGCAGATCTACGACTCCAACGGACCGATGCTCGCGGCGATCCTCACCCGGGCCGGGGCCGAGGTGACGCGCGTGAGCGCCGCCGCGGACACGCCCGAGGCTCACCGTGAGGCCTTCAGCGCCGCACTCGACCACGACGTCGTCATCTCCACCGGCGGCGTCTCGGTGGGTCCCCACGACCTCGTCCGGGGCATCGGCGCCGAGCTGGGGGTGCGGGAGATCTTCTGGCGGGTGAAGATGCGGCCGGGCAAGCCGCTGCTCTTCGGCGCGCGTGACACGACCCTCGTCTTCGGACTGCCCGGCAATCCGGTCTCCACGCTCGTCTGCTGCGAGCTCTTCGTGGTGCCGGCGCTCGCGGCGCTGCAGGGTGCCCATGAGCCTCGCCCCCGCTTCAGCGCGGCCCCCCTGGCGGTGGCCGTGGCGCGCAACCCCGACCGTGACGACCTCATCCGCGTCCGCCGCGACGCCACGGGCGCGCTCGCCCCAGCGCGTGGGCAGAGCTCGCACCAGATCTCGATCACCGCCCTCTCCGACGGCCTCGCGCGGATCCCCGCGGGTGAGGGCGAGCTCGTGGCCGGGACCGAGGTCGCCTACCTCCCACTTGGGTGAGCGGGACCGGCCCGGAAGCCGACGTGCGATGCTGGGTCCATGTCTGAGGGGCTGAGTCTGGGCGAGGCGGCGACGGCGCTCGGGGTGAGCGTCGACACCCTGCGCCGGTGGGATCGTGCCGGCAAGCTCGCCACCACCCGCGATAGCCGCAACCGCCGCGTGGTCCCCGCCGGGGAGATCGAGCGCCTCAGCGCGCGCCCGCCGCGGCATGAGACGGGCAGCCACCTGTCAGCGCGTAACCGTTTTGCCGGGATCGTCCGGTCGGTCGAGGTCGATGGCGTCATGGCGCTCGTGGAGATCGAGGCCGGTGACTTCCTCGTGACCGCGGCGATCACCCGCGACTCGGTCCGGGAGCTCGGCCTCGCCCCCGGGGTCCCGGCCACGGCGACGGTGAAGGCGACCTCCGTGATGGTCCACGTCGAGCGTTGAGCGCAGCTGCACCGTCACGCGGGCGCAACCGTCGTGGCGGGGGCGCGACCCGCCGCCCGGCTCAGCCGCCGATGTAGGACATCTCCACGCGCGGTCCCTCCGGGCCGGCCTGGCTGCGCTGCTCGGAGTAGCGGTCGCGGCGAGCGGTCCAGATCCCGTTGATCGCCTCGACCAGTTCGGGGTCGGAGGCGCCGGCGCGCAGCGGTGCTCGCAGGTCGTGCCCGGCCGCGCCAAAGAGGCAAGTGAAGAGCTGGCCGTCGGCGGACAGGCGTGCCCGCGTGCACCCGCCGCAGAAGGGTTGGGTGACCGAGGCGATGATCCCGATCTCCCCGGCGCCGTCGCGGTAGCGGTAGCGACGGGCCACCTCTCCGGGGTAGTCCGCGGCCACTGGTGACAGCGGCCAGAGGGCGTGGACGGCGTCGTGGATCTCCGCCGCCGGGACGACCTCGTCGAGACGCCAGCCGTTGGTCGTGCCCACGTCCATGAATTCGATGAAGCGCAGGGTGAGGCCGTGCTCGCGGGCGTAGCGCGCCATCGGGACGATCTCAGCATCGTTGACGCCGCGCTTGACGACCATGTTCACCTTCACCGGACCGAGGCCGGCCGCCTGGGCGGCGCGGACGCCGGCGAGCACGCGCGCGACCTTCACGTTCACGCCGTTCATGGCCGCGAAGATCGTCTCGTCGATCGCGTCGAGGCTCACGGTCACCCGACCCAGGCCCGCGGCGGCGAGCGCCTCGGCCCGGCTGGCCAGCAGCGACCCGTTGGTGGTGAGGGCGATGTCCTCGATTCCCTCGATGGCGGCGAGCATGGCGATGAGCTCGGGCAGGTCCCGGCGCAGCAAGGGTTCCCCGCCGGTGATGCGTAACTTCCGCACCCCGCCGGCGGCAAACAGCCGCGCCAGACGCGTGATCTCCTCGAAGGAGAGCAGCTCCGTCCGAGGCATGAAGGCGAAGCCCGGCCCGAAGATCTCGGCGGGCATGCAGTAGGTGCAGCGGAAGTTGCAGCGGTCGGTCACCGAGATCCGCAGGTCTCGCAAGGGACGGTGAAGACGGTCGCGCATCCCATCAAGGGTAGGATCGTCGCCGTGAACGTGACGATCCGACTGTTCGCGATCCTGCGCGACCGTGCGGGAGCGGACCACGTGGAGGTCCAGCTGCCTGATTGCGCCACCGTCGCCGACGCGCTGGCCGCGGTGGCCGCGCTGCCCGGACTGGAGGCCGTGGGCCGCGGCGGCGTGCGGATGGCGGTGAACCGGGAGTACGCCCCCGACGGGCAGACCCTCGCCGCCGGGGACGAGCTCGCGCTCATCCCTCCGGTGAGCGGCGGCGCCCCCGAGGAGCCCGAGGCCACCGGCTCGGGCCAGGTCTCCCGGACCGGCGAGACCATCCACGCCCGGGTCACCGCCGACGCCCTGGCGCTCGACCCGCTGCTGGCCTTCGTGGCCAGCCCCCGCGCGGGCGGCGTCGTCACCTTTCAGGGTCTCCCCCGAGACATTCCCGCCCTCGACTACGAGGCCTACCCGGAGATGGCCCTGGAGCGGATGTGGTCGATCCTCACCGAGTGCGCCGACCGCCACGGGCTCTGCGCGATCGCCGCCGAGCACCGGGTGGGCAGCGTGCTCGCCCTGGAGGCCAGCATCATCGTGGCCGCGTCAGCCCCTCACCGCGAGGCCGCATTCGTCGGGGCCCGTGAGGCCCTGGATCGGATCAAGGCCGAGGCACCGATCTGGAAGATCGAGGTCGACGAGGACGGCGCCCGTCAGCGCGTCGAGGGGACACTGCCGCAGTGAGCCCGGGCGGCCTCACCCATCTCGACGCCGAGGGCAACGCGCGCATGGTCGACGTCGGCGCCAAGCCGGTGACCGAGCGCCGCGCCGTGGCCCGCGCCCGCGTGCGGATGTCCCCGGCCACCGCCGCGGCGATCCTCGCCAACACGACCCCCAAGGCCGAGGCGCTCACCGTCGCGCGCATCGCCGGGATCCAGGCGGCCAAGCGGACCGGCGAGCTGATCCCCCTCTGCCATCCCCTGCCCCTCACCTTCGCCGATGTCGAGGCCCGCGTTGCGGTCGCCGAGGGACTGGTGGAGTTCATCGCCCAGACGCACATCGCCGCCCAGACCGGAATCGAGATGGAGGCGATGACCGCGGCCAGCGTCGCCGCGCTCACCCTCTACGACATGGTCAAGGGGCTCGAACGCGGGGTGCGCATCGAGGAGATCGTGCTGCTGGAGAAGAGCGGGGGGGCCAGCGGGACCTGGCGCCGGGAAGACCCAGCGACCCCGCCGGCGGCCTGAGCATGCGCGCCGCAGTCATCTCGATCTCAACCTCTCGCTCGGCCGGCGCGGGTCCCGACCTCGGCGGGGACGCACTTGAGCGCTACGCCCGCGCGCTCGGGGCGGAGATCCTCGGGCGCGACCTCATCCCCGACGACCCCGAGCGCATCCGCCGCCGCCTGGTGCACTGGGCCGATACGGCAGGCGCCGGACTGATCCTCACCACGGGGGGCACCGGCTTCTCCCCGACCGACCTCACCCCGGAGGCGACCCGCGCGGTCATCGACCGTGAGGCGCCCGGCCTTGCGGAGGCCATGCGGCTGGCCTCGCGCGAGCACACCGTTCACTGGATGCTGTCCCGCGGTGTCGCAGGCATCCGCGGAGCGAGCCTGATCGTCAACTTCCCCGGGTCCCCGCGCTCGATCGACCAGGCTGGGGCGGCCCTCGCCCCCGCGCTGGCTCACGCCGTGGCGCTGATCACCGGCGAGTCTGGCCCGGAGGCCAGCCACGCATCCGGGTCGAGCACCACGGCCTCCCACTGATCCCGGGGCAGCGGGGCCGCCCCAGCACGGGGATGCAGCGCGAGCGTGCCGGCGTGGAGCATCTCCCACACGGCGCTCTCCGTCGTGGCGATCCGCTCGGACACCCGGTGGCCGGCCAGCAGCTCACCGGTGAGCCCGACCGCCTCACCGAGCCGGAGCGGCCCGGCGGCGAGCCGGCCGAGGATCCGCTCCCGGAGGCGGGCGGAGAGGTCGGGCGCCACCGCGCCGACACCGTTGCTGACGCCAGGCCGGCCGCCCGTGCCGGCGAGGAAGCGCTGCGTGACGTCACGGCCACGCTTGACGGCGTTGGTCCAGCCCAGGCCCAGCCCGAGCTGCCCGGGCGCGAGATGATCACCCTCGATGACGACGAGCCGGGCCTTCAGCGGTTCAAAGCGCTTGTCCCCGAAGGCGAAGGTCACCCCCGCCCGGAGCGGGCCGATGAACTGCGTCTGAACCTCATCCTCGCCGAGGTTGAAGACCCGTACGGTCTCTCGGCCGTCCTTGAGCTCGACATGGAAGGGCATTGACGGCAGCCTAGCTCGGCGCCCCCCCACGGGATGCGCCGACGGGGGGCTCAGACCTCCGCGGCCTCGGCGAGCAGCTCGTCGGCCAGGGCGCGGACGTCGGGGTCGAGGTGGCCGCAGAGCACGTCGCGCAGGATCGCCCGCAGGTGGCCCCCGATCTCGGCGATGAGGTCCTCGGGCGACATCCCGCCACGCCAGCCGCCTGCCGCCTCACCAAGGATGACCGCGGATTCCAGGGCGATGGCCCGCGCCGTGCGTTCGGCCAGGGCGACGCGCTCATCCGGGGGGGCACAGATGACCGACAGACGCTGGGCGAGCCGACCCGAGGCGGTCCCCTCCGGCTCGAGCAGCGCGCGCAGGGCGAGCAGGTGGTCGGTGAGGGTCTCGTAGGGGTCACGGCGGTCAGCCCCGAACTCAAAGCGCGCGAGAGCCCACCGGACCTCGCCGGAGGCTGCGCCGACCCGCCGCGCGATCAGGTTGACGAAGCCCCGCAGCTCATCCTCCTGCGCCGCGGGGATCTCGGTGAGGGAACCGAGGCGGCCGACCGGGCCGATCGCCGTGGCCGTCCACGCACCGCCGTCGATCCGCCAGAAGCCAAGCGGACCGGCGCCGAAAGCGCCCGGCTCGTACAGCCGTAAGGCGGTGAGCAGGGTCCGGAAGCGCTGGCGGGCCTCGGCGATCGCGGGCTGGGTGGGACCGGGCTGGGTCTGGGGCAGGCGCAGCACGGCCAGCACGCCCGCGGGTCCGAGTCCGTCGAGCAGCCCGGCGGGAGCGTCGCCCAGCAGCGTCTGGCGGATGAGTGACAGGCCCCCACCAAGGGCGAGCTCGGGGGTGTCGGGATCCAGCGCGAGGCCGAGGATCGGGGTGACCACCTCCAGCACCCACTGTCCGTCGTAGAGGCAGCGCTCCAGCTCAGCATAGGCAGCGGCGAAGCGGGCCGTGTCGAAGGCGAACTCCGTGCGCTCGGCGAAGACCCGGGAGAGGAAGCAGCGCAGGGCGGCGTCGGCCCGGTCCCGTTCCCGTTCGGGGATGCGAGCCTCCCCCCGGGCTCGCAGGTAGGCCGTCAGCCCCGGCGCGTACTCAAGACCGCGGGCGGCCGCCGCGTAGGTGGGCAGCCCCGCCAGCAGCCCCAGACGCGCGCGGATGAACTCGGCGGTGCGCGGGCGGTAGCAGTAGAGCGCAACGCCGCGCTCGGTGGACTCGACCACGTCAAAGGGCACCTCTGCGCCCTCGCTCAGCGCCAGGGACAGGCGCAGGGCGGACTCGGTGGTGAAGGCCTCGAGCTGGGCCTGGAGCGTTGCGTTCTTCACCCCGCGCCTTTTCGGCGTCCGGGGACGAGCTCCTGCCCGGACGGCCGGGATCGCCGGCTCAGACGACGAGCGCGCCGACGGCGGCCGCCGCGGCGGCGGGCAGCGCGCATTCATCAAAGAGCCAGCGCAGACCGTAGGCGCGCATATCTTCGACGATCGGCACGAGCGCCCGGCCCTTCTCGGTCAGGGCGTACTCCACCCTGGGCGGCACCTCCGAGAAGGTCTCGCGCACGACGATGCCCTCATCCTCAAGGGCGCGCAGGCGCAGCGACAGCGTGCGCGGCGAGATACCGTCCAGGGCGCGTTCGAGCTCGCAGAACCGGTTCTGACCCTCGGCGAGCTCCTTCACGAGCAGCAGCGTCCACTTGCCGCAGACGATCTCGGCGGTGCGACAGACGGGACAGGAGGAATCCGAGGCCACTGGGGCCGAGTGTAGCGACCGCTTCAGGAAGTAAAGCTTCGCGTCCCCAGAGGGATCAGCCGCCGAATCCGGGTGGCGGTCCGCCCCCGGCGGCACCGGCCAGGGCCGGCGCGCTGGTGGAGAGCCGGCCGGCGTCGTCGAGGTCGTCCATGGTCGTGCTCCGCCGACCCTCGGCGGCCACGAGCAGCTTGAAGTCGTGAGGGCTGGAGGCGACGAGCATCGCATGCTCATAGGAGACCCGGCCGGCCTGAAGATGCCCGAAGAGAGCCTGGTCGAAGGTCTGCATGCCGTAGTAGGCGCCCTCGGCGATGACCTCCTGGAGCCGTCCGGTCTGCTCGGGGTCGAGGATCATGTCCCGCGCGCGTCCGGTCATGCGCAGGATCTCGCAGACGCACACGCGGCCGTCCCCGGCGGGGGTGCGCACGAGCCTCTGGGAGACCACGCCGCGCAGCGTGCCCGCGAGCATTGACCGCGCGTGGTGCTGCTCGTGCGGGGGGAAGAAGTCGAGGATGCGGTTGATCGACTCCGGGGCGTCGAGGGTGTGGACCGTGGAGAGCACCAGGTGCCCGGTCTCCGCCGCCGAGAGCGCGGTGCGCACCGTCTCCTCGTCGCGCATCTCGCCGATGAGGATGATGTCGGGGTCCTGGCGCAGCACCCGGCGCATGGCTCGTGAGAAGGACGCGGTGTCCATCCCCACCTCACGCTGGTTGATGATCGAGCTGCGGTCCTGGTGCAGATACTCGATCGGATCCTCGATGGTGACGATGTGCCGGCTGCGCGTCCGGTTGATGTGGTCGATCATCGCCGCGAGCGTCGTGGACTTGCCCGACCCGGTGGTGCCGCTGAGCAGGATGAGGCCGCGCTCCTCCTCGGCGAGGTCGGTGATCACCCGCGGGAGCCCGAGCTCCTCGACGGTGCGGACCTGAAAGGGGATCACCCGGGCGACGATCGAGATCGATCCGCGCTGGCGGAAGGCGTTGACGCGGAAGCGCGAGAGTCCCGGGATCGCATAGGCGAAGTCGACCTCGTTCTCGGCCTCGAATTCGGCGAGCTTGGCCGGGTCGTGCAGCATCTGAGCCAGGGTGCGGACGGTGTCGTCGGCGGTGAGCGGCTCAGAGCCCGCCAGGGCCAGGAGCTCCCCGTTGACGCGACCCAGGGGTCGCGCCGGGACCTTGAGATGGAGGTCGGAGCCGCCCTGGCTCACCAGATCGTGGAGTGCAGCATCGAGATCGAACATCGGCAAGCTCGATATCGACGGGTCGTCCACCGAGCTTGAGCCGCCGACGCCGGGTGTCCAGAGACGCTGGACGGCTCGGTCGGCATCAGCCGACCGAGCCGAACGAGAAGGGTTGGTCAGGCGAGAACGCGGCCGCTCAGGCGACGTCGCGGAGCTTCTGGGCCTCCGCGAGGGACTGCAGCTTCTTCAGCGACTGGTTCTCGATCTGGCGGATGCGCTCGCGGGTGACGTTGAAGGTGCGCCCCACCTCGTCGAGCGTGCGGGGATGCTCGCCACCGAGGCCGTAGCGCAGCTCCAGGACGCGGCGCTCGCGGTAAGAGAGGTTCTCCAGCGCTTCTCGCAGCGCCTCTTTGGTGAGGATCTCCGCGGCACGGTCATACGGGGACTCGGCCCGCTCGTCGGCGATGAACTGACCGAATTCGGACTCCTCCTCGTCGCCCACGGGCTTCTCCAGGGAGACGGGGGCCTGAGCAGAACGCTTGATCGACTCGACCTCGTCCGGCTCGATCCCGGTGACCTCGGCGATCTCCTCGGCCGTGGGCTCGCGACCAAGCTCGGTGACGAGCTTGCGCTCCGCGCGGCCGATCTTGTTCAGCTTCTCGACGACGTGGACGGGGATGCGAATCGTGCGGGCCTTGTCGGCCAGGGCGCGGGCGATGGCCTGGCGGATCCACCAGGTCGCGTAGGTGGAGAACTTAAAGCCCTTGCGGTAGTCGAACTTCTCCGCGGCGCGGACGAGCCCGAGCGTGCCCTCCTGGATGAGGTCGAGGAACGGCAGACCCTGGTTCCGGTAGTTCTTGGCGATCGAGACGACCAGCCGGAGGTTCGACTCGACCATCTTCTGCTTCGCGTCGAGATCACCCCGCTCAATGCGCTTGGCGAGGTCAACCTCCTCCTGGGCGGTGAGCAGCCGCACCTTGCCGATGTCCTTGAGGAACAGCTGCAGGGAGTCGGTCGTCATGTCCGGCCTGAGGTCGATGGTCGCCTTGGCCTTACGGCGACCCCCGCGCTTATCCGGAGCACGCTCCACCTCGGCCTCGGCCTGGGCGGGGTCGACGTCCTCGACGAGTTCGATCTCCGCACGCTCGAGGAAGCCGTGCAGCTCCTCAACGTCGGTTTCGTCCAGGTCGAGCTCAGAGATCGCCGAGGTGATCTCGGAGAAGGTGAGCACTCCTTGCTGCTGGCCCCGGTTGACCAGGCCCTTGATCTCCTCGAGTTCCTGCAGATCCGCTACTGACATCTGTTCCCTTGTTCCTCGTGTTGCCCGCGTGCCGGTGCTGCCGGCCAGACCCGAGAGGGGCGACCGCGCTCCCATCGACATGGGACGCAGGCCACCAACTCAAACATCTCAGAGAATTCTAGGCAGCTCTCCGACGGACTCCGCGCGGCTGCCCGCTCACTCGCTACAGCTAGTACCTCGGGACGTCCCCATGGTTTCAAGCCGGAGCGCGATTTTTGTCTCCATCCACTAAGCTCCACCACTGCACATAACGCCGAATGGCCGTCCGTCCGCGGAGGCCAGCGGGGGAACCACCGCGAAGCAGCACGCTCCGCCGGGGCGAATGCGACCAAGCACCGGTCGCTAGCGCACATGCGCGAGCCCGTCAGCTCACCTCGTAGGCACCCAATCGCCGCATCACCCCGACGCCCTCTGAGCCCCGTGCCCGGAGGCATCGATCGATGACCTTCACCCGCCACGCCCACACCCCGTCTGCGGTCCGCGCCCGGACCCGTGTCGCCCTCGGGGCGGCCCTCGGCGCGCTCGCCCTCGGGCTGCCGACCGGTGCCCTGGCCGCCTCCGCGGCCGCCCCGGGCACAGGAGCCGGCACGGCGGCAAGCCCCAGCGCTCCGGGGAGCGGCGGCGCGGGCCTGAGCAGCACGACGACCTCCACGAATTCCTCCGGCACGACAACGGCCTCCAGCGCGGGCGCGGGCACCGCCGCGGTGACCCCGGTGCGAGGCTCGGTCTCGGCCGAGGGTGACGGCATCGCCCTGCGTACCGCAGCCGCCGGCACGCTGCGGCGCTTCCTCATCTTCTCCGGCTCCGTCACGGGAGCTGGCGCCGGGTCCCGCGTCGCGATCCAGCGCGCGGCCACCGGCGCCTGGCGGACCGTGGCCACGGCGACGCTCAGCCACCAGGGCACCTTCGCCGCCCGCTGGCGAGCGAGTGCCGGGGGCCGGATTGCCTTCCGCGCGGTGCTTCTGGGTGCCGGTGGCAGCGCTCAGCCCGCCCTGGCGCCCGGTGGCGCCGGACAGGCTTCACCCGCCGTGGCGGTGACCGTCTACACCGACGCGCTGGCGAGCGTCTACGGGCCCGGGTTCTACGGCCACCGCACCGCCTGCGGCCTCGTCTTGCGGCCGGACACCCTGGGCGTGGCCTCACGAACCCTGAAGTGCGGCACGCGGATCGCGATCGAGTACCACGGCGAATCCATCACCGTCCCGGTGATCGACCGTGGCCCCTACGCCCGCGGCGTGCGCTGGGACCTCACCGAGGCGACCGCTCAGGCCCTCGCGGACCCCGAGACCGAGACCGTCGGCGCCGCCGTCCTCTGAGCTCCGTGGCGCTGCATAATGGGCGGCCGACGATGGCCTCCTCGACCCGCAGCGTCCTGTATGTGGCCGGAGCCACGCTCGGGGGAGCCGCCGGGGTCGTCGCCCTGCGCACTCGGCGCCCGCGCCGTCACCTCCCCGGTCAGGTCGAGCTCGTGCGGGCCCCGCACGCCACGGTCATCGGCGCCAACGGCGCCGTGCGCTCGAAACAGACCGCGCGGCTGGCCCTGCCAGTGGCCGAGCTCGAGCGGCTCTGGACCCCGCCGAACCTCGAGAACCTCGGCGCGACGTACTGGCACTTCCTCACCTACGTCACCCTCGGCACGGTCCGCGTGCTCTACTCCGAGACGGACCGCCGCATCACCCTGCTGGGCCTGCCGTGGCTCACGCTGCTGCGTTTCGACCCGCCCGACTTCGAGATGCGCTCCGACCACGCGCGGATCTCCTGGCAGATCAAGGACGGCCTGCTCGTCGCGAGCCAGGGCCGCGCCCAGGGCGGACTCGCCCTCGAGGTGGTCCGCGAGCCGGATGCTCAACGCGAGGGCGCCGACACCGAGGCCGAGGAGCGGGCCGAGCTGACCATCGAGGTCGAGGTGACGAACTTCTACCCCTCGATCGCCTCCTGGCTCGGGGACTTCGTCTACCGCAGCACCCAGGCGTTCATCCACATGCTCGTGGGGAACGCGTTCCTGCGCAGCCTCGGCTCGCTCGAGCTGCGCCAGAGCAAGATCGGGCGCCTGCTCACCGGCAGCACCGAACCGCCCGTCTGATCCCGGCCCCGCCAGGCGGACAGGGCCGGTCCGCGGCCCCGGGCGGGCGGGGGCCCGCCGGCCCCCCGCCCGCGCGCCCGGTCAGACGGTGTGGATCGCGCTCTCGCCGATGAGCTCGCGCAGCTTGGCGCGGTTGTGGCGCGCCTGGACGCGCCGCACGGTGCCCGAGCGCGTGCGCATCACGAGGCTCTCGGTCGTCGCGACCTGACCGGGCAGGTAGCGGACGCCCTGGAGCACGTCCCCGTCGGTGACGCCGGTGGCGGAGAAGAACACGTCGTCGCCCTTGACGAGATCGTTCGAGGTGAGGATCTGGTCGAGGTCATAGCCCGCGGCCAGGGCGGCTGAGCGCTCCTCATCGTCGCGGGGCCAGAGCCGACCGAGCAGCTCTCCTCCCAGGCACTTGATGGCGGCCGCGGAGATTACGCCCTCGGGCGTGCCCCCGATGCCCCACAGCAGGTCGACCCGGTTGCCCTCGGTGACCGCGAGCAGGGAGGCGGCGACATCGCCGTCGAGGATCAGGCGCACGCGAGCACCCGCCTCGCGGATCTCGCGGATGCGCTCCTCGTGGCGGGGCCGGTCCAGGCACACGACCATCACGTCACGGATGTCGACCCCCTTGCGCTGGGCGACCATCTGCAGGGTCTCGGCGATCGGGCGCTCGAGGTCGAGCAGGTCGGCGATCTCCGGGCCCCCGGCGAGCTTCTCCATGTAGACGATCGGCCCGGGGTTGAACATCGCGCCGCGTTCGGCGAGGGCGATGACGGTGATCGCCGAGGGCATGCCCAGGGCGGTGAGCCGGGTGCCCTCGAGCGGGTCGACGGCGATGTCGACCTGCGGGTCGGAGCCGTCGCCGATGTGCTCGCCGTTGTAGAGCATCGGCGCCTCGTCCTTCTCACCCTCGCCGATGACGACGACGCCGCTCATGCGCACCCCGTCGAGGACGTGGCGCATGGCGTCGACTGCAGCCTGGTCCGCCGCCTCCTTGTCCCCGCGCCCGATGAGGCGCGCCGAGGCGAGCGCGGCCGCCTCGGTCACACGGACGAGCTCGAGGGCGAGGTTGCGGTCAGGCAGTGACGGGCTGTCACGCCGGGTGGTCGACGGGCTGGTGGTCATAGGACTCCTGGTGGATTGCGGCGCGTGTTGCTCTCGTGCGTGCGGGTGATCGCTCCGAGGAAGATCAGCAGCGCGCCGGCGAGTGCGACGAACCAGCCGATCCCCACGCTGATCTCTCCCGTCGGGTACCCCGGTTTGTCGATGATGCCACGGAAGACGATGAGGGTCAGGGCCGCCAATGAGATCACCGCGGTGAGCTCG
>DASSZV010000045.1:0-10675 GCA_035702765.1 Solirubrobacteraceae bacterium
CCCTGCGCACAGGCGCCGGGGTCGCAGGCCCCGGGGGAGTCCCACGCGGGGCCTGCGCCTCCCGCGTCGTTTGTCCGCGCCGGACACGGGTACGTCCATAGGTGTCGACGGATGAAAGGCTGAGATGAATTTTCACGTCCCGAACACCGGTCCCCGCCACGCGCCCGAGCGTGTACACGAGCATGCCTCTGATCCTGCCGAGGCGGTGAACCGTCCGCTTGAGCCCAAGGCCCCCAGCCAGCCGCTGAAGGCGCGCGACGAGCCCGACGCCGACGCCGACGGTGCCCGGCGGGACCCGCACGCCCGGCTCAACACGCCGGTGGGCGAGCCCGACCCCAACGCAGACTCCGATCCCTACACGCCGCCCGATCCCCAGAACGAAGCCGACACCGCCTCGGGAACGCGTGGGCTCAACCAGGGCGCGGAGCGGTGAGCCTGGGGGACGGCGCATTCCAGGTCGTACATTCCAGGTCGTACTGACACCCTGATTCGGGGCGGGTCCGGCACACGCGGAGCTACGCCGGGTCGAGCAGGCCGCCGTTGGGCGGCACGATCCACAGCTGGGGGGCGAGCGGCTCGAGCACCTCGGCGGGCAGTTCAGCGACGCTGCTCGCTCCGGCGCGGACCAGAGCCGCGGCAAGCTCGCGCCAGGCCAGGGCGACGGGGACCACCCGCGCAGTCGGACCCCACCCCACCACGGCGCGCAGCTCCTCCGCGCGGGCCCGAACCTGTCCGTGGGTGAGCTCGCCGAAGGGGTGGTTGGCCCCGTCGACGAACACACTCGTGGCGAGCATCCTGTGCAACGACCGCCCCGGCTCGCTCACCGTCCACCCGCCTCACCCCGCCAGGCGGCGATGGCCGCCTGGCCGTAGGCGATCGCACCGTCGCCCGGGGGGAGCCGCCGGGGCACAAGCACGCGCAGCCCGGCCGCGTGCAGCCCCGCGGCCGTCGCCTCGAGGAGGCGGCGGTTGAGGAAGACCCCGCCGGCGAGCACGACCAGCTCGGTGTGCGCGACGGCGGCGAGGGCGACGCAGGCGCGTACCGTCGCCTGGGCGACGGCGGCGTGGAAGCGGGCCGCGATGATCCCAGCCGGCACACCGTTTCGCACATCGCTGATGAGGGCCGCCAGCGCTGGGAAGGGATCGAGGCACAGCAGGTCCCCGCGCCCACCGACCACCATCTCATAGGCGCCACGCTCGCCGGGATCGCACAGCGCCTCGAACTCGATCGCCGCCTGGCCTTCATAGCTCACCTCTCCGGGCAGACCACATAGCGCCGCGGCGGCATCCAGGAGCCGCCCCATGCTCGTCGTCATCGGGGAGGCGAGCCCGGAGCGGGCGAGGTCGGCGACGAGCTCCCAGCGCCGAGGATCGACCCGGCCGGCGAGCGCCACCGGAGCCCTCTCCACGCCCGCCGCCGTCAGCCAGGCGCAGGCCATCCGCCACGGCTCCCGGATCGCCTGTTCACCGCCGGGCATCCGCACCTGCGCGAGCGCGCCGACGCGGCGGAACCCGGCGAGGTCGCCGAGCAGCAGTTCCCCGCCCCAAACGGTCCCGTCGCCGCCGTCCCCGGTGCCGTCGAAGATCGCCCCCAACGCCGGACCTGTCTCCCCGTGTTCGGCAAGACAGGCGGTCAGATGGGCGTGGTGATGCTGGACGCCGATGAGCTCCAGCGGCGGCTCTCCGCGGGCCTCGACCGCGTCGGCGAGGTCCACGGCGTACTTCGTGCTCAGGTACTCCGGATGGAGGTCGTGGGCGACGACCTGGGGGCGTACGGCGAAGAGCCGCTGGAAGTGCTCGATCCCGTCCGTGAAGGAGCGCAGGGTGTCCGCGTTGGCGAGATCCCCGATGTGGTGGCTGAGCCAGGCCCGCGCCCCGCGGGCGACACAGAAGGTGCTCTTCAGCTCCGCGCCGCAGGCGAGGATCGGACGGCTGGCGTCGCAGGGGAGGGGAAGGCTCGCCGGCACATAGCCACGGGAACGGCGCACGAGCATCGGCCGCGGGGCCGCTGCCAGGTCGACGATGCGGAGGACGGAGTCGTCGGTGCGCGTCTCGATCCGGCGGTCGTGGGTGAGCACCCCGTCGGCGATCCCCGCCAGCCGCGCGAGGGCGTCGGCGTCGCGGTAGGCGATCGGCTCGTCGGAGACGTTCGCGCTCGTCATCACCAGCGCGCTCCCGATATCCGTCAGCAGCAGGTGATGCAGCGGGGAGTAGGCGAGCATCACCCCGAGCTCCCCGAGCCTCGGGGCGACCGCGTCGCTCACCGCCGCACCGGCTCGCCGCCGCGCGAGCACGATCGGCCGCTGGGGTCCGCTCAGCGCCGCTGCCGCAGCATCGTCGAGCTCAACAAGCCCGGCCGCGTCCGCCACACTGGCGACCATCAGGGCGAAGGGCCGGTCCTCACGGTGCTTGCGAGCCCGCAGCATGCTGACCGCCGTCCCGTCGTCGGCGCGACAGGCGAGGTGAAAACCGCCGATCCCCTTGACCCCAAGGATCCGTCCGGCGCGGAGCGCCTCGGCCGCGGCACGGACGGGATCAGAACCGTCGGGATGGTCACGCTCGGCGCGGCCATCGAGCCAGACGAGCCGCGCGGCGGGACCGCAGACGGGACAGGCGTTCGGTTGGGCGTGAAAGCGCCGGTCCGCCGGATCCTCATACTCGGCCCGGCACTCCGGGCACATGCTGAAGGCGGCCATCGTGGTGAACTGCCGGTCGTAGGGCACCGCGCGCACGATGCTGAAGCGCGGCCCGCAGTTGGTGCAGTTGATGAACGGGTAGCGATGGCGTCGGTCACCGGGATCGGCCAGCTCGGCCAGACACTCCGCACACGTCGCGGCATCCGGGGCGACGGGAGCGTCGGCGCACTCGCCCAGCGGGCTGGGGCGGATGACGAACCCGCACTCGCCCAAGGGGGCGAGCGCACGGCGCACGACCCCCTCGACCGTGGCGAGCGGCGGCGCCTCCGGCGCCAGGCGCGCGAGGAACGTCTCGACGGCCTCTCCGGGCCCCTCCACTTCGACCAGCACCCCGTGGGCGTCGTTGAGCACCCAGCCGGCCAGCCCGAGTTCCCCGGCCAGGCGGTAGACGTAGGGACGGAAGCCCACTCCCTGGACAGTGCCGATCACCCGGGCCCGGACCCGGCGGTCCGGGGCGACCGCGACGGCGACGGCGACGACGGGCGAGCCCACAGGATCAGCCGACCAGCTCACAGAGCGCGTGATACGCGCTCGCCTGAGCTTCCTGAATCCGCGGGATGTGCTCGGAGCGGGTGATGATGACGTGGTCGGCGAGCTGCTCGGCGCCGATCCGGCCGCCGTCGTAGCCGACGAGCGCGATAGTCGTGAGGCCTCGCCGTCGCGCCTCGGCGAGCGCGGCGATCACGTTGGTCGAGTTCCCGGACGTGGAGATGGCGATCAGGGCGTCACCGGAGCTGCCGTAGGCGATCACCTGCCGGGAGAAGATCGCCTCGGTGCCAATGTCGTTGCCGATCGCGGTGAGGATCGCGGGGTCCTCGGTGAGATCGATCGCCGGATGCCCGGCGCCGCGCAGGTCGGCCACGACGTCCATCGCGTCGGTCGCCGACCCGCCGTTGCCCAGGGCCAGCAGCTTGTGCCCGGTGGCGAAGCCGTCACTCAGCTGCGCGGCGGCGGCAATCAGCCCGGCGCGATTCTCTCCCAGGGTCTCGGCCCGGAGTGCACCGACCTCCTCCGCCTTCATCAGCACCGAGGCGCGCACGTCGGCGAGCACCGGGGCAAGCTCGGTCTCGGCCTCGGCGAGAAACGGGTAGAGGAAGCTGGACGCGCCGGAGTCGTGGACGCGACGGGGCGCTCGCCCGATGAGCAACCCACGATGCTCGAAGAACACATGCACGAGCTCCCAGAGCACGTGATAGAGCGTCTCGACGAGTTCCTGGCGGATGGCGGGATCGTCACTGGGGGGGTCGAAGGTCCACTCGGCGCGGGCCGCCGGACTGAAGCCGACGCTGAGACAGCCGCGGGCTCGGGCGAGGGCGACCGCCGCGGCAGCCTCACCGTCGTCCTCGTCCGCGCCGAAGGCGATCGCGATGTCCTCGCCTTTGGCCAGCAGGTCCACCTGACGGCTGAGCTGACTGCCCTCCGGCCCCAACCCGATGGCCGGCAGTGCGCGTTTGCCGACGATCACCGGATGGACGAATTCCACCGCCACGTGGCGAACGTCCGAGCGCGCCCCAGGGGAGCGACCCACGGCGATGAGGCGCCCGCCGCGCGCGAACCGCTGGGCCATCAGATGACAGAGCGTCGCCAGCCGCTCGGACTCGGCCAGGAAGAAGCGACGGTTCGCCGTGGTCCGGCGCGCGAGCAGATCGTCGAGACGGCCGGCCTGGATCGGGGGGGCGCTCGCGGTCACCCCGACACCGCGGCGACCTCGCGCGCACAGGCGCGCCCCAGCCAGTCTCGCCACGCGCTGATCCCCTCGCCGGTGCGGGCGCTGAGCAGGATCACCTCGACCCCGGGATGGACCTGGTCGATGTGGTGCAGCAGCCGGTCGAGGTCAAAGTCGAGATGGGCCAGCAGGTCGATCTTGTTCACCAGGACGAGCTCACAGGCCCGGAACATCAGCGGGTACTTCAGCGGCTTGTCCTCGCCCTCGGTGACCGAGCAGGCCATCACCCGGAGGTCCTCACCGATGCGGAACTCGGCCGGGCAGACGAGGTTGCCGACGTTCTCGACGACGAGCAGGTCGATCCGCTCGAGGTCGATGGCCGGGATCGCCGAGCGGACCATGTTCGCGTCGAGATGGCACTCGCCCCCGAAGCCCCCGTCGGTGTTGATCTGAGTCACCGGCACATGCAGGGAGGCGAGGCGGTCGGCGTCGAGGGAGCCCTGCACGTCGCCCTCGAGCACGCCGACGCGTATCCCTTCGAGCGTGGGGAGCACTCGCTCGAGCAGGCTCGTCTTCCCGGCCCCGGGGGCGCTCATGAAGTTGACCACCGTGACGCCGTGGCAGTCGAAGTCCGTCCGGTTCGCCCGGGCGATCGTGTTGTTGGCGTCCAGCGCCTCCTCGACCACCTTCACCCTCACGCGATGCATGCTGCCTCCTCGACCTCGATGGACTCGACCTCGAACTCGTTCCCGGCCGCGACCTCGACCTCCGAGCCACCACAGCGCGGACAGCGGAAGGCCGGAATCTCGATCGCCCAGCCGTACCCGCAGGGCCGGCAGCGCAGGCGGGCGGCGACCACCTCCATGGTGAGCGCCGCGCCATCACAGAGCGTGCCCCGAGCGACGAAGGCGAAGTAGAAGGCCAGCGTGTCCGGGATGACCTGGCGCAGGGCCCCGACGCGCAGGTCAACCGCGCTCACGCGGCGACCATCGGCGTGCTTCACCACGGTGTTGACGATCGCGCCGGAGAGGGAGAGCTCGTGCACGGCCCTCACGTCCCCGCGGGACTCACGGCGAGCAGATCCCCCACCGTGTCGATGACGAGGGCCACCGCGGCATCGACGGCGCCGTTCACCGGCTCGGAGAGCCCGAAGCCGAGCTGCTGCACCTCGGCGGGCTCACAGGCGATGACGACGACCCGCCCGGGCCAGGCCCCGATCGACTTGACGAAGCGGAGCACGGTGAGCGGATCCATGCCGTGGGGGTTGATCACCTCGCCGTCCTCGATCCCCGCCTGCACCGACGCCTCGTCGGGCTCGATGACATAGAGCGTGCCGGGCTCCCCGCCCTGCTGGGAGACGTCGAGGATCACCAGCCCGTCATAGCCACGCATCACCTCATAGGCGAGATCCAGCCCGCCGGTCCCCGCGTCCATCACCGCGACACCCGCGGGCAGACTCAGGGTGGCGAGTCGCCGGGCGACCTCCCCACCGAAGCCGTCGTCACGCAGCCAGGCGTTCCCCACCCCGGCGATGAGGACGCTGCGCAGCGGTTCCTCCGCCGATGCCTGTTCTGGCCCGTTCACGTGTCGATCACCTCCAACTCGGGTGCGAAGAAGTAGAGAAAGCGCCCGGTCTCGCGCATGAGCCCCTGGCCCGGGTCGTCGTCGACGGTGAGGCCGAGGTGGATGCGACCGTCATACGCGGTCATGATCCGCTCGATCGTGGCCGTCCGGCCGGCGAGCATGCGGGCCTGGAGATCCGCGGCGACCCCGGGGCGGATGATGACCTTGCCGCCGCGACGGAAGGTCTGACCGTGGACGTCGGCGGACGCCTCCCCGACGCTCATCCCGTCCAACCCGGCCGGCTCGGTCGGGGGCGTGTCGGTCTGGGGATCGCGCAGGGTGACGCGACCGTGGAGAGCGGCGAGGTCCTCCGGGGTGGCCGCCGCCACGCGCTCGATCATCGCGGTGACGGTGGGGTCCTGCTGGCTGATCGCCGCGCGCTCGGCCTCGCTGAGCACCTGGATGTGCAGGGTGAGCGCCTCCTCGATCTCGGTGCCGTCGAACATCGAGCCGCGGCTCTCGGGAGCGATCTGGGGATGCTCCGGCAGCACGATCGCGGCGCCGAGGATCGTGTCGTCACCGGGCGTGGCGAGCACCGGGAAGGTGTTGACGCTGTCGTAGGCGCGCTCGAGCGGAGAGATGAAGCGGCCGCCCGTCACCCCCAGCAGCGGATGGGTGGACAGCAGGGCATGACCGAGCGCCTCGGCGCGGTCCAGTCCGCTACGCACCAGCGTGCGGTTCTCGATCCGCAGGATGACCTCATAGCGGCACGCCCCCAGGGCCCGCGCGGTGAGCCGGGTGCCGACGACCAGCCCCGCTCCCGTCTCGCGACGCACCAGCGTCGTCTTCTCCGCCGACTGGCGGGCCAGAGCCCCGATCATCCCAGCCGGTTGGGCGATGCGCCGGGCCACCGCCCGGTGACGTGCCCCGTCGGGCATGAGGAAGCGCACCTCCGCGCGCAACACGGCGTCGGCGGGGGCCGTCAGCTCGGCGTGCAGCTCGAGATGGTCGAAGGTGCTCGTGAGCTGCTGGGCATACGCGGTCGGATAGACGATCCCGAACGGGGTCGGGGTCGCGTTCTTGGTCGCCCCGGGGGTGTAGGGATACAGCGCGTAGCCCTCATACAGCAGCGAGTCGATGAGCGCCTCCAGCGGCTCACCCAGATCAGCCATGGTCGGCCTCGAGCAGCGACCGCACGCAGTCGTCGAAGGTGGCCAGCCCGCGAGCGAGCTTGACCCGGGTGAGCTCCGCGAGGGTCTCGGAGCGCACGGCGATCCACCCGGTGTTGGGGTAGTAGTGCTCGACCGTCTCGCGCCAGACCGCCACCGGCAGCCGGAAGTCGACCGAGCTGGCCCAGGGGACGAGGACCATCTGCATCCGCCCGTCTTGGGCCGGGTAGTAGATCGTCCCGTTGAAGTGCAGCGCCAGCGGCACCCCGCCGTCGGGCAGCGCGTGCAGGTACTTGACCGCGGCGAGCTCCATGTCGTAGCTGCAGGGGATCGGGACGCTCAGAACCGTTGATGTGCTGAAGGCCGGGACAAGCACGTCCAGCCGTGTCCAGACGAGGCTCCGGGTGGTGACGGCCCAGCGTTCCGGGGGCCCGAAGAGCTCGAGCAGGCGCTCACGGGTGGCGTCGTCGTAGTCCCGGCGGGCCGGCTCGAGCATCAGCTGGATGCGCAGGGCGATCATGTACACGGCAGTGCCGGTGGACTCGGACACCTGCAGGTCGAGCGAGAACATCGGCACGGCGGCATGGCGCACCGGACGGGCGCCGAGCACCGCAAAGACGGGGACGGGGACCGCCGGCGCTGCGCCCGCGGACGCGAGGACGGGCTGGGCCGGGCTCACGGGGTACCCACCGCCTCAGCGCGAAGCCGCGCGAAGAAGCCGGCCACAGCGTCGCTCACCGCGTCTCCCCCGGAGATCCCCTTCCAGTGCGCCTTGATCGTGCCGGCGAGCTCGTAGCAGCGGTCGATCGGCGCGATGACGTGGAGCGGAGGGTCGACGAGCCGGTTGACGATGAGCCCCTCGATGTCCGGTTCGAGCCCCTCGAGCACCGGGTTGAGGGCGAGCATGCGGTTCCAGGAGCTGAAGTGCAGTTCGGACTCGGTCGCCCCGCCGGGGCTGGGATACATCGCCACCACGCACGCGGTCACCGTCGAGGCCATGAAGAACGCGAGTCCGATGGGGATCTGGAAGCTCGCCCAGAGATCGTCGGGAACCCTGAGGTCCTCGAGCCAGCAGGTGCGGTGGCCGACCGGGCGCAGGTCGCCCTCGCCCGCTCGCATCCCCCAGCAGGCCTCACAGGCGCAGACGATCCGGCGCTCGCGCAGGTGCAGCAGGTGGCGGTGGTCCGCGGGGATCGTCGTCGCGCAGAGATCGCAGCGTTCGGGGGACGGCGCGTCCCGCGCGGTCGTGGTGATCGCACGACTCGGTGCGGGTGTCGCCGGGCGGGACAGGGCACGCAGTCCCCGGATCATCTCGGTGCGGTGCCGGGCGCTCAACGCCGCCGCGACGGGCGCGGGCGTGTGGCGTGGTCCGTGGGTCGCCGGCTCGCTCATCGCGACAGGGCCACCTTCACCCGGTCCGCCTCCACGAGCAGTGGGACGGGCTCGAGTTGGAGCCGCTCGCTGTCGAGCGAGCGGCCGGCCCGGGGCAGGAAGAAGGCTCGCGCGCAGCGCGCACAGCGCAGCGTCCCGGCCTCGAGGGTTCCGTCGTGGAGTGGACCGCCGCAGGCCGCACACACGTCCCGGTAGGCGAGCAGCGTGCCCTCCACGTCGGCGATCAGCAGCGGCGTCTGGGCCACCGTCGCCGCGGTCACCATGCCGGGCCGGGGCCGTTGCGCGGCCGGGACCTCGAACCAGGCGGGCGGTCCAGTCGCCGCGGCCGGGGCCGGCCGGTCAGCCGGCCCCGACATCACGACCGGGAGCTCGATTCCGGCCCCGTTCGCGCCGGTGATCATGGGCAGCCCGCCGGCCCCCATGGTCTGGGGGGCCACACCTTCGACCTCGAGGCCCTCGAGGTCGGGAGCGGCCTCCTCGAGCGCCTGCTTGATCGCCAGCTCGAGGGTCACCGCCGAGGCCGAGCAGTCCGAGCAGCTCCCCCGGAGATGGATGCGGGCGACCCCGTGCTCGAGTCCGAGCAGCTCGACGTTGCCGCCGTGGGAGGCCATGTAGGGACGGACCGAGTCCAGCGCACCCTGAACCCGCTCGAGCAGCGGCACCGGATGCAGGTCGTGGATGAGCAGCAGGGTGTTCACCAGCGGGTCCTCACAGAGCCCGCGCGCGAGCGACTCCGCTCCCTCCCCCTCCCCCGCCCCGGCCTCGGCCCCCGCCCCGGCCTCGGCCCCGCCCCCGGCCCCGGCCCCGGCCCCGGCCCCGGCCCCGGCCCCGGCCCCGGCCCCGGCCCCGGCGAGCATCGCCATGATCCGCTCCAGGCCGCCGCCGTACATCGCCAGCACCGCAGCAACGAGCTCGTCGGCGAGCTCCCCGGCCGGCGATGGCTCGAGCGACTCCAGCTGCGCCTGCAGCTCCTGCACGCGAACGACGAGCTCCTCGGGCCGCGGCACGGTGAGGGTCGACTCGGCGTGGCGATCCATCGCCCTAGGCCATCGCGGTCGGCGTGTGGGTCACCTTCGTCACCCGGCCGGCTGCGGTGTACATGTGCACGCCGCAGGGGAGGCAGGGATCGAAGGAGCGGACCGCACGCATGATGTCGACGCCCTTGAAGTTCTCGGGTCCGTTCTCCTCGAAGATCGGGGTGTTCTGCACCGCATCCTCGTAGGGCCCCGGAGTGCCGAAGACATCGCGGGGGCTCGCGTTCCATGGAGTCGGCGGATAGGGCTGGTAGTTGGCGATCTTGCCGTCCTGGATGACCATATGGTGGGACAGCACGCCGCGGGCCGCCTCATGAAAGCCGACGCTCACCGCGTGATCGGGCACCTTGAAGCTGTTCCAGCTCTTGGTCCGGCCGGCCTGCACCTCGCGGATGGCCCGTTCCAGGTTGTGCAGCCCGATCAGCGCGCTGTAGGCCTGGTGGTAGGTGCGAGCACGGTCACGTTCGATCGCGTTGGACTTCTCGGGGACGTGCCACTCGAGCTCCATCTCGGGCAGCTTCGGTGACCGGGGCAGGACCATCTGGATCGAGTGCCCGGTGGCCTTGGCATAGCCGAAGTCGACCAGGCCGGCCTTGGCCGTGCACCACTGGCGGGCAAACGGTCCACCGCCGGTGTCACAGCACACGTGGGTATCGGTGCGCTTGTCATAGATCCGCGGTGAGACCACCCAGGTGTACTTGTCGGTGAAGTCGCGCTTCTGGGGTCGTGGCAGCGTGACCTTGTTCCAGGGGTGGTTCTTGTCCACCGGGTTGCCCAGGGGATCGTGGGTGACGAAGGTCGGCTCGTTCTGCCACCCATCGAAGTAGGAGGAACCGAGCAGGATGCGGATCATCAGGTTGATCTCAACCAGGTCGGTGGAGATCAGCTCCCCGCCGATGGCCACGCCGGGGGTGATGTAGCGCCGGCGCCCCCACTCCGTCATGTTGCGGTAGTCGTAGTCGACGTAGTCGGGATCGTCGAAGGACCCCCAGTTGACGAGGTTCGTCTCGCGGTAGCCGACCATGTCGTAGCCGGGCAGTTCCTCGAGAAAGAAGTCGTAGAGGTCGTCGTGCATGGGCACGCTGCGCTTGACGTAGTCGAAGTAGCGCATCAGCCGCACGTAGTAGTCGGTGCAGGTCTGGTGGGTGATGTCGGC
>DASSZV010000118.1:0-18309 GCA_035702765.1 Solirubrobacteraceae bacterium
GGTCCTCTTCGGCGGCGCGGTCGCGCTGCTGCCGATCTTCGCCGCGACCATCCTCCACGTCGGGGCCACCGGGCTGGGGATCCTGCGCGCCGCCCCGGCCATCGGGGCGCTGCTGGGCGCGGTCTACCTCACCTGGCGGCCGATCATGCGCCACGCGGGCCGGCGGCTGCTGGTCGTCGTCGCGGCCTTTGGGGCCGCGACGGTCGTGTTCGGGCTCTCCCACAACGTCGTGTTGTCGTTCCTCGCCCTGGGTGTGAGCGGCTTCGTCGACTTCTTCTCCATGAACATTCGCGGCACGACCGTCGCCCTGGCCACCCCGGATGCCCTGCGCGGGCGGGTCGGGGCAGTGGAGACGGTGTTCATCTCCGCCTCCAACCAGCTGGGCGCCTTTGAGTCCGGTCTCGCCGCCTCCCTCGTCGGGACGGTGCCCGCCGTCGTCGGGGGCGGCGTGATGACGATCCTCATCGCCGTGGGCTGGATCCGGCTGTTCCCGGCGCTCGACCGAGTGGACCGGATGAACGACATCCAGCCCGAGCCCGTCGGTCTCGAGCTGGTCGGCTAGCTCGCCCGTCGGCCACCGCGAAGACGTCGCGGTGCGGCTCAGCTGCCAAGGTTGCGCAGAAGACTTCGCTGGCGCTGACGCCACCAGGCGGCGAGAGCCTCTTTGCTCATCGGAACAGTCAGGTCCTCATCGCAGTCCTCGAGGTAGCCGAGCGAGACGATGAGATGGCGTACCTGCGATGAGTTGCGGTCCAGTCCGAAGCGGAACATGAACAAGCTGATGCCTTCCTCGATGCTGATGCCACCGCGTTGCTCGATTTCCTTGACGTCGTAGTAATCGCGCAACTCGCCTCGTTCGGCCAACACCTTCAATTTCATCGCCATCAGGTCCCGGAGGTCGACGACCGGAATCTGACCGATGTCCTCGGGCTCGGCGATACGGTGCTGCGCAGCGATCTGGTCGGCGTGAAAGAACTCGACCTTGGTCGGGCCGACATACATCCTGAGAGTCCCTGGAGCACGGAGTTCAACCGCCGCGCCCAGGGCCGTCAGCTGCTGTTCGAGAGCATCCAGGTCGACCGCGTTCTGGTGAAAGAAGAAGTCCAAATCATGACTTTGGCGGTGGTGAAGACGAACAGCGGCGGCAGTCCCACCGGCCAGATACAGGCCGTCAGGAAGGTGCGAGGCCACGAGCTCCCATGCTCGCGCCACATCCGGGGGAAGCGCGTCACGAACCCCTTTGGGGAGGCCGGAGCGTCGTCGACCCCGCTGGGGCCCGTCGCCGAACAGAGGGCCATCCGGTTCTTGTGCTCTGCCCATCAGAGTCCGGCCTCGTGAGCGAGATTGTTCGCCAGCGCCTGAGTCCGTGCATCCAAGCCGCGAGCCTGTGCCGCGGCGAGCCAGTCAGCACCGCGCAGGTTGCTCGCACCCCAGGCCAAACCGGCCGGGTCCAGACTGCGGAGCAGGCGACGGGCGATGTACTGGCCGTGTCGGTCGACATCGAGCTGCTCGGGAGCCGTGTTCCAGAACAGGTGCCGCAGGCGTGAGGGGACTTCGGCATCTCTCCTCGCCGCGGGCGGCTGGACCTGGCTGAGCGCTCCAGACAGTGCACGGAAAAGAGGGTGCGAGCGGTTCGCGTACAGCATCTGCACCGTGCGTGATCGACCCGCGACGATGCGTTCCTGCCGGGTTGTCAGCAGGCCGCGTCCCTGCAGTGATTTGACCGCGGTCGCCGCGGTCGTCGGCGACAGTCCGGAATTGCGTGCTACCGCCCGAGCGGACATCAAGCCAAATGGCGTCCGAGCCAGGGCCGCAAGCGCAGCCGTCTCGGCGTCGGTGAGCGGAGCGAGGACCCGCTTGACACCGAGCTCGGTCCGAAGGCGCTGCACCTGGATCTCCGAGAGGCGCAAGGAACCGGTCTGTGCGGTCCGCCCCGGTCGAAGCGGACGTGAATCGAAGCCGAGCCGCTGGGCGGCTCTGACGACGCGAGGAGTACTCGTGCCGAGCTCGCGCGCCAGCGCAGCCGCAGCCGTCTCATCGCCTGCGTCCATATCGTTAGTTTAGTCCTCTGCGGCGTTCCGATGGACCTCGAGGACGGGCCGGTTGGTCCTTGGGTGGGGCGCGCGGGTTCACGCCGATGCCCGGCACGCGATCTGGCGGGTCGTTGTAGGTTCAGGGCGTGCAGACGCGACGACTTGTGGCGATGGGCGGGGGTGGGTTCGCGATGGAGCCAGAGAACTCGTTGCTTGATGAGTTCGTGCTCTCGCTCGCGCGCTCCTCACGACCGCGGGTGTGCTTTGTCGCCACCGCGAGCGGCGACTCCGAGGGCTATATCGTGCGCTTCTACCGCGCGTTCAGCGGGTTGTCGTGCCAACCGACCGACCTGCAGCTCTTCCGGCGCAACGTCGATGACCTGGAGGGGTTCGTCCTCTCCCAGGACGTGATCTACGTCGGAGGGGGCAACACGGCGAGCATGCTGGCGGTGTGGCGGGCGCACGGGCTCGACCGGATTCTCCGGCGAGCCTGGGCGGAGGGTGTGGTCCTGTGCGGGCTCAGCGCCGGGATGAACTGCTGGTTCGAGGAGTCGGTCACTGACTCGTTCAGCGCGAGCAAGCTCGCGCCACTGACCGACGGCCTCGGCATTGTCGCGGGAAGCTGCTGTCCGCACTACGACGGGGAAGAGCGGCGTCGCCCGGCGTTTCAGGGCTTCATCGCGTCGGGCGCGATGAGCGACGGGTGGGCGGCCGATGATGGCGCCGCGCTGGTCTTCTCGGGAGCCGACCTCGATGAGGTCGTCAGCTCCCGCCCGGACGCCGCCGCCTACCGGGTCGAGAGGGCGACATCGGGCGCGGTCGACGAGCGGCGACTGCCGGCTCGCTTCCTCGGCCGATAAGCGGAGAGAGGGGGATTCGAACCCCCGAACGAGTTTCCCCGTTACACGATTTCCAGTCGTGCCCGTTCAACCGCTCCGGCACCTCTCCAGTTGTGCTGAGCCGGCCCGGGCCGCTCAGAAGCGCAAGGGTAGCGCCCCGGCGCCGCTGCGCCCCTAGGATCCGCGCGTGCCCAACTTCGGAGACTTCCAGCTTGAGATCTATCTCGCCGGCCTGAGCGGGATCCGGCCCGCCCTGCCCCTCGACTACGCCGAGCTTCACGCGCGCGCCAAGGCGGCGCTGCCCGCGGACATCTACTCCTACGTGGCCGGCGGGGCCGGCAACGAGTTCACCCAGGACGTGAACGTGAGCGCCTTTGACCGCTACGGGCTGATGCCGCGGATGCTCGCCGGGGCGGCGGAGCGCGACCTCTCCGTCGAGCTGTTCGGCCACCGCCTGGCCAGCCCGCTGCTGCTGGCCCCGGTCGGGGTCATCGGCCTGTGCGCCCAGGACGGCCACGGGGACATCGCCACCGCCCAGGCGGCGGCGCGCGCCGGAGTGCCGATGATCGCCTCCACCCTGATGGTCGACCCGCTCGAGGAGGTCGCCGCCCACCACGGTGACACGCCGGCCTTCTTCCAGCTCTACACCCCGGCGGACCGTGATCTCGCGGCCTCGTTCGTCTCCCGCGCCGAGGCCGCCGGCTATGCGGGCATCGTCGTCACCCTGGACACCCAGATCCTCGGCTGGCGCCCGCGCGACCTCAACCTCGCCTCCTTCCCCCAGCTCCAGGGCCGGTGCCTGGCCAACTATTTCTCCGACCCGATCTTCCGCGCCAAGCTGGAGAAGCCGCCGGAGGAGGACCCGCGCATGGCCGCGCTCGCCTGGGCACTGGGCTTCTCGGACCCCGCGCTGTCCTGGGAGGACCTCGCCTGGCTGCGCTCGCTCACCACGCTGCCGCTGATCCTCAAGGGCGTCTGCCACCCCGAGGACGTTCGGCGCGCGATCGCCGGTGGGGTCGACGGCATCTACTGCTCCAACCACGGCGGGCGCCAGGCCAACGGGGGCCTGGCCGCGATCGACCTGCTGCCCGGGGTCGTCGCGGCGGCGGCGGGAGAGGTGCCGGTGATCTTCGACTCCGGCATCCGCGGGGGTGAGCACATCGTCAAGGCGCTCGCCCTGGGGGCCGACGCAGTGGCCGTCGGCCGGCCCTACGCCTGGGGTCTCGCCCTGGGCGGGGTCGACGGGATCGTCCACGTCCTGCGCAGCCTGCTGGCCGAGGCCGACCTGCTCATGGCCGTCGACGGCTACCCGACGCTCGCGTCGCTCACGCCCGAGGCGATCAGTCGCGTCGGTTGAGCTGGCGCTGGCGCTGGCGCGCGGCCTGGCGGGCGGCGTAGCGCTCCGCGGCGGTCATCTCACGTCCCTCCTGGCCCGACGCCGGCGTCGGCGGCTCACGGCGGACCGGCCGGACGGCGGCGGCGCGGGCGGGAGCAGCGCGGCCGGGCCGCGGTCGCGGGCCCTCGACACGGGGGCCGGCCGGACGCAGCGGTCGGTCCAGCACCGCGGGATGGTGACGGCGCCAGAGACCGGGCAGGAAGCGTCCGGCGATGAGCAGCAGGACGACGAGGACGCCGATGAGGCCGGCGGCGGCCGGGCCAGAGGCGAGGATCAGCACGATGAGGGCGACGGCGAGGCCGATCCCGGCGTCGATCAGGGCGCTGCGGCGATCCATCAGCCGGGGAGGCGTCGCCACAGGGGACGGGGCAGCAGGGAGAGGAACATGAACAGCCAGCGTACGGCCCCCGGCGCCCAGACGGTGTGGGCCCGGCCACCCAGGGCCCGGACGGTGACCTCGGCGACCGCCTCGGGCGTCGTGGCCAGTGGGGCGGGGTCGAGGCCCGCGGTCATCTTCGTGCGCACAAAGCCGGGACGCACGACGAGCGTGCGCACACCGTCGGCGAGCGCCGCGTCGCCGAGGCTCTGGGCCAGGGCGTCGAGTCCGGCCTTGGCCGCACCGTAGTAGGCCAGTCCGGCCCGGGGCCGGACTGCGGCGACGCTGGAGAGCACGACCATTCGCCCGTGCCCCTGGGCCCGCAGGCGCTGGAGCCCGGCCTCGAGCAGCGAGCCCGCGCCGAGGAAATTCGTCTGCAGGAGGGCGAGCGCCTCCGCGCGCGGGGTGTCGAGCGCCGCCTGGCCCCCGAGCGTGCCGACGGCGAGCACGATCGTGTCGACGGGGCCGGCGGCGAAGATCGCCTCCATCGCCTCAGGATGGGTGTCCAGGGCGTCGGCGTCCAGGCGCCGGCATTCGGCCGTCGCACAGCCCCGGCTGGCCAGCTGAGCGCCGGCGGCCTCCAGAGCGGGGAGATCGCGGCCGCAGAGCACCGGTGTGAGCGGACCCGCGGCGGCCATCGCCACGAGAATCGCCTGGCCGATCTCCGAGGTCCCCCCAAGCAGGACGACGCGGCGGGGCTGTCCGCCGAGGCTCATCCCGCGGCCTCCACCAAGCCGGTGCGCAACGCGAGATCGGAGGCCCACAGGCCGTCGGGGTCGGCACCGTCGCGCAGCGCCCGCCAGCGGGCCAGGTGTGGGTACATGGCTGCGACCGTGTCGGGCCGCATGCGGCTGTCCTTGGTGAGGTACACGCGGCCCCCGCTGGAGGCCACGAGCTCGTCGCAGCGATCCAGCGCCGCGGGCAGGCCGGGATGGCGCCGGGGTAGGTCCAGCGCGAGCGTCCAGCCCTCGATGGGAAAGGACAGGTCCGCGCCGACGGTGGCGGGGCCGAAGTCCTTGAGGACGGCGAGGTAAACGGGCACGCGGGCGTCGCCCAGGATCCCGAGGACCCGCTCCATCACCGCGGACTGGGCCGGTGGCACGGCGATCTGGTACTGGAGGAAGCCCGCCGGGCCGTACAGGCGCGGCCACGCCGCCAGACCGTCCAGGGGGAACATGTGCGCGGCAAAACCCATCACCTCGTCCCGCGCCCGCCGTGGGCTGCGCCGAAAGCGCGCCGCATTGGCGGCGGCGATGAACTCGGGGCGCAGAACTCCGGAGGGGACGACCGGCGGTACGCGCAGGCGCACGGGGACCGTCGCGGTCCCCCGCCTCGGCGGATCGGTGAGCGCGGCGGCCTCCTCCGCGCCGAGCACCCGAGCCCGGGTGACGACCGCGCGCGGACCGCGGCGTGAGAGCAGGTCCAGCCAGGCCACCCGGTGGGGTCCGCCGTCGGCTCGCAGGGCCTCCAGCGTCGCCTCGAGGCCCTCGACGCGGTCGGTGTCGACGCTGACCAGCGGGGGGCCGGCGCTGAGCTGCAGGGTCGCGGAGACGACGACGCCGGTGAGGCCCATGCCCCCGAGCGTCGCCCCGAACAGCGGATCCTCGGACCCCAGCCGCCTCAGTTCACCCGAGGCGAGCGCCAGCGTGAGCTCGCGGACGTGCTGACCGAAGGTGCCGACGCTGCCGTGGTTCTTGCCGTGGATGTCCGAGGCGATGGCTCCGCCGACGGAGACGAACTGGGTCCCCGGGACCACCGGCACGAGCCAGCCCAGCGGTGCGGCGGCGGCCATCAGGTCGCCGAGCACGACGCCGGCGCCGACCTCGGCGCGACCGCTGGCCGGGTCGATGTGGATGCGGGTGAGTCGCGTGGTGTCGATGGCCACGCCGCCCCAGCGCTGGGCGGCGTCGCCGTAGGAGCGGCCCATTCCGCGGGGGATGGCCCCGCGGGTGAGCCGGGGCTCGTTGGCGGCGTCGGCCAACCCGGCAGCGAGCTCCTCGGCGCTCGCCGGCGACCAGCGCCAGCCGCGCACGCGGTCGGCGTTACCCCAGCCGTAGAGGGTGGCCGGGCGCAGGGCCCGGGCCTCAGGCACCGGCACTCACTCCGAGCGCGAAGACGATCAGCCACAGCCCGGCCGCGCCGAGCATCGGACGGTCGTGCAGCAGCAGTTCATCGGGCGCCTCGCTCGCCCCGGCGCGGGCGAGGACGAGATAGCGGGCCATGGCCAGGCCGAAGGGGACCGCGGTGAGCAGGCGCCAGGGGAACCCGACCGAGGCGCTCTGCGCCAACGCCCAGAGGACATAGGCGATCATGGCGGCCCCACAGGCCGCCACCATCAGCGCCCTCAGGGTGCGATGGGTGTACACGCGCAGGACGGCCCGCGGCTGCCGTGAGCTCAGCCGCACCCGAGCGAGCTCGGAATCGCGCTTGCCCGCGGCGACCATCACCGCCGCGAAGGTGATGACGAGCAGAAACCACACCGACAGCGGCACCCCAACGGCGACGCCGCCGGCCACGGCGCGCAGCACGAAGCCGCCGGCGATGGAGAACAGGTCGAGGACGACGATGTGGCGCCAGATGAGCGTGTAGGTGAGCGTGAGCACGACGTAGGCCTGCGCGACGAGGGTGACCAGCGGCGGCAGCGTGACGGTGAGCAGCAGGCCGCCGGCGATGAGACAGGCGCCGAAGATCCCGCCGACCGAGGGGGAGACCTCGCCGGAGGCAATCGGCCGCCGGCACTTGGTCGGATGCGCGGCGTCCTCATGCCGGTCGCGGACGTCGTTGAGGGCGTAGATGCCCGACGCGATCGCGCAGAAGGCGATGAAGGCGAGACCCGCCTTCAGCCAGGCGCCATGGTGGCCGAGGGATCCGGCGGCCAGGGCGGCGGCGACGACGAGGAAGTTCTTGGTCCACTGCTTGGGCCGCGCGAGGCGGAGCAAGGCAGTCACCGGCACGGCGGAGGCGACCATCGGGTACACGCTAGAGCAAACCGCCCACGGACCGGCGGTTAGGTGAGCGGAATCTCAACATCGCTTTAAGGGGTTCGTGATCGAGATCTGCGAACCTCCTCACCCGTGTCGGTCTACCGGTCGAACTCCGCCCCAGCACGACTCGTCGTCACCTCCACGGACCCCGTGGTCCGCGCCCGACGGATCGCCTGGACGGCCTCGCTCGTGCTCGTGCTCGTCGGGCTCATCTCCTGGGGCGGCAACATCGCGGGTACCTCCAACACCTCGCTGTCGATCTCCTCGGTGGAGTGGATGCGCTCCAACGGCCTCAAGGGGCTGGTCAACACGGTGGAGAACTTCTACTACTCGATCACCGCGCCGAGCACCGGTGGCCCAGGGATCAAGTCGTTGCCCAAGCTCGCCGGACAGGCCCTCAGCCCGACCCAGCGCCAGGCGAACCGGGCCATCGCGGCGGCCCAGGCCGCCCAGGCCTACCGGCCGCCGGACATCGTGCCGGTGATCAAGCCCGCCCTGCCCGGGGAGGGTGTGTGGCGCGCGACCTATCCGGTCCCCAAGGGCACTCCGCCGCCCGTGCTCATCACGGACTTCCGGCCCTCGGCCCTGTACCCCCGCGTCGTCGGCGGCGTCGCCTGGATCAACCATCTGGACACGAACGTGATGCTCTACCCAGGTGTCCAGGAGCCCTCCGTGACGATGCCCAACCGCGGTCCCGAGGAGGTCCCCACGTCGATCCGGGGCAACCTCGTGGCGACCTTCAACTCCGCCTTCAAGCTCACCGACTCCGAGGGTGGCTTCGTCTACGGCGGCCACACCTACGCCCCCATGCACAACGGGCTCTCGGCGGTCGTCCGCTACACCAACGGCACGGTCAACGTGATCCAGTGGGAATACGGCCCCACCGCGCCATCGAACATCGTCTTCGCGCGCCAGAACCTGCCTCTGCTCGTCGACAATGGCCGGCTCAACCCGACGATCTCCGATGAGGCGCTCTGGGGGGCGACGCTCGGTAATGCCGTCCTCGTGTGGCGTTCGGCCCTGGGTATCGACCGCTACGGCAACCTCATCTACGCCGCGTCGGATTATCAGACGGTCACCTCCCTGGCCAAGCTCATGCAGCGCGCCGGAGCCGTCCGGGCGATGCAGCTCGACATCAACTCCTACTGGCCCAGCTTCATCACCTACGCCCACCCCGGGGCCTCGGACCCGAGCAACCTGCTGCCCGACATGCAGCGTTCGCCGTATCGCTACCTCACCCCAGATGACCGTGACTTCTTCGCGGTCACCCTCAAGAAGTAGCTAGGCGTCGGCCACCCCGTCGCTTCCCCCGCTGCGCCACTGGGGGATCCCCAGCATCACCAGGCGCAGTTGCTTCTCCGCGGTCGCGGCAATCAGCGCCTGGGCGCGCGCGTCCTCGGCGGGGGTCTCGAGGATCGCCTCGACGGTCGAGATCATCGCGTTGACGATCAGGGTCGCCACCATGTTGAGGTCCTCGATGCTCCAGCCACGGAGATGGGGGTAGCGCGCGAGGTCGGTGGCGAGCTCGGAGGCGATCAGGCGGATCTCGCCGAGCACCGCCCGGCGCAGCCGGTCCGAGGCGCTTCCCCGGGCCCGGGCGATGAAGGCGAAGTGATCCCGGTGCTCGTTCACGTAGGCGACCAGTCCGTGCACCGACCCGGCGATCGCCGCGCCGGGATCGCCGGTGCGCTGGGCGCGGAGCATCGCGCGCAGGGTGCGGAACGACTCGTCCATCAGCGCGAGCCCGAGGTCGTCGAGGCTCTCGAAGTGGCGGTAGAAGGCGGCCGGCACGACCCCGGCGGCCTTGGTGATCGAGCGCAGGGAGAGCGCGTCGAAGGTCTCGCCGGCCTGGATGCGCAGCAGCGCGGCCTCCATCAGCGCCTGACGCGTGGCCTGGCGCCGCTCAGCCTGGGTTCTCGGTGGACGGGTGTTCACTAAAATGTGGGTCTCATCACAGCGGATCCATCAGAGGTTGACGGATCGCCGTTGATCAGCCAGGATCTACTTAGTGAACATGCGTACACTAAGTCCTTCATCCAATCGGCTGCTGCGCAATCCGCTCGTCGACCTGATGGTCGGACCTCACGGTATCGATCGCTACCTCGAGCTGATCCGCCCGACGCTCACCGTCCATGACGCCCGCGCCCGTGTCGTCGACGTCAGCCGCCAGACCCCGCGGTCGGTCACCCTCACCATCGATCCCAACCGCGCCTTCACCGGCTTCCGCGCCGGCCAATTCGTCAAGGTCGGCGTGGAGATTGACGGGCGCCGCTACACGCGCACGTACTCCCCGACGATCTCCGAGCACAACACCGAGCTGCTCGAGCTCACGATCACCGTTCGTGAGGGCGGCATCGTCGGCTCCTGGCTGCGCGAGCACGCCCGCCCGGGTCTGCTGCTGCATCTCTCCGAGGCCGCCGGCGACTTCCTCATGCCCGAGCGCCGCCCCGGCCACGTCGCCCTCATCTCCGGAGGCAGCGGTGTCACCCCGACGATCGCCATGCTGCGCACGCTGATGTCCGAGGGCCACCGCGGCCGCATCGACTTCGTCCACTACGGCCGCACGCCCGAGGACTTCCTCTACCGCGACCAGGTCGAGGCCATCGCCGGCCGGCACCCGAACGTGGTGCCCCAGTTCATCGCCACCCGCACGGAGGGTCGCCGCTTCGACGTCGACACCGTCCCGGCCAGCGCCCACGCGCTCGTGTGCGGTCCCCCGGCGCTCATCGACGCCGTCCGCGGGGTCTTCCCCGACGCGACCGCCGAGACCTTCACCCCGCCGACCCTCGACGTCTCCGGGGCGGCCGCCGCGGGCACCCTGCGCTTCCTCGCCTCCGCGGTGAGCGCCCCGATCGCCGCGGGCACGCTGCTCGAGCAGGCCGAGGCGGCCGGCCTCTCCCCCGAGTACGGCTGCCGCATGGGCATCTGCCACGGCTGCACCTGCACGAAGACGGCCGGCACGGTGAAGAACGTGCTCACCGGCGTGATCTCCGACGAGGAGGACGAGGAGATCCAGATCTGCATCTCGGTCCCCGTCACCGACGTCGCCCTGAATATCTGAGCCCCAGCAAGGGAGGACCATCACATGCCCATCACCTACGGCAATCTCACCCCAGAGGACGTCCAGCGTCTCGGTGAGGAGCTCGACGCGATCCGCCACCGCGTCGTCTCCGAGCTCGGGCAGGAGGACGTCGACTACATCCGCAACATCATCCGCACCCAGCGCGGCCTCGAGGTGGCGGGTCGAGCGATGCTCGAGTTCGGCTGGCTGCCCCCGCTCTGGCTCGGCGGCACCGCCGCCCTGTCCGTGGCCAAGATCCTCGACAACATGGAGATCGGCCACAACGTGATGCACGGCCAGTACGACTGGACCCGGGACCCGGCGCTGGACTCCAAGGCCTTTGAGTGGGACACCGCCTGCCCCGCCGACCAATGGCGCCACTCCCACAACTTCATGCATCACACGTACACGAACATCCTCGACATGGACCGGGACATCGGCTACGGCATCCTGCGGATGTCCGAGGAGCAGCGCTGGACGCCCTATTTCCTGGGGAACATCCTCTGGGCCACGCTGCTGATGCTGCTCTTCGAGTACGGCGTGGCGCTGCACGACCTCGAGAGCGATCAGGTCCTCACGGGCAAGAAGCGCCTGGACCTGACGATGCTCCGCCAGATCGGCGCCAAGGTCGGACGCCAGGCGCTCAAGGACTACGTGATCTTCCCCGTCCTGGCCGGCCCGGGCGCCCCCTTCACCCTCGCCGGGAACGCGACGGCGAACATCGTGCGCAACATCTGGACCTTCTCGATCATCTTCTGCGGCCACTTCCCCGACGGCGTGCAGGAGTTCACCCCGGAGGAGGCCGCCAACGAGACCCGCGGCGAGTGGTACCTGCGCCAGATGCTCGGCTCGGCGAACATCACCGGCAACAGGCTCTTCCACATCATGAGCGGCAACCTGTCCTTCCAGATCGAGCACCACCTCTTCCCCGACATCCCGGCGCGCCGGTACGCCTCGATCTCGGCCGAGGTGCGGGAGATCTGCGAGCGCTATGGCCTGCCCTACAACACCGGCCCGCTGCACCGCCAGCTCGGGTCGGTGTTCAAGAAGATCGCCCGGCTGTCGCTGCCGTGGGTCGGCAACGCGCCGCTGAACCGGCGCTGGAGCGCCCAGACCCCGGCCGCCCCGACCCAGCCGTCCGCGGGGACGGTCGAGGTCGAGGCGGAGCCGGAACTTATCGCCGCCTAGGCGCGGCCCGCGGTGGCCCTAGGCCGCCGGTGAGGCGAAGATCGGCGCCAGCGCACGGCCCGTGAGCTCGATCGCCTCGAGGTCATGGGCCATGCCCCCGCCGGAGATGGTGAGTCCCTCGATGCCGGCGTCACGGTAGGCCTGGGCCTGCTCGGCGACGGTATCGGGGTCACCCACCAGCGCCGAGTCGGCCCGCTCACGCGGCATGCCGGCAGCGACCGCCTGGTCGACCCGGGCCATCGCCTCCTCATGGGTCCGGCCGATGAATACGACGGCCATGGCGGTCTTGGTGATCTCCGCCGGGTCCCGGCCGACCGTCGCGCAGTGCTCGTCGAGGATCCCCAGCAGGCGACGGCAGTTGGCCGGGTCGCCGAAGAGGTTGCAGCCGTCCCCGTACTGGGCGACGTAGCGCAGGGTCTTCTTCTCGCCCGACCCGCCGATGAGGATCGGGATGTCGCCGCGCAGCGGCCGGGGGTTGTTGTGCGGCTGGTCGATCTGGAAGTACGTGCCGTGAAAGGACGGCTGATCCTCGCGGAACATGGCTCGCACGATCTGCAGCGCCTCCTCCTCCATGGCCATGCGGGTCTTCAGCTCGGGGAAGGCGTACCCGTAGGCGGTGTGCTCCTCCGCGAACCAGCCGGCCCCGAGGCCGTGCCAGACCCGGCCCTTGGAGATGACATCGAGGGTCGTGGTGATCTTCGCCGCCAGGGCGGGGTTACGGTAGGTGACGCTGCCCACGAGCAGGCCCATGGTGAGCGTGCTCGTGCGGGCGGCGATGCCCGCGAGGATCGTCGAGCCCTCGAGCATATGGTTCTCGGGCGGCCCGACCATGGCGATCTGGTGGAGATGGTCCATGACCGAGATCGAACTCCAGCCGGACGCCTCGAGCGTCGCGGCGATCTCCACGATCGTGTCGAAGATCTGATCGTCGCTCACGCCCGGGTAGTTGAAGTTCGGGACGTGGAGGTCAAGGGTGATGGGTACACGCATGACCCTCACGCTACTCCGCGTGGCGTCGACCCCGGGTTACCCTCCGACCATGCCCGCCCTCTCCGCCGATGAGGCCCGCGCCCGGTTCCTCGCCGCCCGTGTCGCGCGTCAGGCCACCGCCCCCGCCACCGCTGCGGACTATCCCCAGCTCGTCCCGATCATCTTCGCCGCCATCGACGCTGACACGCTCGTCTGCTGCTTTGACCGCCCGCCGGGCACGCGGGCGGCCCGAACCCATCTCGAGCACCTGGGGACCGGGCCGCGGATGTCGCTGATCGTGGACGAGTACACCGAAGACTGGTCGACCCTGTGGTGGGCGCGGGCGGACGTGCGCGTGAGCCTGCTGGATCCCGACCGGAGCGAGGAGCGTCCGGCCCGTGATGCCGCCGTGGCTGCGCTGGTGGCCAAGTACGAGCAGTACCGGGATGCGCCGCCTGAGGGCCCGGCCACGCAGATGACGGTGGAGCGGTGGGCGGGCTGGTCGGCGCGCGCCTGAGCGCGCGGCCGGCTCAGCCGCTGAGCGACAGCGCGACGCGCCAGCCGCCCTCCGGCGCCGGTCCGGCCTCCAGCGTCCCGTGATAGGCCGCCGCCCGCTCACGCATTCCCGCCAGCCCGCGGCCGGTTCCGGCCAGTCCACGGCCCGCCGCGGACGGGGCCCCCGCGGCCGCCGTGACGAGGCTGGCTCCGTCGTCGCGCACCTCCAGCGCCACGGTGCCTCCGGCGGCGATGGTCAGCGCGAGTGAAGCCCGGGTCGGGTTCACCGCGTGCTTGAGCGTGTTGGTGAGCGCCTCCTGGGCCACGCGGAACAGGGTGAGCTGCATCCCCTCCGACAGGCTCGTCGGATCACCGCTCACCGACACCGACACCGGGATGCCCGCGGCCTCGACGCGACGGAGCAGCTCATCAAGTCGGGCGAGAGAGGGTTGGGGGGCCATCGGCTCCTCGCCGGGACCCTCGTGGAGCACGCCCAGCAGCCGGCGCATCTCCAGCAGCGCTTCGCGCCCGGTGGCGGAGATGCGCTCGATAGCCGGGCGGGCCTGCTCGGGGGCGCCGGCCATCGCGTAGCCGGCCCCGTCGGCCAGGGCGATCATCACGGTGAGGTTGTGGGCGACGATGTCATGCATCTCGCGGGCGATGCGCGCCCGCTCGGCGCCGGCGGCGAGCTCGCCCTGCCGGTCGCGTTCGGCCTCCAGGCGGGCGGCGCGCTCACGCAGGGACTCCAACAGGGCCCGACGCTGGCGTACCACCACGCCGCTGCCCGCCGCGGCGACGGCGAGGGCGCTGAGCCCGACCCAGATCTTCAGCGGGTCGACGACGACCCAGGACACCGTCGCGGCGATCGCGCCCGCCTCGACCGCGCAGACCGCGGCGATGACGACGAGGGAGGCGCTGGCCTCGGCGACGCAGAAGAGAGCGACGAGCAGCGCCGCGTCAGCGAACTGGGGCACGCTGAGCAGCCACTGGAGGAAGCCGACGACGAGAACGAGCCCGAAGGTGAACGCGGGCCAGCGCCGCCGCAGGGCCAACGGGACCAGCAGGGCTGCGCCGAAGAGCACGCTTCCCCGCCCCAGACGGCCTTGGGTGCTGAGGCCGTAGAAGCTCCCCGCGAGCATCAGCGCGCCCGCGGCAAGGTCGACGGAGAGGGGATGACGGGTGCTCAGGCGGCTGAAGCGGTCCGCCTGCGCCCCAAGCCACTCGAGCATGGCGTCCTCGGCCATGTCGAGATTGTCCCGTGTGGGGTCAGTCGGTCTCAAAGCCCAGACGCGGCGCCTCATGAGCGACCCGGGGGTGGGGGTGCTCACGCGGGTGGGCGTGGGGGACGAGCTCGTGCGGGGGCTGGACGTCGATCTTCTTCACGGTCACCCAGGCGACAGCGGCGATGAAGATGCCCAGTTCGACGAACGAGACGAGCGGGTCGCCGAGGTTGAGCCCGCCCGAGGTCGGCTTGGAGAAGCCGTCGGCGAAGGAGGCACCCAGGGGCCGCGTGAGCACGTAGGCGAACCAGAAGGCGACGATCGGGTTCCAGGAGTAGCGGTACCAGCCGACGGCGGGCACGGCGAAGATCGCCGCGAAGAGCAGTGCCGAGGGCCAGAAGCCCCAGTTGAGGCTGTAGGCGGTGAGATCGCCCGCGGCGGTACCGAGGGCGAAGGTGCCGAGCACGGCCAACCAGTAGTAGCGCTCGCGGCGCTTGGAGGTGATGGCGTGGAAGTCGAGGGTTCCCTCGGCGCGGTACCAGCGCCAGAACACCAGGCCGGTGAAGGCGGCGAACACCGGGGTGGTCACGGTGTAGGGGATCCCGGCGCCGTCGTGGATACCGTCGGCGGCCATCGTGCCGAAGATCGCCACCATCATCACCGCGAACCAGTAGACCGGGGCGCGGTACTCGGTCTGGCGCAACTGCAGCCACATCGCGAAGGCGAACCCGAACAGGCCGACGGCGGCGGCCAGCGGCACGCTCTTCTGACCCAGACCGTCCGACATCGCCTCGCCCATGCCCGTGGTGAGCAGCTTCAGCGCCCAGAAGACGAGCGAGATCTCCGGAACCTTGGCGAGGACGGAGCGGGTGCGGGACGGCGTGGCGGCGGTGGTGGTCATGGGCCTCTCAGGCGTCGCGGGTCTTCAGCAGCACGGCGGCGACGGCCACGGCGAAGAGCACGTAGCCGACGTACAGGGCGAACCCGCCCCAGGGAGAGAAGGTATGAGGGTCCGGGACGGCGGTGGCCACGGCCGCGCCGGCCACCGAGGGCAGGTACGGGTTGATCGAGTCGTGCAGGCTCGAGGGCAGCAGGAAGAGCACCGGCGGCAGCACAAAGAGAATCACCACGAAGGAGGAGATCCCGCCCGCCGTCGCACGGACGATCGTGCCCAGGGCGGTGCAGAGGATTCCCGTGAAGGTGACGTAGAGGGCAGCCCCGATGATCGAACGCAGCGCGTGGGGGGCCCCGATCCCCACGTTCACGTGGTGCTGGGTGAAGATCGCGTTCGCCGCGAAGAAGCCGATGAAGGCGGCGATGATCATGAGCACGAAGGTGACCGCGGAGAAGACGAGGATCTTCGCCCACAGCACGGGCAGGCGCTTGGGCACGGCCAGCAGCGTCGAGCGGATCTGTCCCGTCCCGTACTCGCCGGAGATGACGAGCACGCCGAGCACGCCGATGGCGAGCTGGGCGAAGTAGTGCCCGCCCAGCGACTTGTCGATCGGATCGATGAGCAGCCGGTCAGACAGCGAGAGCTGGTTCCAGCGGTTCATCTCGAAGAAGGCGATGAGCGGCCCGAGCCCGGCCATGGTGATGAAGGCGACGGCGAACGACCAGCGGGTCGAGCGCAGCGACCACAGCTTGGTCCACTCTGAGCGCAGGACCCGGACGAGGGTGACCTGTCGCGCGCCCTCGGGAAGCGAGGGAGCGCCGGCCGAGCCGGTGAGCCGGCCGGCGCTGGGCGGCGATTGGACCGTGCTCATGTGGCGGCTCCCGTCGGTTGGTACTCGATCGAGTCGTGGGTGAGGCTCATGAACGCCTCCTCGAGCGTCACCTGCAGTGGGGTGAGCTCGTAGAGGACGAGGCGCTCGGCCGCGACGGCCTCACCGATCTGCTCGGCGCCCAAGCCCTGCACGCGCAGGGCGTCGCCCTCGGGCTCGGGCTCGACGCTCACCGCGCCGGCGGCGAGGATCGCCTCGGCCAGGGCCGTGAGCTGTGGGCCGCGCACGCGCACGGGGGCGTCGGCGGAGGCGCGGGTGACGAAGTCGGCCATCGGTGCGTCCTCGATCAGGCGCCCCCGGCCGATGACGATCAGGTGCTCGGCGCTCTGCTGGATCTCCGACATGAGGTGCGAGGAGAGGAATACCGTCCGCCCCTCGCGGGCGAGTTCCATGAGCAGGGTGCGGATCCACCGGATGCCCTCGGGATCGAGGCCGTTGGCCGGCTCGTCGAGGATGACCGTGTGCGGGTCACCCAACAGTGCGACGGCGATCCCCAGGCGCTGGCCCATGCCCAGGGAGAAGGAGCCCACACGTTTGCGCGCGACGCCGGTGAGGCCGACGATGTCGATCACCTCGTCGACGCGCCGGTCGGGGATCCCGTGGGTCTGGGCGAGGGCGAGGAGATGGTTGCGAGCCGAGCGGCCGGTGTGGATGGCCCGGGCCTCGAGCATCGCGCCGACCTCATGGAGAGGGGCGCGCAGGTCGAGGTAGGAGCGGCCGGCGACCGTCGCGGTGCCGCTGCTCGGCCGGTCGAGGCCGAGGATGAGACGCATGGTGGTGGACTTGCCGGCGCCGTTGGGGCCCAGGAAGCCGGTGACCACCCCGGGCTGGACGGTGAAGGTGAGATCCTCCACCGCCACCCGGTCGCCGTAGCGCTTGGAGACGTGGTTGACCTCGATCATCGTCCTCTAAGCGTACGGAGGCTCATGTGCGCCCCCGGGGGGATCTTCGGTTAAGACCTCAGACGGAGGCTGGTGGGCCCCCGCCGCGCTTTACACGCCAGCGAGGTTCGTGTCCGGCTCGCCCGCCTCGCGCTTCCACTCGACATAGCGGCGCACGCCCTCGGCAAAGGGGGTCTGGGCGCTCCAGCCGAGCTCGCGCTGGGCCCGCTCGGAGGAGACGATCTTGCCCCCGAAGTCCCCAGGCCGCGCGGGTCCGTAGACAATCTCGGTGCCCGGCACGTACTCCTGGACGAGCGTGGCGATGTCCCGGATGAACGTCGTCTCGTTCGAGGCGAGGTTGTAGATCCGGTTGGTGGCGATCTCGGCCAGTCCGTCGACGACGCCCTGGGCGAGGTCCTCGACATAGACGAAGCGGCGTGACTGGCGCCCGTCCCCGGCCAGCGTCAGCGGCTCACCCGCGAAGGCCTTGTTGATGAAGGCGGGGATGACTGCGGCCTCTCGGGCGCGCGGGCCGTACGGGATGCCAAAGCGCAGGATCGTGAAGTCGATGCCGTAGAGCTCCTGGTAGGAGCGGCAGTACAGCTCGCCGGCGAGCTTGGTCGCCGTGTAGAGGTGGGCGGGGTGAGCCAACGGAGTCTCCTCGTCGACCTCGTCCTGGGCGCAGTCGGAGTACACCCAGATCGTCGAGGCGTAGACGACGCGCCTGACCTCGGCGCAACGGCAGGCCTCGAGCACGGCGGCGGTGCCGTGGGAGTTGACCAGCTCGGCGCTTTCAGGGTCGGCGTGCACGTCGCTGACGTCGGCGACGGCGGCGAGGTGGGCGACCGCGTCAATCGCGTGCTCGTCCAGGGCGGCCTGGAGGGCGCTGCGGTCGGTGAGTTCGCCGAGCACGGTCGCCACGGGGGTGTCGAGGTCGGCGTGCCAGGGCGACGGGCGGCGGTCATAGATGACCGGCGTGTGGCCGGCCTGGATGAGCTTGTCCACCACGTGGGAGCCGATGAAGCCGGATCCGCCGGTGACAAGGACGCGAAGGGGACTGTTGGCCTGAGTCATGAGATCGAC
>DASSZV010000035.1:0-5178 GCA_035702765.1 Solirubrobacteraceae bacterium
TAACGGCCCGGTTCCCCATCCCCCTTTCGATCTGTACGTGCGGTTCTCCCGCATACAGCTCACCGACGGTCATTCCGGACATGGTTACGCTGCCTTCGGATAACGGATCGTGCCCATCAGCTTGTGCAGGCCCTGGTCGTGGAACCAGGTGCGGGTCCAAGTCTCAGCCTGACCGGCACGGAGGTTGCGGCCCCGCTTCTTGATGAGCAAGCGCTTCAGCCGCCACGCCACGTGACGATCCAAGCTCAGGAATTTGGTGGCCGCATTCCCGGTGCGGAAGTAGTTGCCCCAGCCTCGGAGGAACTGGTTGAGGCGGCCGATGACCACCTCCAACTCCTGTCCGACCTGACTTCGATCAGTAAGGACCTTGATCCTCGCCCGGGCACGCTTCATCGACCGCACAGAGGGCCAGCGTTGGAGGTAGTAGCGGACGATGCGCCGCTGCTCCCAGAGCCGACCCGACATGCGGGCTCGGAAGTGGCACCCGAGGAAGTCGAAGCCCTCTTTGCCCTCCCGGAGGTCGACCACCTTGGTCTTGTCTGGGTGAAGGGCGAGACCGAGTTCGCCGAGGAGCACAGCTGCCTGCTCCCCGGCTCGTTCGGCCTGCTCTGGGGTTCTGCACAGCACGACGAAGTCGTCTGCGTAGCGGACGACCTCTCCCGTGCCGGACTCAACCCAGGCCCGATCGAAGGCGTGCAGGAAGATGTTGGCGAGAAGCGGGGAGATCACCCCGCCCTGGGGAGTCCCCGTGACCGTCTCGGAAAACACCCCATCTGCCAGCACCCCAGCACGCAGCCAGCCGCGAAGGAGCTTCAGCACCCGGCGGTCCGAGACCCGCTCTTCGACGAGCGACAGCAACCTGTCGTGGTCGATCGAGCCGAAGAAGTCCTGTATGCCGGCTTCGAAGACGAACTGGCTGCCTTCGATGAAGCCGACCCGGATCCTCTCCAGGGCCTGGAGCGCCGAACGACGAGGGCGGAACCCGTAGGAGCAAGTGAGGAAGTCGGCCTCGAACACTGGCTCGAGGACGAGCTTTGCCGCCTGCTGGGCCACCCGGTCCTTCACGGTCGGGATCCCGAGCGGCCGCTTGCGGCCGTCGGGCTTTGGGATCTCCACCCGGCGCACGGGCGCCGGGTGGTAGTTGCCTGCACGGAGGTCTTCGGCCAGCTCAGCGAGCATGCGCTGAGCCCCGTAGGCCTCCACCGCCGCAAGCGTCAGACCATCGACGCCGGCGGCGCCACGATTGGCACGGACCCGCTCCCACGCCTCTACAAGGACGTCATCCCGGTAGATGCGGTCATAAAGGGCGTGGAAGCGCCGCTCCTCTGACTGCTTGGCCGCAGCCCATAGCCGGTTCTGGAGGCGTCGCACGTTGGCGGAGGCCAGATGGCGGCCCTCGGGGTAGTTGGGCTCGGCGGTCCGAGCCATGCCCTTGCGCGTTCCTCTTTCCCCAGCGTGACCGAAGTCGGGGCCCTTCCCTCCTGCCGGGTTGCTCCCGGCGATCGGCAGTACTACGACCCCGTCGGACTCCCGCTTGCCTCCGGACGCTTTCACCACTGGCTTATACGTCCGGTCTTTGCTGACGAGGCTGGCAAGACGGGCCTCTCCTGTTCCGAACCACCCCGTGCGTGCGTGCCGCTCCCCGTACCCCGAGGGGACCCGACCCGGGGCATCTCCGGAACTTGCCAGGAGGTCGGACGTGGGCCTTCGCCGTGACATGAGCGGCTCGGCTCCCCTGTTGTGAGTCTGACGAGGCTGCAGGACTCGGCCCGGATGGACCTACGGCCCGCACGCTTGCTCCCTCCAAAGAGGCTCTTGACGCCCCGCTCGGCCCGCCGCCTCTCGACGACGAACTGGGGCCTGCTACCGGGCTCTCCGGCGATTACCCGGACGGGACTTTCACCCGCAGGGCTGGTCCAGCTTTCAGGACGCAACATGGCGTGAGACTACGAGCGCGCGACGCCGGCCGGCGCGCCCGCTCTCGGGGCGGAGTGCGGGCGGCGGTGCAGTGGGGGCCGGCGCGAGCCGACTACGGCTCGGCGTGCTTCTCGAGCAGCGCCACGATCGCCTCCAGCTCCTCGGCGATCTCGAGGTAGGCGTCGGCGAGACGTCGCGCCGAGTCGGCCTGGCCGCGGAACGCGGCAATCGCCTCGCCGGGCGCGTCGGTCGCCGCGAGCCGGCCCTCGAGCTCAGCGACGGCGACATCCTGGGTCATCTGCAGCCGGGCACGGATCGCGCCGCGCAGGTGCAGCACGAAGAGCGACCGCTCCTCGGCGGGGAGGGCGAGCAGCCACGGCGGCGGGGACGGAGGAGCGTCGGACACCGCAGCGACCCTAGCGAGCGCGTCCCCGCCGGCTTGCCGCGTGCGCCGTACTACGGTGCCGCAGGGCGTCGGTGCGCGAGGCACCGGTGACGGGCGCACGCGCACGGGTGCCGCTGCACGGGGAGCGGGGCGATGGATGCGGTGATCATGGCGATCGGCGCGGCCGTGGCGCTCGTCACCGCGCTGTCGGTCCTCTTCTCCATGGTGCTCCCGCGCCGCCCCCGCGGCTTCGAGCGCCTGTCGCTCGCGGTCAACAGCGTCGTCCGCCTCGCCTTCCTCGGGCTGTCGCGCCTCGCCCGGCGCTACGAGGCGAAGGACGCCCTGCTCGCCCCGATGGCGCCGGTCGCGCTCGTCGTGCAGCTGGCGGTCTGGGCCGCCTGCTTCGCGCTCGGCTTCGGCCTGCTGCTCGAGCCGACGACGCACAACCTCGCGCTCAGCCTCCTCCAGGCCGTCGCCGCGCTGTTCACCGTCGGTGCGGCATCTGCGGGCGGCACCCAGAACCCGGCCCTCGACATCACCGCCGGGGCGAGCTGGGTGATCGTCGTTGCGCTCCAGATCGCCTACCTCCCGTCGCTCTACGCGGCGTTCAACAAGCGCGAGGCCCTCGTCGCGCTGCTCGAGGCGCGCGCCGGCGTTCCCGCCTGGGGCCCGGAGCTGCTCGCCCGTCACCAGCTCGTCGGGATCGTCGACACCCTCCCCGAGTTCTACGCCGCCTGGGAGGAGTGGGCCGCCGATGTCGCCGAGAGCCACACCACCTACCCCGTGCTGCAGCTCTTCCGCTCCCCCGAGCCGTGGTACTCGTGGCTGATCGGACTGCTCGCCGTGCTCGACGGCGCGGCGATGCACCTCGCCCTGGCACCGAGCACCGCCTCGTCCCAGGCGCGCCTGTGCCTGCGCATGGGCTTCACCACGCTGCGGCGGATGGCGACGACGCTCGGCTGGGAGGTCGACCCCGACCCCCACCCCGAGGACCCGATCACGCTCTCGTTCGCCGAGTTCGCCGAGGCGGTCGACATGCTGCGCGACGTCGGCTTCGCGATGGAGCACACCGCCGAGGAGGCGTGGGCGGACTTCCGCGGCTGGCGGGTGAACTACGAAGCCGTCGCCTACCGCCTCGCCGACTACCTCACCGCACCGCCCGCGCCGTGGTCGGGCAGCCGCCGCCACCTCCCGCCCGAGGTCGAGCCGCCGCACCGGCCGCCCCAGCGCAAGCCGGGCGCACTGGTCGATGCGCAGCCGCCGGCGGGCCTCGACCGGGCACCGGCCCAGCGCCGGTCGCGCTGAGCCGGACGGCGCCGCCACGGGCGAGCGCACCTCCTGCGCTCACCTCCCGCACCCGGTGACCGCCGAGCCGCCCGGCACGCCCGCCCGGCACCCGCGGCGGGCGCCGCCGGCGGAGCGGGCGTGGCGCCGCTAGGGCTGGTCGAGCGGGCCCCGGCCGACGATCACCATCGACGCGGTGCCGTTGCCGTTGGCGTCGGGGCGCTGCAGCCAGGCGACGAACTTGTAGCGGTCGCCGCGATAGACGCTGCGCGCCCACTCGACCGGGATGCCAGCCGTGTCGAAGCTGTGCCGGGAGAGCATCAGCATCGGCAGGCCGACGTCGGTCTCGAGCAGCGCCGCCTCGTCGGGCCGCGCGAGGGTGGTCTCGATCGTCTCCTCCGCCGAGCCGAGCTCGATCCCGTAGACCTCGGCGAGCGTGCGGTAGAGGGAGCCGACCTTCAACAGGTGCTGGCGCAGACGCGGGAAGCGGGCGGCGGAGAGGTGCGTCGCCTCGATGGCGCGGGGCTCGCCGTCGGCCATGCGGAGGCGCTCGATGCGGACGACGCGGTCGCCCGTCGCGATCTGCAGCTTCTCCGCGAGCAGCGCATCGGCGCGCAGCTGGCGGACGTCGAGGAGGCGCGAGCTCGGCTCGATGCCCTTGGCGCGCATGTCCTCGGTGTAGGAGGTGAGCTGCAGGGCTTGTGCAATCTTCGGCGGCGAGACGTAGGTCCCGCTGCCGTGCACCCGCTGCAGGCGCCCCTCGATGACGAGCTCCTGGAACGCCTGGCGGACGGTGGTGCGCGAGGTCTCGTACTGCGCGGCGAGGACGCGCTCGGAGGGCAGCGCCTCCCCCGGGGCGAGGGCGTCGATCTGCTTCAGCAGCTCCTGCTTCAGGCGGTAGTACTTCGGGACGCGCGATCCCTCCGCTGACGTTCCTGTCCCCGGTGGGGGGCTCAGCTGGAGATCCATCGTTTCCCTCTTCCCTGGTTCGCGGGGCCGGCGGCGGTGCCGATGCTCATCCCTTGACCGCCCCGGCAGCAAGCCCGGAGACCACCTTGCGCTGGACGATGACGAAAAGGATGACCACGGGGAGGGTGTAGAGCACGGAGCCCGCCATCAGACCGCTGTAGTCCGTGCCCCGGTTGGTGGCGAATGCCTGGAGCCAGACCGTCAGCGTGTACTTGTTGTTCTGCTGCATGAAGACGTAGGCGAACAGGTACTGGTTCCACGCCTGGATGAAGGCGAAGATCGCCGTCGCCACCATGCCCGGGGCGATCAGCGGCAGCACGACGCGGCGGAAGGCGTCGAGCCGACCGCACCCGTCCACCATCGCCGCGTCCTCGATGTCCGCAGGCACGCCCTGGACGAAGCCGCGCAGCATCCAGATCGCGAACGGCAGGTCGAAGATCACGTAGGTCGCCGTCAACCCGCTGAGCTGGTTCAGCTGGTGCAAGGTCTGCAGCGTGAAGAACAGCGGGATCACGAGCGCCGTCTGGGGGACGGCCTGGATGGCGAGCAGCACGACGAGGTAGAGCTTGCGCCCCCGGAAGCGAAAGCGCGCCAGCGCCAGCGCCGCGAGCACGCCGACGACG
>DASSZV010000081.1:0-27497 GCA_035702765.1 Solirubrobacteraceae bacterium
GAGCGCGGCTGAGTCGGGCGCCGGCACGCGTCCGCCCGGGGACTGGCGCGGGCGGCGCCTGCACTTCACCGCCATCGGCGGGGCGAGCATGAGCGGCCTGGCCGTCATCGCCGCCCGGCTGGGCGCGCAGGTGACCGGTTCGGACCGGTCCGAAAGCGCCTACCTGCGCGAGGTGCGCACGGCGGGCATCCCCTTCACGGTTGGTGAGCACCGGGCGGAGAACGTCCCCGCGGGGGCCCAGGTCGTGTACTCCTCGGCGATTCCGACCGACAACCCCGAGCGGGTCGCCGCACGGGCTCCGGGCGGTGCCGGCGAGCTCCACCGGGCCGAGCTGCTTGCCGAGATGGCCGCCCTCAAGCGCCTGCTCGCCGTCACCGGGACCCATGGAAAGACGACGACGACCTCGATGGTCGTTCACATCCTCCGCGCCTGCGGGGCGGACCCGGCCTACATGATCGGCGGGGAGCTGCGCAGCTCCGGGCACAACGCCGAGTGGGGCGAGGGGGACTGGATGGTCATCGAGGCCGACGAGTCCGACCGGTCCCTGCTGCGCTTCACGCCCGAGGTCGCCGTGCTCACCAACGCGGAGCTCGACCACCACGCGACCTACTCCTCACGCCTCGACCTCGAGGCGACGCTCGCCGAGTTCTGCGCCCGGGCCGACGCGGCGGTCGTCTGGGCCGACCCCGAGCTGGAGCGGCTCGCCGCCGGTGCCGGGCGGACGCTGGCCTACGACGCGCACGAGCCGACACTCGCCCCGGATGGCGCGAGCTTCGTCTGGGCGGGCCGGCGCGTCCAGCTCGCCGTGCCCGGTCTGCACAACGCCGTCAACGCCGCCGGTGCGCTCACGGCGGCCGCGCTCACCGGGGTCGACCCCGATGCGGCGGTTGCCGCGCTGGCGTCCTTCGCCGGGGCGCGCCGACGGATGGAACGCCTCGGGGTGAGCGCCGGCGGGGCGTGGATCTACGACGACTACGCCCACCATCCCACCGAGGTCGCCGCCGCCATCGCCGGTGCCCGCACCCTGGAGCCGCGGCGTCTCATCGCCGTGTTCCAGCCCCACCTGTTCAGCCGGACCCGCGCCCTGGCCGCCGGCTTCGGCGCCGCCCTGGCCGGCGCCGACGTCGTCGCCGTCGCCGACGTGTACCCCGCGCGCGAGCGCGGCGAGGACTTCCCGGGGGTCGACGGCCACCTCGTCGCCGCCGCGGCCGCCGACGCGAGCGCCGGGCGGCCCGTGGCCTGGTTCCGCGGCCTCGACGACCTGCGCAGGTGGCTCGAGGCGACCCTCGCCGACGGCGACCTGTGCCTGCTCATGGGCGCCGGCGACATCGACAGCGTCGGACGGGCGCTCGTCGGCGCCGGCCACTGAGACCCGCCGCTGCGGGGACTAACCTCCGCCCCCGTGACCGTGCCGCCGCCGACCGTGTCCGCGCAGGTCCCCCTGGCGCGCTTCACCACCGTGCGCACGGGCGGCGTCGCGGAGTACTTCGCCCGGCCCGAGCGCCTCACCGAGCTCGAGGCGCTGCTGGCCTGGGCGCGCGCGGCGGATCTGGCCGTGAGCATGATCGGCTCGGGCTCGAATCTGCTCGTCGCCGACGAGGGCGTGCGGGGCCTGGTCCTGAAACTCGACGGCGAACTTGCCCGCACCGACATCAGCGGAACGAGCATCACCTGTGGCGGCGGCGCCCGGCTGCCCAGCGTCGCGGCGGCGGCGGCCACCGCGGGCCTCTCGGGCCTGGAGTTCGGCGTCTCGATCCCCGGCACCGTCGGAGGCGCGGTGCGCATGAATGCCAACGCCTACGGGGGCGCGCTCGCCCACGTGCTCCGCTGGGTCGACATCACCGACGCGGCCGGGACCCGGCGCCGGATTCCCGAGGAGCTCGGCTTCGCCTACCGGGAGTCGAACCTCGGGGCGGGTGAGGTCGTCGCCCGGGCGCAGTTCACCCTCGAGCCCGCGGATCCCGCCACCGTGAAGGCGACCTTGGCTGACCTGCGCGCCCGGCGCCGAGCCTCCCAGCCCGCGGGTATCAAGACCTTCGGGTCCACCTTCAAGAATCCGGCCGTCCCGGCGGCGGAGGGCCGCAGCGCCGGACAGCTGCTCGACGCCGCCGGCTGTCGCGGTCTGCGCGTGGGTGGGGCAGGGTTCTCGCTCAAGCACGCGAACTTCGTCGAGAACGTCGAGAACGCGAGCACGGCCGATGTCGTCGCCCTCATGGTCGAGGGTGCCAACCGGGTGCGTGAGCGCTTCGGCATCGAACTCGAACCCGAGGTCCAGGCTCTCGGGCCCGTACCCCTCCCCGACCGTTGGAGGACCGCGTGACGACCACCACCGCTTCCCGTGCCCACACCCTCCGCTGGAGGTCCCTGCCCCGACTCCGAGGGCCGCGGCTCAGCCCCCGCCGTCTCGGCATGCTCGCGCTCGTCCTCGCCGTGCTCGCCGGGGCGTGGCTGTATGTGCGCTCCTCGAGTCTCGTGGCCATCCGTCAGGTGCGCGTCACCGGGGTGAGCGGGGCCGACGCGGGCGCGGTCCGCGCCGCGGTGGTGAACGCGTCGCTCACCATGACGACACTGGATCTCTCGGTGGCGAAGCTGCGGGCCGCGCTGGCCCGCTACCCGCACATCACCGGGATCGCCGTTCAGACCCACTTCCCCCACGGGGTGACGGTCCACGTGGAGGAGGAGATCCCCGTGGCGGCGGTCCACGCCGGCGGCCGCCTGACCGCCGTGGACGGGGCCGGACGCCTGCTGCCCCGGGAGCCGACCGCGGGACTGGTGAGCCTTCCCATCGCCCCCGACACCGGGGGCGCCCGGGTCACCGCGGCGGGCACCCTGGCCGTGCTCACGGTCCTCGCCGCGGCCCCGTACCGGATCCTCCCTCATGTCCAGAGCGCCCGGTCGACCACCCACCACGGGGTCACCGTCACGCTGCGGGATGGGCCGACGCTCTACTTCGGCGACACCACCCAGGCCCGTCTGAAGTGGTCGGCTGCGGTGGCGGTGCTCGCCCATCCCGCCTCCCGCGGCGCGTCCTACATCGACGTGAGCGCCCCGCAGAACCCCGCCGCAGGGAGCGCCTGAGGCCAGGTCTCAACCTCAAGTTGAGGCTGACACCAGAGAACCTGAGACTCTCGTCGGCCGATCGAGGGTTCCGTGTTCTGAAAGAATTCTTGCCCGACGGTGAGCGCGTTGACGTGGCGCGCGAACTGTGCGTAACGTGGTGAACTCCCGTACAAGCGGCGGGCTCGAGAAACGCTCAACGCTACATTGAGGGTCGGACGAAAGAATCATGGAAACCAGCGGTTCATACCTCGCAGTCATCAAGGTCGTCGGCGTCGGCGGCGGTGGCACCAACGCGGTCAACCGCATGGTTGATGCCGGCCTTCGCGGCGTCGAGTTCATCGCGGCCAACACCGACGCGCAGGCTCTGGCCATGTGCGACGCGGACATCAAGCTGAACATCGGGCACGACCTCACCCGCGGCCTCGGTGCCGGCGCGAACCCGGAGGTCGGCCAGGGCGCCGCCGCCGAGTCCCGCGACGACATCAAGGAGGCCCTCAAGGGGGCGGACATGGTCTTCGTCACCGCCGGCGAGGGTGGAGGCACCGGGACCGGTGCGGCGCCGGTGATCGCCGACATCGCCAAGAACGAGATCGGCGCGCTCACCGTCGGCGTCGTCACGCGACCGTTCTCCTTCGAGGGAACCCAGCGGGCCCGCCAGGCCCAGGAGGGCATCAACAAGCTCAAGGAGTACGTGGACACGCTGATCGTGATCCCGAACGAGAAGCTCCTCGCCCTCGTCGAGCGGCGCACGACGATCCTCGACGCGTTCCGGGAGGCCGACAACGTGCTGCGCCAGGGCGTTCAGGGCATCACCGACCTGATCACCATCCCCGGTCTCATCAACGTCGACTTCGCCGACGTGCGCACGATCATGCACGACGCCGGGACCGCGCTCATGGGCATCGGCACCTCGGCGGGCGAGAACCGCGCCGCCGAGGCGGCCAAGCAGGCGATCTCCTCCGCGCTGCTGGAGGAGTCCGTCGAGGGCGCCACCGGCATCCTGCTCAACATCACCGGCGGCTCGGATCTCGGTCTCTTCGAGGTGAACGAAGCGGCGGAGATCGTTCAGTCTGCGGCGGACTCGAACTCGAACATCATCTTCGGCTCGGTCATCGACGACAACATGCAGGACGAGGTTCGCGTCACCGTCATCGCCACGGGCTTCGATCACGGTCGCGGCGGAGGCCCGGCGAGCACGAGCTTCGGTCGTCCTCGTGAGAGCGCCAGTGAGCGCCCGCGGCGGCGCGAGCGCGGGGACGTCTCCCTCGACGAGCGCCAGCGCTCCAGCCTCGAGATCCGGGACGACGAGATCGACATCCCGTCCTTCCTGAAGGATCGCTAGCCCGCGGATCGGGCGCGGCGACCACCCCGGCGAGCTCGCCCCCCGGACTCGAGATCGGCCGCAGAGGATCGGCCGGGATCCGCCCGGCCGGGCCCTATCCTGGCAAGGGTGAGCACCGTCGAGCTGCGCCGTACCCCGCTGTATGAGGCCCATCGGGCCGCCGGAGCCAAGCTCGTGGCCTTCGCCGGGTGGGAGATGCCGATCCAGTACGGCTCGATCAAGGCCGAGCACCTGGCCGTGCGGACCGACGTCGGGATCTTTGACGTCTCCCACATGGGCCAGATCCAGACCCACGGCCCCCAGGCGCTGCAGCGACTCCAACGCCTCAGTTCCAACGACGTGCGCCGGATGCCCGATTGGGGCGCCCAGTACAGCCTGCTCTGCCGGGAGGATGGCGGGGTCATCGACGATCTCTTCTCCTACCGGCTGTCGGAGACCGACTTCCTCACCGTCACCAACGCCGCCAACCACGCACGCGACCTCGCCTGGTTCCAGACCCATGGCGGCGAGTACGACGCCGACGTCACCGACTGTGCCGACCGCTTCGCGATGATCGCCGTGCAGGGTCCGCGGGCCCGGGCGCTCCTCGCCTCCCTCACCCGGGACCTGCTGCCGCCCCGCTTCCACATCGCGCCGATCACCCTCGCCGGAGCATCGATGCTCGCGGCGGGTACCGGCTACACCGGCGAGGACGGGCTCGAACTGCTCGTCGACCCCGCCGACGCCGCCGCGGTCTGGGCGGCCCTGCTCGGCGCCGGGGCTGCCCCGGTCGGCTTGGGGGCCCGGGACACCCTGCGTCTGGAGGCCTGCTTCCACCTCTACGGCAACGACCTCTCTGAGGACCGCGATCCCATCGGGGCCGGCCTCGGCTGGGCGTGTCGTGAGGACACCGGCTTCGTCGGCGCCGCGGCGGTGGCCGCCGCCCGCGCCCGGGGGCCCCGGGAGGTCCTCGTCCCCTTCATCATGGAGGGACCGGGCATCGCCCGCCAGGGCAACCCGGTGGTCGGCCCAGCGCCCGGTGGCGTCGTCACCAGCGGCACCTTCTCTCCGATGCTCGAGCGCGGGATCGGCATGGCCTACGTCCCCGCCGCTGCGGCGGACGTCGGGCAGATTCTGTCCATCGACGTGCGCGGGACGGTCCGCGAGGCACGCGTCGCGAGCAAGCCCCTCTACCGAAAGGACGGCTAGGTTGGCCGACGCTTCTTACCCCGAGGACCTGAAGTACCACCCCGAGCATGATTGGGCGCGCATTGACGGCGATGAGGCGACCTTCGGGATCACCTGGTACGCACAGGACTCCCTCGGCGAGGTCGTCTTCTTCGAACCGCCCGCCGTGGGCTCGAGCGTCACCAAGGACACGTCCTACACGGAGGTGGAGTCCGTCAAGGCCGTCTCGGACGTCATCGCACCGCTGTCGGGGGAGGTCCTCGCGGTGAACGAGGCGCTCGCCGCGAGCCCGGAGACGATCAACGAGGATCCCTACGGTGAGGGCTGGCTGGTGAAGGTGAAGCTGTCGGATCCCTCCGAGGTCGACGCTCTGCTCGACGCCGACGCCTACCGGACGACCCTGTCATGACCGTCTACACCTCCGTCACCGACGCCGACCGCGCGGCGATGCTGGCGACCATCGGCGTCGCCTCCGTCGAGGAGCTCTTCGCCGACATCCCGGCGGAGCTGCGTCTCGGTCGTCCGCTGGACATCGCGGCCGGCCTCTCCGAGCAGGAGGTCCACCGCGAGATGGTCCGCCTTGCCGCCGCGAACACCTCAACCGACACGGAGATCTCCTTCCTCGGGGCAGGGATGTACGACACCTATGTGCCGGCGATCGTCGACTCGATCCTCTCCCGCTCGGAGTTCCTCACTCCCTACACGCCCTACCAGCCCGAGATCTCCCAGGGTGGTCTGCAGGTGATGTTCGAGTACCAGACCGCGATCTCCGAGCTCACCGGGCTGCCGATCTCCAACGCCTCGGTGTACGAGGGGCCCTCCGCGGTCGCCGCGGCCGGGTACGTGGCCAAGCACCACAATGGCCGGCGCCGCTTCGTCGTCTCGGCCGGCGTGCACCCCCACGCGATCGAGACGCTGTCCACCTACGCCCACGGCTACGGCATGGCGGTCGAGGTCGTCGAGCTCGTCGACGGCGCGACCGTGCTCGGGGCGCTCGGCGAGGACGTCTCGGCCGTGATCGTCGCCCAGCCGAACTTTCTCGGCGCGGTCGAGGACATCGAGAGCCTTGCCGCGACTGCCCACGCCGCCGGCGCGCTGCTCATCTGCGCCGCCGATCCCGTCCCGCTGGGGATCGTGCGCGCCCCGGGTGAGGCCGGCGCCGACATCGTCGTCGGCGAGGGCCAGACGCTCGGCAACCGCCTCGACTTCGGGGGACCGTCCTTCGGCTTCTTCGCCGTGAGCGAGCCCCTGCTGCGCCGTCTCCCCGGCCGCCTGGCCGGAGAGACCCGCGATCGGGACGGCCGCCGTGGCTTTGTGCTCACGCTGCAGACCCGCGAACAGCACATCCGCCGCGACAAGGCGACCTCGAACATCTGCACCGCCCAGGCGCTCAACGCCCTGGCCGGGGTCGTCTACCTCTCCTGGCTCGGGCGCGAGGGCATTGTCGAACTTGCCGAGCTGCTGCTCCAGCGCACCGCCTATGCGCGCACGCAGCTCGCGAGCATCCCGGGTGTGAGCCTCAGCCACACCCGCCCGGTCGTGCGGGAGTTCCCCATCACCGTCGACGGCGATCTCGACGCCGTCATCGCCCACTGCCGGACCAGGGGCATCCACCCCGGCCTGCGGCTCTCTGACCACGAACTGCTCGTCGCCATCACCGAGCTGCGCACGCGTGAGCACATCGACGCGCTCGTGGCGGCGATCGCCGAGGCCCTCGGCGTCCAGGCGGGGCAGCTCATCCATGAGGAGGTGCTCGTATGACCGCCGTGGAAGAACGCCGCACCCGGTCCAACATCCAGGCCGCCGACGACGAGCTCACGATCTTCGAGCGCTCCGTCCCCGGCCGCCGAGCCTTCGTCGCACCGCCGCTGGACGTTCCCGCCCGCCCGAGTGAGGAGCTCTTGGCCCCCGCGTTGCGCCGTCGCAGCCCTGCGCGGCTGCCCGAGGTCTCCGAGCCCGAGATCGTGCGGCATTTCAACCGGCTGTCCAAGCGCAACTTCGACCTGGACACCGGCTTCTATCCGCTCGGGTCCTGCACGATGAAGCACAACCCGAAGCTGCACGAGCGGGTGGCCGCGCTCCCCGGACACGCGCGCCTGCACCCGCTGCAGGATCCCGCCTACGCACAGGGCGCGCTCGAGCTCATGCACCGGCTCTCGAAGGCCCTGGGGGAGATCGCCGGTCTGCCCCATGTGTCGCTGCAGCCCTCCGCCGGCTCCCACGGCGAGCTCGCCGGCGTGCTGCTCACCCGCGCCTACCACGAGGACCGCGGCGACCACCGCACCAAGGTCCTCACGCCGGAGTCCGCGCACGGCACGAATCCGGCCACGGTGACCATGGCGGGCTACGAGGTCGTGAAGGTCGGCACCGACGCCGATGGCAACGTCGACCTCGAGGACCTGCGCGCCAAGGCCGACGAGCAGGTGGCCTGCCTGATGCTGACGAACCCCTCGACGCTTGGATTGTTCGAGCCGAACATCCTCGAGATCGCCCGGATCGTCCACGACGTCGGGGCGACGCTCTACTACGACGGGGCCAACCTCAACGCGGTGATGGGCTTCGCCCGGCCGGGGGACATGGGGTTCGACATCGTCCACTACAACCTCCACAAGACCTTCACCCAGCCTCATGGCGGCGGGGGGCCGGGCTCGGGCCCGATCGCCGTATCCGACCGCATCGAGCCCTATCTGCCCCGACCCCAGGTCGTGCGGCGCGAGGACGGCTCCTACGACCTCGACCATGATCGCCCCAAATCGATCGGACGCCTGCGCGGCTTCCAGGGCAACTTCGGGGTCTTCGTGCGCTCCTACGCCTACATCCTCTCCCTGGGGGGAGAGGGGCTCAAGGACGCGTCGGCCACCGCGGTGCTCAACGCCAACTACCTGCTGGCCAAGATGCGCGAGGCGGGACTGCTCGAGCTGCTGCCCGCCGCCTACGAACGCGTCTGCATGCATGAGTTCGTCCTCTCGGGGGCACCGATGAAGGCCCAGCTGGGCATCAAGACCCTCGACCTGGCCAAGCGCCTGCTCGACCACGGGGTCCATCCGCCGACGGTGTATTTCCCCCTGATCGTCGACGAGGCCCTGCTCATCGAGCCGACCGAGACCGAGACGAAGGAGACCCTCGACCGGTTCGTCGAGATCGTCGCGGCGGTGCTCGAGGAGGCGCGTGAGGACCCAGAGATCGCCCGCCACGCTCCCTACAGCACTCCGGTGCGCCGGCTCGACGAGGCCGGTGCGGCCCGGCGTCCCGTGCTGCGTCAGGCCCTCTAGGGCCCGCGTTGACGGTCGGGAACGAGCCTCGGTGACGCTGAGCCCCCAGGCGGTCGCGCTCGCGGAGCGCGACCGCGTCCGGGCCGAAATGGAGGCCCTGTGCGCGGTCTCGAGCCCGTGGGGCGACCACCCCGGGGCCGAGCGCTGCATCGAGCTGGTCAGCGGCTGGCTGCCCCCGGGTGGCGAGCTGGAGCGGATCCCCAGCTCCTCCAGCGCCTGCGTCCCGGACTTGGTCGTGCGCTGGCGCGGCGCAGGCACGCGCCGGCTGCTGCTGCTCGGGCACCTCGACACCGTCGTCGCGCACGAGCGCCACCGCCCCGTCCGGCTCGAGCACGGACGCCTGACGGGTTCGGGGACCTCGGACATGAAGGGTGGGGTGGCCATCTCGCTCGCGGTCGCCCGCGCCCTGGCGCCGGCGCCGGACCGGTTCGCCGAACTGTCGCTGCTGCTCGTCACCGACGAGGAGTGGCGCACCGAGCCGTTCCGGCACGTCCCCCGCTTCAGTGGCTATGACGCGTGCCTGTGCTTCGAGGCGGGTGAACGCACGCCCGAGGGTGAGGAGGCGGTCATCGTCACCCGCAAGGGGGCCGGGACCCTGCGCATCACCGCCACCGGCCGGGCGGCCCACTCGGGCAGCCAGCCCCAACTGGGCCGCAACGCCCTGCTGGCCCTGTCCCGCGCGGCCCTCGAGGTCGCCGCGCTGCACGCCCCCGAGGGGCCGGATCGCCTCACCGTCGTCCCGACGATCCTCGCCGCCGGTGAGGCCCTCAACATGGTGCCGCCCCACGGCCAGCTCACCGTCGACATGCGCTCCGACGACACCGGAGCCTTCGCCCGCGTCCTCGACGCGGTGCCGCGCGAGCTCGACGAGGTCCGCATCGAGCCCGTGCTCGAGCGCGTCTGGCCGGCCATGGACGCGCGGGCAGCGACCGTCGCGCTGCTGGCGCGGGCCGGTGACGCCTTTGGGGCGCCGATCATCGCGCGCGGTCGCGGGGGTGCCTCGGACGCCTCCCACTTCGCCCCGACGATCCCGCTCACCGTCGACGGTCTGGGTCCGCGGGGCGGCAAGGCCCACAATCCGGGGGAGTTCGTGAGCCTCGACGCCCTCGCGCCGCGCCTGGGTGTGGCCCTGGCGGTTGCCTGGGCCGCCTGTGCGGACGGGCCCGCCGGCGGCGGCAGCAGCGACCAACTAGCCTGAGCTCCCGTCATGTCGCGCATCGTCTCGGGCATCCAGCCGACCGGCTCCAAGCACCTGGGCAATTTCATCGGGGCGATCACCCGCTACGTCGCCCTTCAGGACAGCGCCGCTGCCGGTGAGGCGCTCTACTTCATTGCCGACCTGCACGCCACGACCGTGCCCTATGCGCCCGCGGATCTGCGCCGGGGTCTTTACGACCTCGCCGCCCTGCTGCTCGCCAGCGGCCTGGATCCCGACCATGCGCTGCTCTTCCGCCAGTCCGACGTGCCCGAGCACGCCGAGCTGCAGTGGCTGCTCACCGGGGTGACATCCTATGGGGAGCTCGGCCGCATGACCCAGTTCAAGGACAAGTCGGCCAAGCAGGAGTTCGTCTCCGCCGGGCTCTTCACCTACCCGGTGCTGATGGCCGCCGACGTGCTCGTCTACCGCGCCCGGAGGGTGCCCGTCGGAGATGACCAGACCCAGCACGTGGAGCTGATGCGCAACCTCGCCGAGCGTTTCAACGCCCGCTTCGGTCCCCAGCTCGTCGTGCCCGAGGGGGTCTACCCGGAGGTCGGCGCCCGGATCATGGACCTGCAGGAGCCGACGCGGAAGATGTCCACCACCGGCGGCAGCCCCCAGGGCACAGTGCTGGTGCTCGACGAGCCGGCGGTCATCCTGAAGAAGTTCCGGTCCGCGGTTACCGACTCAGGACGGGAGATCCACCACGACCGGGCGGTCAAGCCGGGCGTCTCCAACCTGCTGGAGATCTACGCCGCCGTCCGGGGCATCACGATCGCCGAGGCCGAGGCGGCCTTCGCCGACGCCCGCGGCTACGGGGACCTCAAGACCGGGGTGGGGGAGGCCGTTGTCGCCTACCTCGCCCCCGTGCGGGAGCGCTACGAGTCCTTGCGCGCCGATGAGGCGGAGCTCGAGGCGGTGCTCGCTGACGGCGCCCGGCGGGCTCGTGAGCTCGCCGGCGAGGTGATGGCCGACGTCCGCGCGGCGATGGGCGTCGGGCCGCTCCACGCGCGCGCACCAGGCGCCCCCGCCGCCTGAGGCGGGCCGGTGCGGCCCGGGGCGCCCGGAACGCCGCCGCCTGAGGCGGGCCCCACAGGCCCGCCGCCGTCCTCGCATTCGCTCGCCATGGCCGGAGCCCGCCCGAGGCCTCCGGGGCCGCCAGTACATTGGGCGCCATGCCGCGACCCGGCCGCCCGTCACCCCTGCGTCTCGTCGACCTCGAGCTCGACCTCGAGGTCTTCGCCGGGCCGTTCGACCTGCTGCTCACGCTCATCCTGCGCGAGGAGGTCGACCTGCTCGAGGTCGACCTGGCCGACATCGTCATCTCCTACATCGACTTTCTCGAGGCCCGGGGCGAGCTCGATCTCGAGCTGGCCACGGAGTTCCTCGTGCTCATCGCCGCCCTGCTGGAACTGAAGTCGCGGCTCATGCTTCCGGGTGAGGAGATCGAGGAGCTGCTCGAGCTCGCGCCCGCCGAGGCGGCTCAGGAGCTGCTCGAGCGCCTGCTCGACGCCCACCGCTACCGTGGCGCGGCCGAGCATCTCGGCTCGCTCCTGTCCACTCAACACGGCTACCGCTTCCGGTCCGCGCCGCTGCCCGAGTCGATCCGCCGTGCGCGCGTGCCGCTGGCCAGCGCCGTGTACGCGCCCGCTCGTCTGGCCAAGGCCATCGGCGTCCTGCTCGAGCTGCCCGCCGAGGTGAACGTCGACCACATCCCGATGACCAAGGTCTCGGTCGCCGAGCGCCTCGCCCACGTGCGCCGACTCCTGCGCCGCGGCTCCTTCGCCTTCGACGAGGCGGTCGCCGACGCCGACCGGGTCACCGTCGCGATCACCATCTTCGCGCTGCTCGAGCTGTACAAGCAGGGCGAGCTGGAGTGGACTCAGGACGAGCCCTTCGGTGAGATCACCGTCACCGCGCTGGCCGGTGCGCGGTCCGACCCGGCCGTGCTGGGCGCCCAGCGGGCGGCCAGGTGAGCGTCGTCGGCGTGGACCTCACCGCGACGATCGAGGCGCTGTTGTTCCTCACCCCGGAGCCGGTCGAGGCGACGGCCCTCGCCGAGGCGTGTGAGGTGAGCCTGGAGGAGACCGAAGCGGCCCTGGAGACCCTCGCTCGGGCCCTGGGGGAGACCGGGCGCGGGCTCGTCCTGCGCCGGCTGGCCGGCGGCTGGGCGCTGTCAAGCCATCCCGAGACCGAGGAGGCCGCGCGGCGGCTCCTGGCCAAGCCGCGGACGCCCCCGCTCACCGCCGCCCAAGCTGAGACGCTGGCGATCATCGCCTACCTCCAGCCGGTGAGTCGGCCGGAGATCGCCCGCATTCGCGGGGTCAACGCCGAGTCGGCGACCCAGACGTTGCTCGAGCGCGGACTCGTCGAGGAGGGCGGACGTTCCCAGTTCGGCGCGACGCTGTACCGCACTACGGACCTGTTCCTCACGCTGTTCGGCCTGGACTCGCTCAAGGCCCTGCCCGACCTCAGCGCCTTCGATCCGTCCCCCGAACTCGAGGAGGAGCTGCGCGACCGGCTGCTGCGCGCCGGGGAGGCGCGTCTGAGTGAGGGGGCCGGGACGGCCGTGGACGCTCCGGGAGCCGGCGGTGCGGGCCGACAGCCCGAGCTCTCTGTCGCCCCGGACCCGAGCGAGGACCCCGAGCCCGCTGAGGCGGTGTCGGACGCCTGAAGGCGGCTGGCGTCGGCGGCCTGAAGGTGTCGCACGCCGTGCCGGTGTGTCCGGTGTGTCCGGCGGGGCCGGGTGGGCCGGCTCGTCGGTCTGAGATGCCAGGAACCGTACGGGCGGTTGGTGAGGCCGTCACGTGGCTGGCAGGTCGTTCACAGGGGGGAGGCTGGCTCCTCAATGGACGCCGAACCGTCATAGCGCCGCGCGGATCCCCGCTTTGTCGGATCGGTGACCCTGCAGGACGCGCATCCGACAAAGCCGCCCATGTCGCGCCGCTTTGTCGGAAAAACGTCCTCCGGAGCGGCTCCGGAGCGGCTCCGGAGCGGGCCGGAGCGGGCCGGCTCGGGCCCGGAGCGCGGTCCGGCTCAGGCCCGGAGCGGCCCGGCTCGGGCCCGTAGCGCGGCCCGGCGCAGGCCCGGAGCGGCCAGGCCCGGCCCGGCCACGAGCGAAGCGGCCGCGCGATCAGGCCTTGGCGGCGAGCTGGCCGCAGGCGGCGTCGATGTCGCGCCCGCGGGTGAGCCGCACGGTCGCGCCGAGTTCGCGGCGTTCGAGTTCGGCCCGGAAGGCCTCGATGGCCCGGGGTGTCGAGCCCTCGAACGCCGAGTCGGTCGGGTTGTAGGGGATCAGGTTCACCTTGAACACCCGCGGGTCGAGCAGCTCGGCAAGGGCGCGCGCCTGGGTGACCGAGTCGTTCACGCCCGCGAGCATCACGTACTCGACGAACACCATCCGGCGCTTGACCTCGTAGAAGGCGTGACAGGCGGCGATCACCTCGGCCAGCGGATAGCGCGCGTTCACGGGCATCAGCTCCTCGCGCAGGGTCGGCTCGGCGGCGTGGAGGGAGAGCGCCAGGCGCAGGGGCATCGGATCGGCGGCCATCGCCTGGATGCCCGGGATCCAGCCCACGGTGGAGATCGCCGTGCGCCGGTGGCTGATGCCGAGGTCGGGCAGGCGCCGGCACGCCTCCAGGACGTTGGCGAGGTTGATCATCGGCTCGCCCATGCCCATGAAGACGGCGTGGTCGACGGGGGCGATGCGGCGGAAGTACAGCGCCTGGTCGAGGATCTCCCCGACGCTGAGGTTGCGGCCGAACTTCATCGTGCCCGTGGCGCAGAACGCGCAGGTGAGCGGACAGCCCGACTGGGAGGAGAGGCACAGCGAGTTGCGGCCGTCGCGGTAACGCATGAGCACCGCCTCGATCGGGCGTCCGTCATGGGTGCGCAGCAGGACCTTCACCGTGCCGTCGGAGGCACGGGCCTCACGCTCCGGGGTCATGGTGGAGAACGGCACACGCTCGGCCAGTTCGTCGCGCAGCGTCCGCGGCAGATTGGTCATCTCCGCGTAGGAGCCGGCGCCCTGGGCGGTCCAGCCCCAGATCTGACCGGTCCGGTAGCGCGGCTGGCCCAGCTCGGCCAGCGTCGTGGTGAGCAGCTCGAGGTCCATGGCTCCGTCTATGGTGGCAGGCCCATGCGTCTGGCCAAGTACCTCGCCCACGCTGGGTTGGCCTCGCGGCGGCGCGCCGAGGAGATCATCGCCGAGGGGCGGGTGAGCGTGGACGGGGAGACGGTGCGCGACCCCGCGCGCGACGTCGACGAGCGCCGGGACGTGCGCGTCGACGGCCGGCGGCTGGTCCCGCCGCCGGACCGCGAGGTGTTCATGCTCCACAAGCCGGCCGGGGTCGTGTCCACGGCCCGGGACACCCACGGACGCCCGACGGTCGTCGACATCGTTCCGGCGCGGCGGCGGCTGTATCCGGTCGGCCGGCTCGACGCCGACACCACGGGCCTCATCCTGCTCACCGACGACGGCGAGCTCGCCCACCGGCTCACCCACCCCAGCTTCGAGGTCGACAAGACCTACCTCGCGACGGTCGCGGGTGCGCCGGTGCGTGAGGTCGCGTTGCGGCGCCTGCGGGATGGGGTCGAGCTCGAGGACGGCCGCACCGCCCCCGCCCGGGTCGATCGCGTCCGCCCCGACACGCTCGCCATCACCATCCACGAGGGCCGCAAGCGTCAGGTGCGGCGCATGTGCGCGGCGGTGGGCCATCCCGTCCTGGCGCTGTGTCGTGTGCGCCTGGGACCGCTCGAGCTCGGCGAGCTCGCCGAGGGCGCCGTACGTGCGCTCACGCCGGAGGAGATCGCGGCGCTGTCCCGCGCTGGAGCAGGAGGGCGTCATGGTCCAGGGTCGTCTCGGTCAGTGCCCCGGCGACCGTCGCGCCCAGCACGACCTGGGGATGGTGCGGGACCAGCACCGCCACGGTGAAGGGCCTGCGCCGCCAGACGCCGATGATCCGAAAGCCCGGGATGGCGTAGCGGGGCTGCAGCTGGGAGGCGACGAGGTTGCATCCGGCTCCCCACCAGCAGAAGTTTCCCCGGGGGGCGTGGGACAGGGCGATCACGTCGATCTGGCCGACGTTGTGGTACTCGAGGTGATTTCCGTAACCGAGCCGGGGCAGGTACAGAGCCAGCGGCAGGCTCTGGCGGTAGCGCTGGATGATGATGACCCGGCCCTCCCCGGGCGGCGGTGCCCGGCGGGCGAGCATCGCGGCCAGCGGACGCCAGTCGGGGCGCTGCAGCGCCGGCGTCGCGTGGACGGCCGCGACCGCGAGAACCCCCAGGGTGCAGAGCCCGGCGAGCCCAGCCGCACCCCCCGCCTTGACCAGGCGCACCGGGGTCAGCGCCCGTGTGCGCAGAGCACCGTCCGGCAGATTCGTGCTCAGGCCGACGGCCACGGCGATCGCGGCACCCGGCCAGAGCCCGAGCACGTTGCGGGTAATGAGGCTGTCGAAGCCGACCGCGGTGAAGAGCAGCGCGAGCAGGAATCCGGCCAGCGTGAGCCCGGCCACGAGCAGCCCGCGCGGGGGGCGCACGCGCACCAGCCCGCCGAGGAGGAGGAGGGCCAGCGCAAAGGCGACCCACTTCAGGGTCTCGGGGTCGGGAACGCCCGTGCCGAGCAGGAACTGGGGCAGCACCTGGCCCACGCGCAGACCCAGGGGACGGTGGTGAATCCAGGCCGCGTTGCCCGTCCCGTTCTGGGTGATGAGCATCGGCAGCAGCGCGCCGCCGACGGCGGCGACGAGGCCCAGGGCCACGAGCGTCACGGGCCGGCGGTGAATCCACAGCAGGGCGAGACCCTGGGGGATGAGCACGATCACCGCGTAGTAGTGCGTGCACAGCGCGGCAGCGGCGCACAGGGCCCAGGCCAGCAGGGGACGGAGACCGGGGCGCTCGAGCACGGCGGCGAAGGCGAGCCAGGCGAGCGCGCAGAAGAGGACAAGCAGGGTGTAGGCGCGGGCTTCCTGTGAGTACCAGATGAGCAGCGGGTTGACGGCCGCGAGCGCGCCGGCCATGAGGCCGGCGCGGACCGAGCCACCGAGCCGCCGGGCGGCGAGCGCGATGACGGGCACGGTCAGCGTGCCGACGAGGGCCGACAGTGCACGGAGGCCCGCCTCGTGGTCGGAGACCAGCCGCGTCCAGCCCCAGGCGAGCTCGTAGTAGAGCGGGGGCGTGGACTCGGTGTGGGGCAGGAGACCGAGCATGTTTCCGAAGGAGTGGCGCATGAGGAACGCCGTGTCGGCCTCGTCGTACCAGAACCCCTGGTGGCCCAGACTCCAGAAGCGCAGCGCGCCGCCCACGGCGATCAGCAGGGCCAGGAGCCCCCAGCTGCAGCGGCGCCCCGGCTGGGCGCGCAGCGGCGACGCGGCGGTGGGTGGGGCCGAGACAGAGGTGGTCGGGGGCACGGGCGCAAGCTTCCCGCCTCGCGGGCACCGGATGGCCTCCATTCACCGAACCCTAACCGGCCCTACACTGCCCCGGCGATGCGGTTGTTCGCGCTTCGGGGCGCCCATAGCGTGGAGAGCAACGCGGCGGAGGCGATCCTCGCTGCCACGGACGAGCTGATGCGCGAACTGATGTCGCGCAACGAGCTCGTCCCGACGTCGATGGTCTCGGCGATCTTCACCCTCACCGACGACCTCGATGCCCAGTTCCCCGCCGTCGCCGCGCGTGCGCTCGGGCTCGACCGCGTGCCGCTGCTGTGCGCCCGTGAGATCCCCGTGCCCGGCAGTCTGCCCCGCGTGGTTCGCGTCCTGCTGCACTATTACGCCGCGGAGGAGCACGTGCCCCGGCACGTGTACCTCGGCGCGGCGCGGGCCCTGCGGGCCGATCTCGACTCCGCTCAGTAGCCTCAGAACCGACGATGGCCATCGAGTTCGCCGACCGGATCCGCCGCATCCCCGTGTACCCGGCCGCCGCCGGCTATGACCTCGATGCCGACGTGGCGATGCTCGCCTCCAACGAGTCGGTCTTCGCGCCGGCCGAGTCGGTGCAAGCTGCCGCTGCGCGCACCCTCGCCGGGGCCCACCGCTACCCCGACCCCGGTTACGCCCCCCTACGTGAGGCGCTCGCGCGCCGCTATGACGTCGCACCCCAGAACATCGCCCTGGGCAACGGCTCCTGCGACCTGCTGCTCGCCGGCGGCGAGGCGCTGCTCGAGCCGGGCGCCGAGGTCATCTACGCCTGGCCGGCCTTCTCGGTCTACCCCCACCTCGCCGCGGCCTCGGGGGCGCGGGCGGTCGCCGTGCCGCTGGATGCCGATCACCGCCACGACCTCGACGCGATGGCGGCCGAGGTGACCGTGGCCACCCGGCTGATCCTCATCTGCAACCCGAACAACCCGACCTCGACGGCCCTGGAGCTCGAGCGCATCGAGGCCTTCCTGGCCCGGATCCCCCGGCACGTCGCGGTCATCCTCGACGAGGCCTACGTCGAGTTCTCGCTCACCGTCGGCGACACCTACGCCTCCGTCGACCTGCTCGAGCGGCACCCGAACCTCATCCTCCTGCGCACCTTCTCCAAGGTGTACGGGCTCGCCGCCCTGCGCGTCGGCTACGCCCTGGCCGGCTCGGACGAGTTCCGCGTGGCGACCGACCAGGTGCGCCAGCCCTTCTTCCTCAACGCCGCCGCCCAGGCTGCCGCTGTGGAGGCGCTCGCGCGCCAGGACGAGGTCGAGCGTCGCGTCGTCGCCACCGTCGCCGCCCGCAGTGAGCTGATCACCGGACTGAACGAGCTCGGCCTGTGGGTGGCCGACTCGGACGCGAACTTCGTGTGGGTGAAGCTCGGCCCTCGCTCCGTCGCGCCGACTGAGGACACCGTGACGGTGGAGGCGGAGATCGTCGCCGGGCTGCGCCAGCGCGGGGTGCTCGTGCGGGCGGGCACCGCCCTGGGCGGACCGGGCTTCCTGCGGGTCACCGTCGGCACCCAGGCCGAGAACGCCAAGTTCCTCGCCGCCCTGGGCGAACTGGTAGCGTAGGACCGGTCGTGACCAGCGCCGCTCACATCCGCATCTCGCGCTGGTCCCGCTATTGGCGATTTAGGTAGGCGTCCGGCCGGACTCCTGGGCTGCCCCGCGCGCACGGGCAGCGTCTGTCGGGGGTCGGACGCCGTAGGAGTCGTGCTCCGCGCCCGCCCACTACCCTTCTCGCCAGTTTCGAGGTCCTCTTTCCCATGATGTTCGCCACCCGATCAGTCCAGCCCGATGCGGTCCGTGACCAGCGGATCGCCCAGCTCGTGCCGCTCGTCACCCCGCAGGAGCTCTACGACGAGGTGCCCCTTGACGAGTCGCGCACCGAGGTGGTCCTCAGCGGCCGCTCGGCCACCCACGCCGTGCTCGACGGTCAAGACGATCGCCTGCTCGTCGTCGTCGGGCCCTGCAGCGTCCATGACCCGGTGGCCGTGCGCGACTACGCCGCCCGCCTGGCCCAGGAGGCCGCGCGCCACTCCGCGGATCTGCTCGTCGCCATGCGCGTCTACTTCGAGAAACCCCGGACGACCATCGGCTGGAAGGGCCTCATCAACGACCCGCACCTGGACGGCTCCGGCGACGTCAACGCGGGCCTGCGGATCGCGCGCCAGTTGCTGTTGGAGGTTCTCGCCACCGGGCTGCCCGTGGGCTGTGAGTTCCTCGATCCGATCATTCCCCAGTACATCTCCGACCTCGTCTCCTGGGGGGCGATCGGAGCGCGCACGACCGAGTCCCAGATCCACCGCCAGCTCGGGTCGGGCCTGTCCATGCCGGTGGGCTTCAAGAACCGCACCGACGGCAACGTCCAGGTGGCCGTCGACGCCGTGCGCGCCGCCGGGGTCTCCCACGCCTTTGCGGGCATCGATCCCGAGGGTCGCTCGGCCATCCTGCACACGCGCGGCAACCGTGATTGCCACGTCATCCTGCGCGGCGGCAAGTCCGGGCCCAACTACGGTGCCGCTGCGGTCGAATCGGCCCTGTCACTGCTGCGCCAAGCGGGCCTGCCCGAGCGCGTGATGATCGACGCCAGTCACGACAACTCGGGCAAGGATCCCCTGCGCCAGCCCGAGATCGCCGCGGACATCGCCGCTCAGCTCGCCGCCGGCAACCGTGCCGTCTGCGGGGTCATGGTCGAGTCCTTCCTCGTCGAGGGCCGCCAGGACCAGGGCGACGAGATGGTCTACGGCCAGTCGATCACCGACGGCTGCCTCGGCTGGGACGCGACCGTCGGGCTGCTCGAAACGCTGGCCGCGGGCGTTCAGGCCCGGCGCGCCCACCACGACTGAGCGCGCGCTGACGTGCGGATCGCCGTCGTCGGGGTCGGTCTCATCGGCGGCTCACTCGCGCTCGCCGCCCGTCAGCGGCTCGGCGCCGAGGTGACCGGCTGGGATCCCGACTCGGGGGCGCTCACCGCAGCCCGCGCGGCCGCGGTGCTCGACCGTGCCGCCGACAGTCTCGCCGACGCCGTCGCCGGCGCCGAGGCGGTCATCCTCGCCGCGCCGGTGAGCGCGCTGCCCGCCCTTGCCGCGGCGGCGCTCGCCGCCGCGCCGGCGGACTGCGTGGTGAGCGACGTCGGCTCGACCAAACGTCAGCTCGCCCGCGCCCAGGCCGATGCGCGCTTTGTCGGCGGCCATCCTCTGGCCGGGGCCGAGACCGCCGGGGTCGCCCACGCCCGCGAGGACCTCTTCGATGGCGCCACCTGGTACCTCACCCCGGCCGCCAACACCGAGGGGATCCTGCTCGAGCGCCTCCACCGGATCCTCTCGGGGATCGGTGCGCGGCCGGTGGCCATCGAAGCGGACGCCCATGATGCGGTGATGGCCGCCGTCTCCCACCTGCCCCACGTGCTCGCCAACGTCCTGGTGGGCGAGGCCGCCGCGGTCCTGCGCAGCCAGGGCGAGCGCCTGCCCGCCACTGGCCCGAGCTTCCGTGACGCCACCCGGGTCGCGGGGGCCAACTCGGCCATCTGGAGCGACATCTATCTGGCCAACGCCGAGGCGCTCGTCGCCCAGATCGATGCAGTCCGCGCGCGCCTGGAGTCGGTGCGCGCGACGCTGCTCGCCGGTGACCGGGCGGCGGTCACCGCGTGGAACGACGCGGCGGCCACCGACCGGCGCGCGCTGTTGGAGACCCAGCTCGCCGGCGGGGAGCTGATCGAGCTGCGCGTGCCCGTGCCCAACCGGACAGGGGTGGTCGCCCAGATCACCCTCGAGCTCTCTCGCGCCGGGGTGAACATCGCCGACCTGGCCCTCTACCCGGCGCCCGACATGAGCGAGGGGGTGGTCGCCCTGTGGATCGCCGGAGGGCCGGCCGCGGCCAAGGCCGAGGCGATCCTCGGCGGACTCGGCTTCGGGGTGCTGCGCCCATGACCGCAATCGCCCGCGTCGCGCCCGGCCGACCCGCCCGCCGCTGGCGAGTCGAGGTCCCCGGATCCAAGTCACTCACGAACCGCGCACTGCTGCTCGCGGCCATCGCCCATGGCACCTCGCGCCTGGCCAACGCCCTCGTCGCCGACGACACGGTCGTCATGCGCGACGCGCTGAGCGCCCTCGGGGTCGAGATCACCCAGGTGGACTCCGAGCTGCTCGTGAGCGGCTTGGGCGGACCGCCCCGCGGTCCGGCCGAGGTGTTCTGTGGCATGGCCGGCACCGTCGGCCGGTTCCTCGTTCCCGTGCTCGCCGCCGGCGAGGGCCACTTCCATGTGGACGCGCACCTCCAGCTGCGCCGGCGGCCGCTGGGCCCGGTCCTCGACGCGCTGCGTGCCCAGGGGGCACAGATCACCGGGGATGCCTTCCCGCTGGACGTGCACGCTCACGGCCTGGCCGGAGGTGCCCTGAGCGTCGACACCGGCCTGTCCAGCCAGTTCCTCTCCGGGCTGATGCTCGCGGCGGTTCTCGCCCGGGCGCCGACCTCGTTCACCTTCGAGGCGGCGGTGTCTCGTCCCTACATCGACCTCACCGCCGCCGTGATGGGCGCCTTCGGCGCCACCGTCCACCTCTCCGAGCGCTCGGTGAGCGTCGAACCGACGACGCTGCGGGCCGGCAACTACGCCGTGGAGCCTGACGCCTCGACCGCCTCCTACTTCCTCGCCTCCGCCGCGCTCAGCGGCACCGAGGTGACCCTCCCGCGCCTGCACCGGGAACGCACGGGCCAGGGGGACATCGTCCTGGCCGATCATCTCGCGGCCATGGGGGCGACGCTCGAGGACACCGCGGAGGGGCTGGCCCTGCGCGGGCCCGAGCCGCTCGGGGCAACGGGCGGACGCCTCCGCGGGGTGCACGTCGACATGGCGGCCGCCTCGGACGTGTTCATGACCCTGGCTTGCGTGGCCCCGTTCGCCGACTCGCCCACGACCATCGAGGGCCTGGCCAACGTGCGCGTGAAGGAGTCCGACCGCCTCGCCGCGACGGCGGAGAACCTGCGGCGGCTGGGCATTCACGTGCAGGAGGGTGCCGACACCCTCACCGTCCATCCGGGCTGCCCCCGGTCCGATGTGCGCCTGCCCACCTACGGCGACCATCGCATCGCCATGGCCTTCGCGCTCATCGGCGCCCGGGTTCCCGTCGACCTCGAGGCGCCCGAGGTCGTGGAGAAGACCTGTCCGAGCTTTTGGGAGCTGTGGCGCGGCACCGGCGCGGAGGTGACCCTGTGGTGATCGCCATCGATGGCCCCGCCGGGGCGGGCAAGTCGACCGTCGCTCGGGCCGTGGCCGACGCGTTGGGCTTCACCCTGCTCGACTCCGGCGCGATGTACCGCTGTGTGGCGCTGGAGGCGCTGCGCAGCGGTGATGACCCCGCCGCGGTCGCGGCCCGGATCGAGATCCGGCTGGGTGAACGCGTGCTGCTGGACGGTGAGGACGTCACCGCGGCCATCCGCAGCGCCGAGGTGTCCGCCGAGGCATCCCGGGTCGCGGCGGTGCCCGCGGTGCGTGAGGCGCTGGTGGACCAGCAGCGGCGCCTGCTCGGAGCCGGCGGCGGCTGGGTCGCCGAGGGACGGGACATCGGCACCGTCGTCTGGCCCGCCGCGGAGGTGAAGGTGTTTCTCACCGCCTCGGCTCAGGAACGGGCCCGGCGGCGGGCGGAGCAGAGCGGACAGCCCTACGCGGAGGTGCTCGCCGACCAGCGCGAACGCGACCGCCGCGACAGCGCCCGGGAGCACTCACCCCTGCGGCCCGCTGAGGACGCGGTCGCGCTCGACACCACCGGCCTCGGCCTCGAGGAGGTCGTCGCCGCGATCGCCGTGCTCGCGGGCGGCGCCGGAGATCCGCCCTGCGCGCGCTCCGGCTCCGGCTCCGGCTCCGAAGGGCTAGGCGACCCAGGCCCAGATGCCCCAGAGGGCGCTGAAGCCGGCCAGCAGCACCGCTGAGGTCCCGAGGGTGAGGCGCCGCGCCCAGGGGCGATCCACGAGCACTGCGGCGGCGCCGACGAACAGGGGGAAGGCGGGCATTACGTAGCGGGCAAAGCTCATCATCGGCTCCAGCGGGGAGGGGGTCGATGCGCTCGCCACGACGATCAGCAGCGCGTAGACGACGTACACCTTGGGCAGGGTTCGCCAGGTCGCGACCAGCGCTGCGGTGAGGGGCACCAGCCAGAGGACGTCGATGACGTTGCTCCAGGTCCAGTTGAGCGGGTCGCCGACATAGAAGACCCGGACGTGGGTGTTGGTGATCACCGCGGCGAGGTCGTGAGCGAAGAAGTGGCGCACGGCGATGACGATCTCGGAGAACGGCCCGGCGAAGCCACGGCCCCAGTAGTGGCTGGCGGCGTAGAACGGCTCGGTGAAGCTCCACCCGCTGGCCGCGCAGTAGACGAGGTAGGCGATGAGACCCAGCGGGACCAGCCCGAACAGGAAGATGTTCGGTCGTGCCCGCCGCACGAGTCCCAGCGGCGTGCGCCAGTCGATGTCGGGTGCCGGCGCGCCGGGACGGGGCCCCCAGAGGTAGATCCACAGCAGCGGGACGATGAGCACGAAGCCGTCACTGCGGGCCGCCGCGGCGAGCGCGCCCAGGACGCTGGCCAGCAGCCAGCGCTCACGCCGGGCCGCGTAGATGGCCCAGATCGACAGCAGGGTGAAGATCGACTCGGTGTAGACGGCGCTGAAGTACAGCGACATGGGGAAGAGAGCCAACAGCCAGGTGCTCAGCTGCGCGACCCGGCCGTCGGGGAAGTCGAGCAGGACAAGACGCTGCAGCAGGACGAGACTCGCGCCGAAGCAGACCATGGAGATGAGCAGCCCGGCGATGAGCGGCTGTCCGACGACCCAGTCCAGCACGTGGATGGCCAACGGATAGAGCGGGAAGAAGGCGTGGTGCTCATAGCCGGTGTAGCCGTGCTGGGCAATGGAGACGTACCAGGTGGTGTCAAAGCGAGCCGCGGGCGCGATCAGCCGGTTGAGCACAGCCGAGTGGAAGGGATGCGTCACCCCCGCGGGGTCGAAGCTCGCGACGATCGCCGCCGCCGGGGGCGCGAGCGCGAGCGCGATCATGGCCGCGCCCCAGACGATGAGACGGCTCGCGTACAGGGCCGACAGCGCCGTGGGGAGCGGGCGCGGGGCCCGTTGTGGCGCGGGGCCGGGGGCCGCTGCGGTGCTGAGCGCGTCAACGGTCATCGGCGAGCCCCGCGAGGACCGACTAGGCTCATCTCGCCCATGAAGGTCGCCATCGTCGGATATCCCAACGTCGGGAAGTCATCCCTGGTCAACCGCCTTACCGAATCCCGGGAGGCGGTGGTCCACGAGACCTCCGGGGTCACGCGTGACCGCAAGGAGCTCACGACGGACTGGAACGGGCGGGCGCTCACGCTCGTCGACACCGGTGGTGTCGACCTCGAGGAGCGCGACGACCTGGCGCGCCAGATCCAGGCCCAGGCTCGCGCGGCGCTGCTCGACGCCGACGTCGCCGTGCTCGTCGTCGACGCCAAGGCGGGCATCCGGCCCGGGGACCTGGACATGACCGACCTGCTGCGCGGAGCGACGGTGCCGGTGATCGTCGCCGCGAACAAGATCGACTCAGTCAAGGACATGGCCCTGGCGGCGGAGTTCCACAGCCTCGGGCTGGGTGAGCCGGTGGCCGTCTCCGCGGCACAGGGGTTGGGCACCGGTGACCTGCTCGACCGCATCGTCGAGGTCGGGCCGGCGCCGGAGGAGGAGCTCGCCGCCTCCGAGGACGAGCCGGTCCGCCTGGCTGTCATCGGCCGTCCGAACGTCGGCAAGTCCAGCCTGGTCAACCGCCTTCTGGGGCAGGAGCGTGTGATCGTCTCGGATCTCGCGGGCACGACCCGAGACGCTATCGACATCCCGTTGGAATATGAGGGACGTCGGCTCATCCTCGTCGACACGGCGGGCCTGCGGCGCCAGGCCAAGGTCGGGGAGTCGCTGGAGTACTACATGAGCATCCGCTCCCAGCGGGCCGCGGAACGTGCCGATGTGGCCCTGGTCGTCTGCGACGCCGCCGACGGCATCACCGCCCAGGACTTCAACATCGCCGACATGGCGATGAAGGCCGGGTGCGCCACGGCGATCGTTCTCAACAAATGGGATCTCACCGCCGGGGAGGACGCCGCGGCCAGGCTCGGCCCCGACGAGCTCGCCGGTGAACGCGCCCGCGTCAACCGCAAGCTGCGCCTGCGTCCGCGGATCCTCACCACCTCCGCGCTCAACGGACGCCACATCGAACGCATCCTCGTCGAGGCGGTCGGTCTGGCGGACCGGCGCCGCGGGCGGATCCCCACCTCCCAGCTCAACCGCTTCCTCTCCGACATCGTCGCCCAGCGGCAACCGCCGGCGGGCAAGGGCCGCAACGCCCACAACCAGCGCCTGAAGATGCTGTACATGACCCAGACGGGGGAGCGGCCGCCCCGGTTCTCCATCCAGGTGAACTCCCACGCCCTGGTCACCCGCGACTACGCCTACTACCTGGAGAACCGGATGCGCGAGCGCTACCGGATGGAAGGCATCCCGCTGATCATCGACTTCGTCGAGCGCAACGAACGCCGGGGACGCCCGGAGCGGTGAGCGCGGCGCGACCAGCCGGTCACCGCCGCACGGTCCACAGAACCATCCGGGCCGTCGCGCTCGGACTGCTCGTCCCGCTCCTCGCCGGGTGCGGAGCCGCGCGGACCCCGGCCCCGCCCGATGCCGCGGCGACGGTGGTGCCCGCCGACGCCCTGGCCTACCTCCACGTCTCCCTCGACACCGGGCGTCCCGCCGTTGCGGCCGCCCTCACGCGGGCCCGTCGGCTGCCCGGGTACGAGCGCCTGCTCCACGGGATCCAGGCTCGGCTGGAGGCGATCACCGGGGTGCCCGTCCGCGAGCTGACGCCCTGGGTGGGCCGCGAGGCGGCGCTCGCCTTCCTGCCCTCCGCGAGCGGCGCTCGGGAGCTGATCGTCCTCGGCGTCGCCCACCGCCGGGCCGCGGAGCGCTTCCTCGCGACCACGCACGCCCCGGCCGCCCGGATCCTCCGCGGGGAGCTGGTGCTCGGGGAGTCCGCGGCCGTGTCCGCCGCCGCCGCGGCAGCGGCGCATCCGCCCACCGCGCTGGCCGCCCAAGCCGCCTTTCGCCGCGCGCTCGCTGCGGCGCCGGCGGATCGCGTGCTCGACGGCTGGGCCAGCGCCACGGGCATCAGCGAGCTCCTGGGCGGGGCCGGCGGGGTCCGTGGAGCCCTCGCGGCCGCCCTGGCCGGTCACGCCAGCGTCGGCGCCGCGCTGTCCCCGACCGGGACGGGCCTGCGGGTGCAGTTCAGCCTGGCGGGGATCAGCGCGACGCGGCCCGCGCCGACGCGGTTCACTCCGACGCTCTTCTCGCGCCTGCCGGTGGCGACGACCTGGGCCGTCGACATGCCGAGCCTCACGCGTTCGATGCCCGCGCTGCTCGGCGTCCTCGCCGCCGGCTCCGCCGCCGCGCCGACCCGCGGGCTGCTGGGTCGTCTGGCCGGCGCGCTGCGCGCCCAGGGCGTCGCGGCGACACCGCTGGTGGCCGCGCTCTCGGGTGAGGGGGCGATCTTCAGCCTGAACGGGGGCCTCGGGCTGATGGCGCGCACCGCCCACCCGCGAGCCTCTCGGCTGGCTTTCGCCGCGGCCGGTGACGCCCTGGTCGGCCTGTTCGCACCCGCGCCCGGTCTGTCTACGGTGCCGGTCGTGGCCACGCGCGGGCTCGACGGGGTCGCGGTCACCTCCTGGCAGGAGGGCCCGGCGGTGCTCGAGCTCGCCGTCGAGGGCGACACCGTCGTGCTCACGAACTCGTCCGCGGCGATGGGCGCGGTGCTCTCTCGTTCCGCGCCCCTGTCGGCCTCGGCACGGTTCCGTGCCGTGCTCCCCGGTCCGATCTCCTCAGCGGGGCCGGTACTCTATGGGGAGATCGACCGGCTCGAGCGCCGCGCGGATCAGAGTGGGCTGCTGGAGTCTCTCGGCCTTCGGGGGGCGTCGGCGACGCTGGCTCGGATCAGCGCCGTCGGGTTGCGATCGACTGGCGGGCCCACCGAAACTCGAGCGGAGATGTACCTCACGATCCCATGACGACCTTCTCTGACAACGAATTCCTCTTCACCTCCGAGTCGGTCACCGAAGGCCACCCGGACAAGGTCGCCGACCAGATCTCCGATGGCGTCCTCGACGCCGTGCTCGCCGCCGACCCCACCGCACGCGTGGCGTGCGAGACGCTGGTGAACACGGGGCTCGTGGTCGTCTCCGGCGAGATCTCGACCGAGACCTACGTCGACATTCACGAGATCGCCCGTGAGACGATCCGGGGGATCGGCTACACCGACGCCGAACTCGGCTTCGCCGCAGACTCCGTGGCGGTGCTCAACGCTCTGGACAAGCAGTCGCCCGACATCGCCCAGGGCGTCGACCAGGCCTATGAGGCGCGGGTCGCCTCCGCGGATGAGCCCTACGACATCGCCGGCGCCGGTGACCAGGGGATGATGTTCGGCTACGCGAGCAACGAGACCGAGGAGCTCATGCCGCTGCCGATCTCCCTCGCCCACAAGCTTGCGAAGCGCCTGGCCGATGTGCGCAAGGCCCAGGGGCTCTCCTACCTGCGCCCGGACGGCAAGACCCAGGTGTCGGTCCGCTACGTCGACGGCCGTCCGGTGAGGATTGAGAAGCTGCTCATCTCCTCCCAGCATGCCGAGGGCGCCGAGGCGCTGATCAAGGACGACCTCTGGGAGCAGGTCGTCCTTCCGGTCCTGCCGGTCGAGCTCTACGACGCCAACCGACTGCGTGAGGACTTCCTGGTCAACCCGACCGGACGCTTCGTCATCGGCGGTCCCGTGGGGGATGCCGGACTCACCGGCCGCAAGATCATCGTCGACACCTACGGCGGCTTCGCCCGCCACGGTGGCGGCGCCTTCTCCGGCAAGGACCCCTCCAAGGTCGACCGCTCGGCCGCCTACGCGGCCCGCTACGTGGCCAAGAACATCGTCGCGGCCGGTCTCGCCGACCGCGCCGAGGTCCAGGTCGCCTACGCGATCGGCGTCGCCAAGCCGGTGTC
>DASSZV010000085.1:0-40221 GCA_035702765.1 Solirubrobacteraceae bacterium
TGGCGGGCGCTGCCCGACACGCTGCACGGTGAGGTCATCACACTGCTCATTGGCTCCAACGACATCTTGAGCCCCGTCCACCGCCGGCTGCTCCCGGAGGCGATGGCCGAGCTGCTCGCACACCTACCCTCCAGCGCGATCGTCTCGGCGATCCCCTCCCCGGCACCCCCCGCGCGCCAGGCCAACGAGCTCATCGCCGCCGCGGCCGCCGCCGGGCGCATCCGGGCGGTCACCCCGACGCTGCTGGGCCCCGCCTCCTGGCGGGGCAAACTCGCCAGCGACCGCTTCCATCCCAACGACGCCGGCTACACGATGATCGCCGAGGTCTTCGCCCCGGCCGTCCGCGAGGCACTCGCCCGCGGGGCTGAGCGCTGAGACCTCGCGGCAGGCCCTGCCCGCCCGTCTGAGCTCATCGCGGCCACGCGTGACGACCGTGGCGCCGGGGTAGTGACTCCCCATGTCGACCGTGCATCTGAAGTTCGACGTCGCCCCGGAGCGGATCTGGGCGGTGCTCTCCGACCCCACCAGCTACGCGGACTGGGTCGTGGGTTCCGACAGCATCCGCAGCGCCGACCCACACTGGCCCGCGCCGGGATCGCGCTTCCACCACCGCGTCGGCACCGGGCCGCTGAAGGTGCGTGACCACACCGAGGTGCTTGAAGCCGATCCGCCCCACCGGCTCGTCCTGCGCGCCCGGGCCCGCCCGTTGGGCACCGCCCGGGTCGAGGTCCGCAGCACCCCGGACGGGGCGGGCACCCTCGTGTCACTCGTGGAGACCGCGGCTGATCCTCTCACCCGGCTGGTCCTCAACCGCTTCAGCGATTCGCTGCTGGACCGCCGCAACACGGAGATGCTGCGGCGGCTCAAGCGCCTCGCCGAGAGCGACTAGTCGCTGCGGCTGGGCAGCTTGACGATCGAGACGAAGAAGTTGTCGATCTCGCGCACGACCTCGAGGAAGCGGTTGAAATCCACCGGCTTGGTGACGTAGGCGTTGGCGTGCAGCTCGTAGGAGGAGAGCACGTCGGCCTCGGCGTCTGAGGTCGTGAGCACGACGACCGGGATGCGGGAGAGGCGCGGATCCGCGCGGATCTCGGCCAGCACCTCCTGGCCGCTCTTGCGCGGCAGGTTGAGGTCCAGCAGGATGAGGTCGGGCAGTGGGTTCTCGGGGTTGCGCAGGTGCTCGAGCGCGAGCACACCGTCACTGACCGTATGCAGCTCGTTGGACAGCTTGTCGTGAGACATCGCCTCCTGGACGAGCATGACGTCTCCGGGGTCGTCCTCGACGAGGAGGACGACGATGGGTTTGACCTCGGTCACGGCGCGAGCCTCCCGGCGCTGGGTGGGGTAGGGGTGTCCGGCAGGGTGAAGCACATCCGTGTGCCGTCGGAGTGGCTCTCATCGAGCCACATCCGCCCGCCGTGATGTTCGACGATCTTGCGGCACATGGCCAGGCCGATGCCCGTCCCGGGATAGGCCTCACGCGTGTGCAGCCGCTGGAAGATGACGAAGATCCGCTCCGAGTATTCCGGGTCGATCCCGATGCCGTTGTCGGTGCAGGAGAACAGCCAGTCGGTGTCCTCGTGGCGAGCCTCGATCCGCACGCGCGGTGTCGCCTGTCCGCGGAACTTCACCGCGTTGGCAATGAGGTTCTGGAACACCGTGCGCATGAGCGCCGGCTCGACCGCCAGCGTCGGCAGCTCACCGACGCTCACCTCCGCGCCGCTCTCCCCGATCACCCCGGAGAGATCCGAGACGGCGGCGGAGACGAGCTCGTCGAGAGAGACCTCGGTGAGCGGTTGATCACGACGACCAACCCGGGAGAAGGCGAGCAGGTCGTTGATGAGCTGCTGCATCCGCTTGGCCCCATCCACGGCGAAGTCGATGAACTGGTCGGCCCTCTCGTCGAGCTGACCGTGGTAGCGCTCCTGGAGCAGTTGGCAGAAGCTCGCCACCTTGCGCAGGGGCTCCTGAAGGTCGTGGGAAGCGACGTAGGCGAACTGCTCGAGTTCGGCGTTGGAGCGGCGCAGCTCCACGGCCGCGTCGCTGAGCTGATGCTCCATCTCCCGGGCTGCGGTGAGCTCCTCCAGCAGTCGCGCGCGCATCGCGTCGACATCCTCGCCGAGCCGCTCGAGGTCACGGGGGCCGGTCATGGTGAGACGGCGCGAGAGGTCGCCGGCGGCGACCCGACGCGCGGAGTCGGCGAGATATCCGATGGGCCGGGTGACGAACCGGCGCATGAGCAGCCCGGCGAGCAGGACCGAGACGAGCAGGGCGATCCCCACCGCGGAGAAGGCGACCTCGGTCGTGCGGGAGGAGTGCCGCAGCTCGTTCTTCACCGTCTGCACGCGGCGCAGCAGCAGATCCTCGAGGGCCCCCAGCGAGCCGCGCACGGCGTCGAACTGGGCCTTGGCCTGGAGGGAGGTGTCCAGCCGGTTGCGAGGGTGGCGCGCGTGGCTGTCGCGGGCGAGGGTCGGAGCGACGGTGCGGGTCTCCCATACGCGGATCCGCGACAGCGCCGCATCCAGGGCGGGCATCGTGCCCGGGACGTGGAGATGACGCACCCCCGCCTCGTTCACGCGAGCCGGGGCAAGTCCGGTCGTGTACGGGGCGAGGAAGGCGGCATCGCCGGTGAGCTCGAAGCCGCGGATCCCCGTCTCCTGGTTGAGCATGGCGATCTCGAGCTGCTGAACCGCCGCGTTGGCCGGCTCGACCTGGTTGAGCAGTTCACTCTGGACCGAGTGCTGGCGGGTGATGGTGATGAGCCCCACCACCACGGCGACGATGACGACGAGCACCGGTCCCGCGGCCGCCAGCGCGAGCAGCTGCCCGAGGCGCAGGTGGGGACGGACGGCGGAGCTCGGCGCGGGCGCCGCCTCAGTCGCGGTCGTCATCGAACCTCATGGCGAGCAGGGCGACGTCATCGTCCAGGGGTCCTTCGTTGAGCTGCTCCACCGCCCCCACGAGCGTCTCGGGAAGGTCTCGCCAGAGACGCTCGCTCGCCGCGGAGGACCCCGGTCCGTCCTCCTGCGCCGGGGCCACGCGCGCGGCGACGAGGTCAACGAAGCCCTCGAGCCCAAGACGCCGGCCCTCAGCAGCCACGCGTCCCTCGTAGACGCCGTCGGAGTAGAGCAGCAGCATCCAGCGCGACCCGAGATCGACCTCGGCGCTGTGCCAGCCCTGGGGGTTATCCAGACCCAGCGGCGGGCCGCCGGCCCGGTCGACGAGCAGGCGGGCGGCCCCGTCGGCGACGAGCACCGGAGCCGGATGACCGGCGAGCGTCACCGAGGCCCGGCCGCGGGCGAGGTCGACCCGCAGCGTGGCCAGGGTGGCGAAGATGTGGTCGGCGTGGCGCTCGGTGTTGGCGAGGCGGTCGAGCACGCCGAGCATGCGCTGGGGCTCGGCGCCGGCGAGGGTGAGGGTGCGCCAGGCGATGCGCAGCTGCACCCCGAGGGCGGCCTCGTCCGGCCCCCGGCCGCACACGTCGCCGAGCACCGCGTGCACGGTGTCCGGAGCCGTCTGGACGACGTCGAAGAAATCTCCCCCCAGGACCTGGCGGCGGTTGCCGGGGTGGTAGGCGCTGCGCACGCCGATGCGGTGGTCCTCCACCAGCGGGTGCGGGACCAGGCCGCGCTGGACACGTGTCGTCTCGGCGCTCTGGACGCGCAGCACCGCGAGCTCACGTGCGGTGCGTTCGGAGTACTTGCGCTGGATCGAGTAGCCGATGGCTCGGGCGAGGCCCTGGGCGTCGACCTCACCCTTGACGATGTAATCCTGAGCCCCGGCGGTCAGGGCCTCGATGGCCCGAGCCTTGTCGCTGTCGCCGGTGAGGACGACGATCGCGGTCTCGGGGGCGGCGTCGGTGAGCCGGTGCAACGCCTCGATGCCGCGGACATCGGGCAGGCCGAGATCGAGCAGGATGCAGTCGACGGGCCGTTGCAGCTGGCTCTCGGCCTCGACGAGCGAACTGGCCGCGAGCACCTCGAGGTCCGGCCAGGAGTCGGCCAGGCGTTCCTGGACGAGCAGGGCATCACCCGCGTCGTCCTCGACGAGCAGGAGCCGGCGGCGGCTGGATTGGGCGCCCGTGGGCGGCGGCAGCGGCTCGAACGGAGCTGACACATCATCGCCTCGACCCGCCACTTCGCCCCGACAATAGCGGCGACCCGGGCGTCCGGTCCACCCCACCGCACCCCGAGCCGGCCCGAGGCTTGCCGAGCCGCCCGCAGAAGCGGCCGGGAGCGGCTCGGCAGTGATACCCCCCGACCCCACCGCGGGCCGTGACGGCTGGGTCAGGTGGCAGCCGGCTCAGCCGCTGGCACGACCTCGAGCGTGCCTTCGGCCAGCTGTTGACGCAGGACCTTCTTGTCGAACTTGCCCACCGAGGTCTTGGGGACCTCCTCGATGAAGGCGAAGACATCAGGGATCCACCACTTCGCGACCCGGTCACGCAGGTGGTCGCGCAACTGACTGACACTCACCTCGGAGTCGACCACGACGCAGCCCAGCGGCCGCTCGGAGAATCGTTCGTCGGGGATCGCGATGACCGCCGCCTCACGCACGCTGGGGTGCGCCATCAGCTCGTTCTCGAGCTCGACCGAGGAGATCCACTCCCCGCCCGACTTGATGATGTCCTTGGTGCGGTCGCTGATGCGGATGTACCCGCGCGCGTCGATCGAGGCGACGTCGCCGGTCCGCAGCCAGCCGTCCTGGAACTTCTCCCGAGAACCCTGAGCGTCCTGGTAGTAGGCCGCGGCGATCCAGGGACCGCGCACCTGCACCTCACCGGTGCTCTCACCGTCCCAGGGCAGGGGTTGACCCGAGTCATCGACGATCCGGGCCTCCACCAGCGGGGCGATCTTGCCCTGGCTGAGGCGGTAGCTCCAGAGCTGCTCGCCCTCGGCGTCGGCCGGCGGCTGGGCGACGGAGGCCAGCGGGCTGGTCTCGGTCATGCCCCAGGCGTGGATGATGGAGATCTCGTGGCGCTGCTCGAGGGGCTCCATCAGCGCCCGTGGAACGGCCGAACCGCCGCAGACGACCCGACGTAGGGAGGAGAGCTTCACCTCGGGGTGGGTGTCGAGGTAGCGCAGCATGTCCATCCAGATCGTCGGCACCGCGCCGGACATGCTCACGCTCTCCTCCTGGATCAGGCGCGCCAACGGCTCGGCCTGGAGGAAGCGTCCGGGCATGACGAGCGAGGCCCCGATGAGGAAGGAGCCGTGCACGAGGCCCCACGCGTTGGCGTGGAACTGGGGCACGATCGGCAGGACGCGGTCCCGCGAGGTGACGCCCAGCGCCTCCGACAGCCCAGTGGAGAGGGCATGCAGCAACGTCGAGCGGTGCGAGTACATGACGCCCTTGGGGTTGCCGGTGGTCCCGCTCGTGTAGCAGAGAGCAGCGGCGGCACGCTCGTCCAGGGTCGGGTACTCCGCCAGCGGCTCGGCGCCGGCGAGCAGCTCCTCGTAGCGGACGACGGGGGTGAGCGAGCCGGCGTCACCGTCGCCGATGACCACGAAGAGCTCGACCGTCGTGAGCTGGTCCGCGACCCGCTCGAGCAGCGGCACGAGCGAGTCGTCGACGAAGATGATGCGGTCCTCGGCGTGATTGACGACGTAGGCGAGCTGCTCGGGGAACAGACGGATGTTGAGCGTGTGCAGGACGCTGCCGATGCACGGAATGGCCATGTACAGCTCCGCGTGCTCCTGGGTGTTCCAGGCGAAGGTGCCGACCCGGTCCCCCGGGGCGATCCCGTGGGCGAGCAGCGCCGCAGCGAGGCGGTCCACCCGCTCACTCACCTCGCCGAAGCTGGCCCGCGTGCGGGTGCCGTCGCCATCCCGGAGGGTGACGATCTCCGCGCCGGCGTTCAGAGTCCGCATCCGCTCAAGCACGTGCGTGAGCGTCAGCGGAAAATCGTCCTGCATGAGGCCTTCAAGCATGGGTCCCCTCTCCCTCGACTGACTTGCCCAATCCTACGCGCTCGCCGCTGCGTCCGGCGTCCCGAGCACAGGGCTCGTCCACGCCGACGCACGACGGTGTGTGCGGTTGGTCCACATGTTCCTGGGCCGGAAGGGGAAGCTTTCCTCTTCATGAGCACTTCTTCGCGCGGGCCGGCCGCGGATCGGTCCCTCTCCCCCCAGAGCATGCTCACCGCCTGTCAGGAGCTCGTGCACGACGAGGTGATGCCCCAGGTCGAGACCTGGGACCGAGACGACGTCCTGCCTCAGGCGATCCTCGACCGGCTGAGCACCATCGGCGTCCCCGCGGCGATGGTCCCCACCCGCTACGGCGGACCCGAGCTGAGCGTGGCCGACCTCGTCCCGGTATGGCGCACGCTCGCCCAGGGCTGGATCTCCCTCACCGGCGCGGTGAACACCACCTACCTGGGGACCGCCCTGCTGCTGCGCTACGGCACCGAGGCCCAGCGCAAGCGCTGGCTGCCCGCGATCGCCTCCGGTGGCGTGTGGTCCTCCTTCTCCATCACCGAGCCTCAAGCCGGCAGCGACGTCCAGCATCTGGAGACCGAGGTCGAGCCCGCCGACGACGGCCTGATCATCACCGGCGCCAAGCAATGGATCGCCGGCGGCATCTCCTTTCCGCTGGCCTTCATGCTCGCCACCGAGCGCGGGGCCGAGCGCCCGTCCTGTGTCGTGCTCCCGGCCACCGGCCGCGGCAGCGACAGCTGGCAGACCCAGTGGCTGGAGAAGGTCGGGTACCGCGGGGTGGAGTCGGCGGCCTGGACCTTCGTTCACCACCACGCCGTCGGCGCCGAGATCCTCGGGGGCGAGGACGGCCGCGGCCGGGGCCTCGGCCAGATGATCGACGTGCTCGCCATCGGCCGGGTCAACGTCGCCTGCCGGGCCCTCGGAATCATCGACCGGGCGCTCACCTGCGCCCTCGAGGAGTCGACGACCCGGGTGATCGGGGACGGCCTGCTGGGCAACCACACCCACGCGCGGCTGCGCATCGGGGAGCTGCGCGCCCGCCAGCGCGCCGTCGAGGCGGTCATCGACGCGGCGGCCCGAGGGATCGACACCGGTGACCCCGAGGCGGGTGAACTGGCCAGCGCAGCGAAGGTGATCGCCTCCGACACGGCGATCTGGGCGGTCGACACGGCCTCGCGGCTCGCGGCGAGCCGCTCCTACACGTGGGAGTCCGAGCTGGCCCGGCTCCGTCGTGACGCGCCCCAGACCCAGATCGGCGAGGGTGCCAACGACGCCCTGCTGCTCTCGTTGGGCAAGACGCTGATCCGCTCCGCCGCCGCCGGGCCACTGCGTAGTTGATCCCGAGGCAGCTCCGCCCCGCCTGCGGAGGCCGCGGGGCCGGAGATGCGCAAGTCTGGGCGCACCCCAGCGAGTGAAAGGACGGCCCCGGCATGCTCTTCGAGGTCGGCGACAGGATCGAGCATCAGGCGCGCTCCACAGAGCGGGCTCCCCGGCGGGGCATGATCGAGGAGGTCGTCACGGTCGACCCCGCCCCGCGCTACCGCATCCTCTGGGATGACGGGCACGAGAGTCTGTACACCCCCCACGACGGGGCGCTGCTCAGGAGCCCGCCGTTGCCTGAATTGGCGGGGCCTGCCCCAGGACGATGATCCCGCTCGATCCCGGCGACGCTCCCCGGCCCTGCCGCACGGCCCGCGACCGGGCATCCCGGGCTGACCCCGAGCCGCAGGACCGGGCAGGTACGGAGCGAGGGTGTGACGGCGGGCTAGGATCCCCCGGCCGATGCGGATCGCCTTTGCCACCTCCGAGAACATCGCCCGGGGGCGCGAAGACGACGCCGAGACGCTGACGCAGCTGGGTGCCCGATGGGAGGTCTGGAACGACCCGACGGTCGACTGGGCGAGCTTTGACCGGGTGATCATCCGCTCGGTGTGGGATTACACCCTCGCACTGGAGGCCTTCCTCGCCTGGTGCGAGCACGTCGGCCCCGAACGCCTGCGCAACCGGCCCGAGCTCGTCGTCTTCAACGCCGACAAGCGCTACCTGCAGAGTCTCGACGTCCCTACCGTGCCCACCCGGGTCGTCTCCCCCGGAGCCGCCGCACCGATCCTCTCCGGGGAGGTCGTGGTCAAGCCGAATGTCTCAGCCGGCGGCCGTGACACGGGACGCTTCGGTCCCGAGGACCATGAGGACGCCCGCCGCCTCATCGCCGCGATCCAAGCGAGCGGACGCTGCGCGCTGATCCAGCCGTATCTCCCCGGGGTCGACGCTGAGGGTGAGACGGCCGTGGTCTTCATCGCCGGCCGACTCTCACATGTGCTGCACAAGGGTGCGGTGCTGCGACAGCCGGGGGTCGCGCCGCTGGCCGTGGGGCCAGCGGCGCCCGCGGCGGTGATGCTCGAGGACGACCTGGTGAGCGCCGGCCGAGCCACCGCGGCCCAGCGGGCGCTGGCTCACGCCGTGATGGCCGAGGTGACGGCGCGGTTCGGCACGCCGCTGTATGCCCGGGTCGATATGGTGCCCGGCCCGGAGGGCGCACCCGTGCTCATCGAGCTCGAGGCGATCGAACCCTGTCTCTATCTGCGGACCGACGCCGGGGCCAGCCGGCGGTTCGCCGTAGCCATCGCCGCCGAGTCGACGGGGCGCTGAGCGTCATCTCCGCAGTGACGGGGCCCTCACGAGGCCCCGGCTCTGGCCTCGGCGCCCGCCCCAACCCGCCCCCCGCCCCCGCCGTCCGCCGGGGCGGGCTCGATCGCCGGCGCACCACGCCCCGGTCCCGTGGCGAGCCAGGAGCCGCTGAGGATCAGGCCAAGGCCGACGAGGGCACCGGCGCCGAGCCGCTCCCCCAGCAGCGTCACGCCGAGCAGAACGGCGACGATCGGGTTCACGTAGGTGATCACCGAGGCGCGTGCGGGGCCCGCCTCGCCGACGAGGCCGGGGAGCAGCAGGAAGGCCACGGCCGTGCAGATGACCCCGAGGACGGCCACCGCGGCGAAGGCGTTGGCGCTCGGCGCCCGGGCGGGGAACGCCAACAGCGCCGGCACGGTGAGGGCGAGCGCGGCGAGCGCGAGCGCGGCGCCCATGGCCGCAGCGGCATCGAGGCCGCCCAGACGGTGCTTGATGAGCAGCGGCCCGAGGGCATAGCCGACGGCGGAGACCAACAGGCCGACGGTGGCCAGAGCCTGGCCGTGGGCCGAGACGTCGAGGCCGACGAGCGCGACAACACCGGCGAAGCCGACCAGCAGCCCGGCGCTCCGCCGTGGCGTGGGCCGCTCCTCGGCATCGATCCCCAGGGCGAGGACGGCGACGATCAGCGGCACGGCGGCGATGACGATCGCCGCGAGCGAGGAGGCGACGTGGCGCTCACCCACCGCGATGAGCGAAAAGGGGATGGCGATCTCCACCACCGCGTAGACGCCCACCCAGCCCAGGCGACCACGAAGCTGGCCGAGGGTGCCCCGGCGTCCGGCAAGCCCGAGGAGGATCAGCGCGGCAAGGACGATCCGCAGCCAGGCGAGATCGAGCGGGGGCATGCCGCCGCGGTCGGCGACGCGGATGAAGAAGTAGGGCACGCCCCAGATGACCGACAGGGCGCTGAAGAGGATCCAGCCTCGACGGGTCACCCGAGCAGTCTGACAGCGCGGGAATCCCGTCAACGGCCACCGGCGGGGGCCGACGATTTCCCCGTCTGCATCACGCCGCCGTGGCGGGAACGAGACGGCGTGGGCCCGGCCGTTCTTCCCCCGCAACGACTGAGACCCCGCCGGGCGCGGGGTCTCAGTCCAGTGCGGCTGAGAGGACTCGAACCTCCACGTCCCGAAGAACACAGGCACCTGAAGCCTGCGCGTCTACCAATTCCGCCACAGCCGCGCGGAGCGCTGAGGCTAGCAGGGCCCCGGGGATGTCGCGGCCCTCGGCGGCGGCGGTTCAGAGCGCCGCCGGGGCGCCGGCGCCGGCGCCGGCCGGAGCGAGGTCGACCCGGGCGTTCCAGCTCAGCAGGGCCCGACGACCGTGCTCGAGGCCCAGGCGGCTGAGGGTGGCCGGGTCGAGCACCAGCTGATCACCCAGATCCAGCGGCGCCTCCAGCCAGCGGGCGGTGAGCGCCCGCAGGATGTGGCCGTGGGCGAAGATGAGGACCCGGGCCTCCAGCGCGAGCAACCGGGCGATGACGCGGTCGGCACGCTCGCTTACCTGCGCCGGTGACTCTCCGCCGGGACAGCCGTCCCGCCACAGGTTCCAGGCCGGCTGGAGCAAGCGGATCTGGGGAGTGGTGAGTCCCTCGTAGTCGCCGTAGTGCCACTCGGCCAGGTCCTCGCTCACCTCGAGACGCTCCCCGAAGCCGGCGAGCTGCGCGGTCTCCCGGGCCCGGCGACGTGGACTCACCAGCACGTGGTCGACAGGCTCGGCCGCCAGAACGGGAGCCAGACCGGCTGCGCGCTGGCGCCCGGCGGGGAGCAGCGCAAGGTCGGTGACGGAAGTGTGGCGCCCGTTCTCGGACCACTCGGTCTGGCCGTGGCGCACCAGGCCGATCATGAGTCCACCGCCCCCAGCCGCCGCTCCCCGTGGGGCGACCGGGACCGCCACCGGCCCCGGCATCAGCGGCTGGCCACCGGCCCGGGGACGAGCACGGGGGCGCCGTGGAACTCGTGCGCGGCGAGGAGAGCGGCGCCCATCACCCCGGCGTCGGCGCCGAAGCGGGCCAGGCGCACCGTGGCGTGGCCGCGCAGGCCAGGGTGGATGTAGCCCTGGGCGAAGGCGACCGCCTCCTCCAGGAACAGGTCCGCGGCCGCCGCGGCTCCGCCGCCGATGACCACCTCCTGGGGATCAAAGAGGTTGACTGCGTTGGCAATGCCGACTCCGATGGCGTGGGCCCAACGACGGATGAGCCGGCGGGCCGCCTCGGATCCGGCCCGCGCGGCGGCGACGGCCTCCGGACCGTGGGCACCCACGCCCGCGGCGACGGTGAGCGCGTCGAGCGCGCGGCCGGAGGCCAGCGACTCCAGTGAGCCGGGATGGGGCATCGTCCCCGACGGGGCCGGGACGTCCTCGGGCAGATCGGCCGGGAAGCCCGCCGGCCGCCGTCCGGCCGGGGCCACGGGCAGACCGATGAGGGTGTGGCCGACCTCGGCGGCACCGCCGAACGCGCCCCGGTAGAGGCGGCCGTTGAGCACCAGCCCGCCGCCGACCCCAGTGCCGATGGTGAGGAGCACCAGATGCTGGGCGACCATGCGCAGGTCCGTGTCGTGGGCCTCGGCGAGCGCGGCGACGGTCGCGTCGTTGTCGACGAAGACGGGGACCCCCAGGCGCTGAGAGAGCACCTCGCGCAGGGGAACGTCAGCGAGGGGGATATTCACCGAGTCGACGACACGCCCGGAGGCGAAGTCGACCACCGAGGGAACGCCGATGCCGACCGCGTCCAGCTCCCCCCCACCCCGCGCCTCCGCGACGATCGTGGTGAGCTGGGAGAGGAGCGCTTCGGCGGAACCGAGCTCGGTCGGGTGCTGGATCGGCGGGGAGAGCTCAGCGGCGGTCCCGTCCGCCGTCCCGGGCGTGTTGAGGATCGCGGCGGCGACCTTGGTCCCCCCCAGGTCGAGACCGAGGAAGCGACTCACAGCCGCGAGGCCCCCGCCTCGTCGGTGAGCACGGTGATGCGCTGGGCGTACTCGCCCAGGAGCGAGCCGGGCAGGTCACGGGAGGCGGGCGCGTCCTCGGCAAAGGCCCCCGCAACCGCGTCGGCCTTCCCCTCCCCAGCGGCCATCACGACGACGTGACGAGCCAGGGCGATCGCGCCGAAGGTGAGGGTCACGCGGGGGACGTAGGGCTCCAGGCCCGCCTCGGGCACCCCGACGCACAGGCGCCGATGCTCGTCGAGGGAGCTCTGACCCGGAAACATCGAGCAGATGTGGCCGTCGGGGCCCAGGCCGATGAGGAACAGCTCAAAGCCGCGCCCGACGATGTCGTGCTCGCGCAGGGAGTGCTCGTGCGCCTTTGCGGCCGCCTCGGGCCCGTCCTCCCCGGCGATCCGGTGCACCTGGGCGTCGACGAGGGCGTCACCCACCGCTCCCACCAGCGCCCCGTAGTTGGAGCGCTCGTCGTCGACCGGTACGCAGCGCTCGTCGCTGAACCACAGCTCCGTCCCGGCCCAGGCGGCCCGCGGGACGTCGGCGTAGGCGCGGTTGGTCGAACCGCCGGTGAGCACCACCGGGCCGCGCGGCAGGGCCGCCGCCACCAGGGCGGCGCACTCCGCACGCGGGTCGTCGAGGATGCGGATGTCGGTGCTCATGGCTCGAATCTCCTTGCCTGGGCGAGGGCGGGACGGTAGGTGGGGTCACGCAGCAGGGCCTGGCGCACCCCCTCGCCGAGGATGCCCCCCTCCCCGCGGGAGGCGCCGAGCACACGCCACTCGCGCAGCGGCGCGGGGGCGGGCCGGCGCTGACGGGCCAGCAGCCCGCCGGGAGCCCGGTCCAGAGCGAGCGAGAAGCCGTAGTCGGTGCCGACGGTGACCCCGGCGATACCGGGCACCGTCTGGGCGACGGGCTCAAAGTCAAAACCGACGATCCCGGAGAAGGCAACGTCGTGGGCGCCCCCGGGGCGTTGAGCCGCGGCGGTGCCCCGGTAGGCACCGCCGGCGGTGGCCACCAGTGGCTCGGGTGACCAGCCCAGGCGCGAGGCGAGCCAGCCGCTGAGCAGCAGCGCAGAGGTGAGTGAGCCGGGGTTGTGACGCACGGCGACGCTGGCCAGGGCCGGCAGCTCGCCGCGGCGGGAGGGATCGTCAAAGGCGGCGGCGAGCCGCTCACGCCAGGGGGTCGTGCGCAGCCAGGCGAGATCGACGACGTAGGTACGGTCCTGCAACGCCCAGGAGCGGGCCAGCGCGGCCCGGGGCCCGTCGAAGTTCGCCGGGTCGTCCGTATCGATGAGGATGACGTCGGTCATCTCCAACAGCGCCTCGACGGCGTCGTCGTGATTGTGGGGCGACCACAGCACGGTCTGGAGCTCGGAGACGAGCAGCGGATCGAGGATCGTGTCGATGCGGGCCAGCGCATCGATGCCCAGGTCGAGCTCGACCCATTCACGCAGCACCGAGACCGCGCCCCCGGGCCCGTCGCTGGAGAGGACGACGCGCGCGTCCAGGCCGCTGCGCTGTTCGGAGATCGAGCACAAGATCGTGCGGGACGCGTGGTAGCGCCCAACCCGTTCGAGCCGGTTGATGATCTCCCCGCGCCACTCCCGGTCGGCGATGACGACGAGGTTGAGCACCCGCGCGGGGACGAGCGAGGCGTCCTGGGCGTGGCGCTCGCGCAGCAGCCGGCGCAACGCGGAGTCGATCGCATCCGGGGTCGTGTCCTGCGCGCTCCAGGTCGTCTGCTCGGTCATCGCCCCGGGGTCCCCTGACGCTAGAGGCGGCGCCAGCGCGTGTCGCGCAGCAGCGTGTCCGCCGCCGCGGGGCCAGCGGAACCGGCAATGTAGGTGGGGATCGGGGTGTCAGTGTCCGCCGCCCAGCCGGCGAGGATCGGGTCGATGATCCCCCACAGGGTCTCGATCTCGTCGTTGCGCGTGAACAGCGTCGCGTCCCCGCGCATGGCGTCGAGGATGAGGCGCTCGTAGGCCTCCGGAGACTCCGACAGAAACGACGTTCCGTAGTGGAACTCCATGTTCACCGGCCGGATGCGCATCCGCGTCCCGGGGATCTTCGCCCCAAGCGAGACCGACACGCCCTCGTCGGGCTGGACGGTGAGGATGATCTGATTGGGCTGGACCCCGAGTGAGCCCTCGGACTGGAAGGCGAGGTGAGGCACCGGCTTGAGGGTGACGGCGATCTCGGTGAGCTTGCGGGCGAGACGCTTGCCCGTGCGCAGGTAGAAGGGGACACCGGCCCAGCGCCAGTTGGAGATCTCCAGCTTCAGCGCGGTGTAGGTCTCGGTCCGCGAGTCCGGTGCGACGCCGGGCTCCTCGAGGTAGCCGGGGACGTTGACCCCCGCGACGGTGCCAGGGCCGTACTGGGCGCGGACCGACATCTCATGGACCCGCGTGGGGTCGGGCGGAACGATCGAGGCGAGCACCTTGACCTTCTCGTCGCGCAGGCGGTTGGCCTCGAAGGAGGTCGGCGGCTCCATGGCCAGCAGCGCGAGCAGCTGGAGCATGTGGTTCTGGACGAGGTCGCGCAGCGCGCCCGCGCCCTCGTAGTAGCCGGCCCGCCCGCCGATGCCGAGGTCCTCGGCGGCGGTGATCTGAACGTGATCGATGAAGTTGCGGTTCCACACCGGCTCGAAGAGCGCGTTGGCGAAGCGCAGCGCCATCAGGTTCTGCACCGTCTCCTTGCCCAGGTAGTGGTCGATGCGAAAGATCTGGGATTCGGCGAAGACGGCCTGGACGGCCTCGTTCTGGGCCAGGGCGGAGGCGAGGTCGTAGCCGAAGGGCTTCTCGATGACGACCCGCACGTCCCCTCCGGACGACGGGTGGGTGGGTTGATTGAGCCCGTGCCGGCCGAGCTCGCCGATGATCACCGGAAAGAACTGCGGCGCTGTGGACAGGTAGAAGATCCGGTTCAGCGGCTGGCCGGCGCGCTCATCGAAGCCCGCCAGCGTCTGCCCCAACCGGGCGTACATGTCCGGGTCGTCGAAGCTCCCCGACACGAAGCGGGCGTTCTCCAGCAGCCCGTCGAGCACCTCGGGGTTCGGCGGCCGCCGGCTGAAGGTCTCGATCGCCTCCCGCGCCTGGGCGCGGAAGGCATCGTCGGAGATGTCCCCGCGCGAGACGCCGGCGAGCTCGATGTGCTCGGGCAGCGAGCCCTCGTGAGCGAGGTTGTAGAGGGCTGGCAGCAGCTTGCGTCCGGCCAGGTCACCCGTCGCGCCGAAGATGATCACCGCCGTCGAGCGGACGGGAAGCCGTTCCAGCCCCGCAATCAGGGGATTGGTGTCGGTGTCGAGCTCGCCGAGGGCCACGTGCGCCGGAGCCTAGGTGCCGCGCCGAACCGAGAGCAAGCCGGTGATGCGCTCGGTGAGCGCCCGGATCGCCGGGGCCGGATCCCCCTCGAGCACGACCCGCTCGGCAGCGAGGTCGTGGGCGTGCAGGGTCTGCATGTCCCCTGCCGCCTGGGAAGCGATGAGCGTCCCGAAGTCGTAGGACTGGCCCGGAATCTCCAGCGTCGCCCGCGGCGTGTCGACGAGCTGGAGGAAGCGCCCGATCGGCGCCCCGCCCTTGTGCTCCTGGCCCGTGGAGTGCTGGAAGCGGGGCCCGTAGCCGAAGGTCGTGGCCATCCCGGTGCGGGCGCGGATCGCTTCGCGCAGCTCCCGGATCGCCGCGTCGACCTCCGGATCGAAGGCGAGGTAGCCGAGGATCGCCACGTAGTGGGGTGCGCGGACGTCGAGCAGCGCCGTCAACGCCGCGTCGTCGGCCGGGGTGATCTCGGGCACCGAGCCGGATTCCAGCACGCGGCTGGTGTTGTCCTTGGCCTCCTGGACGTTGGGCTGGTCAAAGGGGTTGATGTCCAGCGTCCAGCCGGCCACGGCGACGGCGAACTCGGAGACGAAGAACAGCCGGCCGAGATCCTCGGCCCCGTGGGTGGCCAGGGTGATCGTCGGCTGCCCGGCGTCCGACAGCGCCTGAACCTTGGCGTCCAGCGCCTCGTCCGGGTCCTCGGCGTTGCGCAGGTACACGAAGACGCGGTCCTCGCCGTAGACCTCCGGCGCCCCGAGGGGCTCGTCGGCCACGGGCAGGATGCCCTTGCCGTGCTTGCCGGTCGACTCGGCGACGAGCTGCTCGACCCACAGGCCGAAGGAGGCCAGCGGCTCGGAGACGACGAAGGTGAGCTTGTCCCGGCCCTGGTTGGCGAACTCGCCGATGGTCGCGCCCAGCCACAGGCCGGGGTTGGACTCCGAGCCGTCGAACTGGGAGGTCGCCTGCTCGCCGGCCTGGGCGGTCTTGAGCAGCTCTTCGATCGGCACGCCGGCCAGCGCCGCGGGGACGAGGCCGAAGTAGGACAGGACGCTGTAGCGCCCGCCGATGTCCGGCGGGTTGAGGAAGGTGCGGCGCAGACCGTCCTGCTCGGCGAGGTCGGCCAGCGGCGAGCCCGGGTCGGTGACGACGACGAACTGCTCGGGCCCGCACTTGGCCTTGAAGTAGCGGTACTGCGACAGCGTCTCGATCGTTCCCCCGGACTTGGAGGAGACGATGAAGATCGTCTTGGCCAGGTCGACGCTCGCCTCGACGGCGGCAATCGCGTCGGGGTGGGTGGAGTCGAGGACCTGCAGGGCCAGACCACCGGGCTGATCACCGAAGGACTGGCGGATCACCTCCGGGCCGAGTGAGGAGCCGCCCATGCCGAGCAGCACCGCGTCGGTGAAGCCCGCGTCGGTGAGCTCCTTGGTGAGGCTCTTGAGCTCGACCATCTGCTCGAGCATCTGCTCGGTGACCGTCAGCCACCCGAGGCGGTTGTCGATCTCGGGCACGCCCGGGCCGCCCCACAGCGCGACGTCGCGCTTCCACACGCGCCGGGCGACGTTCTCGGACACGGCGGCCTTCACCCGCGTCGTCTCGGCGGCCTCAAAGGCCGCCGGCAATGAGGCCTCGATGGTCGGCGGCCGGCCGGTGATCGCCGCCTGGCGGGCGGACTCGATCCCGGCGAGCAGGCCGTTCATCGCGTCCTCGAACTGGGTGATGCCCTCAGCGAGCAGCTGCTCGGTGACCGCGGTCATGTCGACGCCGGCCTCCTTCAGCGCGGCGAGCACCTCGGCGGGGTTCTCCTCGGCGCTGGCCGGCACCGCGTGGCCATGGTCGGCCACCGCGTTGAGGGTGGCCAGGGGCATCGTGTTCACCGTGTGCGGGGCGACGAGCTGGTCGACGTACATCGTGTCGGGGTAGTCGGGGTTCTTCACCCCGGTGGAGGCCCACAGCGGACGCTGGACGAAGGCACCGGCGTCGGCGAGCTTCTGCCAGCGCTCACCCGAGAAGCGCTCCTGGAAGAGCCGGTAGGCGGCGCGGGCGTTGGCCAGGGCGGCCTTGCCGTGAAGTTCGGGGTGCTCATCGCCGAGCTGCTTGTCCACGGCGGTGTCGACGCGGGAAACGAAGAAGGAGGCGACGGAGTGGACGTCCAGGGACTTGCCCTCGGCGTGGCGGCGCTCGAGCCCGCGCAGGTAGGCCTCGATCACCTGGTCGTAGGCCTCGACGGCAAAGAGCAGCGTGACGTTGATGTTGATGCCCTCGGCGATCGCCGTCTCGATCGCCGGGATCCCCTCAGAGGTGCCGGGGATCTTGATCATCACGTTGGGGCGCGCGAGGGCCTTCCAGTACGTGCGCGCCGCCGCGATCGTCTTGTCCGCGTCCTTGGCCAGGTCGGGCGCCACCTCGAGGGAGACGAAGCCGTCGACGGTGCCGGTGTCGCGGTAGACGCCGTTGAGCGCATCCGCCGCCGCCTGCACGTCGGCGATGGCCAGCGCGTCGTAGATGTCCTTGGCGCTGCGCCCGGCGAGGGCGAGGGACTTGATCTCGGCGTCGTAGTCGGTGGTCCCGAGGATCGACTTCTCGAAGATCGACGGGTTCGAGGTGACCCCGCGCAGGCACTCCTGCACGCTGAGGCGCGTGAGCTCACCGCCGGCCACGAGACTGCGACCAAGCTGGTCCAGCCACACGCTCACCCCTGCGTCGGTCAGCGCCTTCAGGTTCGGGTTGACCTCGGTGAGCGTGCTCATGCGGCGTGTCCTTTTCTCGTCTGATCTACAGATCCGCGGCGGCGGCGCGGGCCACGGCGTCCCGCCCCACCCGGGCTACCCGTTCCGCGGTGATCCCAAAGTGCTCGTACACCGCCTCGGCCGATCCCGACGCACCGAAGGAGTGCATGCCCACGAAGGACCCGAAGGAGCCCATCCAGCGTTCCCAGCCGAACTGGACGCCGGCCTCGACGGCGACACGGGCGCCGACCTTGGTCGGCAGGACCGACTCCTGATAGCCAGGGTCGGCCTCGGCGAAGGTGTCCAGGCAGGGCGCACTGACGACGCGGACCTTGATCCCGTCGGCACCCAGCAGCGCCGCGGCCTCGAGGCAGAGCGAGACCTCCGACCCGGTGCCGATGAGGATGAGTTCCGGAGCCGCACCGTCCTCGGGGTCCTGGAGCACGTAGGCGCCCGACTCGATCGCGTCGGCGGGGATCCTGGCCGGATCGAGGATCGGCAGGTTCTGACGGCTGAGAGCGAGGGCCGTCGGCCGGTCCTGGTGGCCCAGGGCGAACTTCCAGGCCAGTGCGGTTTCGTTCGCGTCGGCGGGCCGGACGACGGAGAGGTTGGGCATCGCCCGCAGCGCGGCGACATGCTCAACCGGCTGGTGGGTCGGGCCATCGGAGCCCAGACCGATGGAGTCGTGGGTCCAGACCCAGATCGAGGGCAGCTTCATAAGCGCCGAAAGCCGGACCGCCCCGCGCATGTAGTCCGAGAAGGTGAGGAAGGTTCCCCCGAAGGCGCGCAGGCCGTGGAGGACCAGGCCGTTGGTGATCGCCCCCATGGCGTGCTCACGCACACCGTAGTGGACGTTGCGGTTGCCGTACTCGCCCTTGAGGACGTCGCCGCCACCGTCGATGTCGGTGTTGTTCGAGGAGGCGAGGTCGGCGGAGCCGCCGACGAGTTCGGGGATGGCGGCTGCGGCCCACTGGATCGTCTTGCCCGACGCCGCCCGGGTGGCGATCGCCTTGTCCGCCGGCGAGAAGGTCGGCACCTCAGCGTCCCAGCCCTCGGGCAGGCCCTGGTGGGAAACGATCCGCCTGAGCTGCGCCGCCCGCGCTGGGTCCGTCTTCGCGTAGGCCGAGAAGCGCTCCTCCCAGTCGTCCTGGGCAGCGGCCCCGCGCTCGACGGTCTGGTGGCTCCAGTGCTCGAGCACCTCCGGCGGCACGTAGAAGTGCTTGTCGGGATCCCAGCCGAGGAACTCCTTCACCAGCCGCACCTCGTCCTCGCCCAGCGGTGATCCGTGGGCGGCAGAGGTGTCCTGCTTGTTGGGGCTGCCGTAGCCGAGGTGGGAGTGGACGCGGATGAGCGTTGGACGATCGGGCTCGGCCAGCGCCTGGCGGGCGGCGCGCTCGATCTCGTCGACGTCGAGGTCGGCGTGTGGGTCGGCGCTGTGGCCGACCTCGAGCACCTGCCAGCCGTAGGCCTCGTAGCGCGCGGTGACATCCTCGGAGAAGACCAGGTCGGTCTTCGAGGCGAGCTGGACCTTGTTGTCGTCGAAGAAGACGATCAGCTTGCCCAGGCCCCAGTGACCGGCCAACGAGGAGGCCTCGGAGGAGATGCCCTCCTGGATGTCCCCGTCGGAGGCGATCACCCAGGTGTGATGGTCGACGACCTGGTGCTCGGCAGTGTTGAAGTTCGCGGCCAACCAGCGCTCGGCGAGGGCGAGACCGACGGCCATGGAGATGCCCTGGCCGAGCGGACCGGTGGTCGCCTCGATGCCGGGGACGTCCCACTTCTCGGGGTGTCCGGCGGTGACCGAGCCGAGCACGCGGAAGTTCTCGATGTCCTCGAGGGTGATGGGATATCCGGCGAGAAACAGGCTCGCGTACAGGAGCATGGAGGCATGGCCGTTGGAGAGGATGAAGCGGTCACGGTCGATCCAGGCCGGATTGCGCGGGTTGTGCTTCATCAGTCGCGCGTACAGCGCGTAGGCCACCGGCGCGAGCCCCATGGGCGCCCCCGGGTGCCCCTGGTTGGCCTTCTGCACCGCGTCTATCGAGAGCACACGGATGGCATCGACGGACAGTTTCTCAATGCTGGGGCGGGCGTCTGTCGCAGTCACCGTTCCAGAATAAACAGATCACCTGCTCGCGCCTGTGATTTGGCGGTGACCGGGCGGTGCCCGCAGGGGCCGGCGCGAGTCCGTGCGCCGGGGCCCGGAGGGGTGCGGGAGACTCATACGTTGTCACAAGTCTGTAGGCTGTGGCGATGATGGTGATGCATCCGGTTGAGCAGGACGAGATGACTGGTGAGCCGAACCGCCGTGAGCGTCTGGGCGCGATGATCCGCGTGGCCGGCGCCGGCGCGCTGGGGCTGGCCGGCGCCGGACTGGCCGAGCTGAGCTTCCGCCGCCGCCTGGGCGCCGATCCCGAGCACCGGCGCTTGGGCCACCCGCTCCGGGGCCAAGCGGTGCTCGCCGCCTCCAAGGACGGGACCGGCATCCACGCTGAGGTCTTCGGACCCGACGCGGCACCGACCTTCGTGCTCGCCCCGGGCTGGACCGAGACCCTGGCCCTGTTCGACTCGATGACCCGCGAGCTGCTCGATCAGGGCTACCGCGTGGTCGCCTATGACCTGCGCGGCCAGGGCCGCTCGACCCCGGCTGCGGGCGGGGACTGGCACATCGAGCGCTACGGCGAGGATCTCGAGGCGGTGCTCAGTGCCACCTGCGCGGGCCGCCGCGATGTCATCGTCGCCGGACACTCCATGGGGGCGATGTCGATCGCCGCCTGGGCCCGCCACCACGACGTGCCGGCGCGCGTCGCCGGGGCCGTACTGATGAACACGGGGGTCGCCGGACTCATCGCGGCGACGAAGCTGATGCCCCAGGTGCTGCCTCCGGCCCTCGCTCTTGCGGTGGCGCGGTTCGCCTTCATGGGCAATCCGATGCCCGTCCCCAGTCTCTCGACGGTCCTCTCGCGTGGCGTGCTGCGCTACGTCGCCTTCGGCCCCTACGCATCCGACGCGCAGGTCGACTTCTACGAACGGATGCTCGTGCGCTGTCCCCCCAAAGTGCGCGCAGCGGCGGGCCTGGCCATGTGCGACATGGATCTGCTCGATGCTCTGGCGAACATCACCGTCCCCACACTCGTCCTCTCCGGCCGGCTGGACCGGCTCACGCCGACCTCCCACGCCGAGCAGATCGCCGACTCCCTCCCCCAGCTGGTTCGGCTCATCGAGCTGCCCGGGATCGGCCACATGGGTCCGCTGGAGTCCCCCCACGAGCTGGTGCGGGCACTGCTCGAAGTGCGAGCGGCGGCCGACGCCGCAGGCCACACCGCGGCGGTCCCGGCGCCGGCGCCCCTCGCGCTGTCGGGCTGACCGGCGGCCGACTCCGAGCCCTGCGGCGACCCGGTCCGTCGGTGGGGTGATCAGGCGAGCGCAGTCGCCCGCGAGCGTCCACTCTCGCTGACGCAGCGAACCGACCGGCGGTGACGGCGGGACGGCCCTGTCACACTGGCCCTGGTGTTTGGGGAAGCTTCGCGTACCAACGTGCGCACCGCCGTACAGCTGCTGGTGGAGGATGCTGACCTGGCAGAGGTGATCCCGGAGGAGCGGCGCTCCGCGGCGATCGCGTCCTGCCGGGTTCCGCTGGTGAGCGCCGGAGAGGGTCCGTGGACGCCGCCTCTGGGCGCGCCTGCGGGCTATCTCGGCTTTCTCGTGCTCGACGGCATCTGCCTGCGCGCCTTCGAGCTGAAGGAACGCCGGGCCGTGGTGCTACTCGGGCCCGGTGATCTCATCAAGCCGTGGACGCGCTCACGCCTCTGGAACGACGAGGAGCATGCCGAATGGCGCTTCCTCTCCCCTGTGCGCCTGGCCCTGCTCGACCGCGCCTTCACGACCCAGCTGGCGCAGTACCCCGAGCTCGCTGGCGAGCTCGTGGAACGGGTCATGCAGCGCAACCGTGAGCTGGTCTTCAACATGGCCATCGCCTCCCACACCCGCATCGACACGCGGCTGCACCTGATGCTCTGGCAGATGGCCTCCAAGTGGGGCCGGATCCGCCCGGACGGGGTGCTGTTGCCCATCCGCCTCACCCATGCGGTGCTCTCCGAGCTCGTGGCCTCGAGACGGCCGACGATCACCACGGCGCTGGCCGAGCTCTCCCAGCGGGGTCTCGTCCATCGGGTCGAGCAGGGCTGGCTGCTCACCGGGGACGCCCCCGACAACCTGATGAACTGATGGCGGCCCTCAGGCCACGGCGTGGGGCTGCGCGCGTGCTTGGTCGAGGCTGAGGCCGTGCCCCGGGCGTCCTGGGTCGGGCGATAGCGCCCCGTCCTCGGGGCTGATGGTCCCGTTGAAGAGCAGCTGCTCGATCCGCGCGTGATCGACGAAGTACTCGATGTTGCGGGCGCTCTCCATCGCCGCGCAGGCGTGGGCGCTCACCGCAGGGGCGCAGTGGGCCGAGAAGGGGATCTCATGGCCACGGCAGAGGCCGTCGATCCGCAACATGTTGGTGATCCCGCCACAACGCGTGACGTCGGCCTGGAGGATGTGCACCGCGCCGGCGTCGAGCAGGTGCTCCAGGGTGGTGAGATTCCACGCGTACTCCCCGGCGGCGACAGCCATCCCGGCGGGAGCCCGCGCGGCGACGGCCGCCAGGCCGCTGACGTTCTGCGAGGACAGCGGCTCCTCGAGATAGCTCACCCCCAGGCGCGCGAAGGTCTCGGCGTGAGCCAGCGCGGCGGGCACGTCATAGGCGCCGTTGGCGTCGACCATCAGCTCGACTTCTGAGCCGGCCAGCTCGCGCAGCTGCTCGACCCGCGCAGGGTCCTGGCCTGGGTCGGCCCCGACCTTGATCTTCATGTGCCGCGCACCGACCTCGCGCCAGTCCGCCACCTGCGCGGCCAGCTCATCCTCGGTGAGGTTGCAGAAGCCACCGGAGCCGTAGATCGCCACTGCCGGCCGAAAGCGCCCGAGCAGGTCGGCCAGGGAGAGCTCGAGCACCCGGGCCTTGAGGTCCCAGAGAGCGATGTCGACCGCCGAGATCGCCATTGCCGCGAGACCACTGTGCCCCAGCTGACGGGAGGCCACCTGCATCCTCGCCCAGGTCCGCTGGGGCTGGGAGACCTCCCCCGAGCGGATGATCTCCGCGAGCGTGGCCTCGATCACCGTCGCCGCGGCCGAGCTCGCGTAGGTGTATCCGAGCCCGACGTGTCCTCCGGCGTGGACCTCCACGACGACGATCTCGGTGCGATCCCAGGTGAGCGTGCCGTCTTGCTCAAACGGGGTGGCGGTGGGGACGGCGTAGGCGCTCGTGCACACGTCCTCGATGCGCGGCCACTGCGGCGCGGTCATTTGCTCAGCTCGTGGACGAGGCAGGCCGCGTTGATGAGCCCGAGGTGACTCAGGGCCTGGGGCACGTTGCCCATCATCTCCCCTGTCGCCGGGTTCATCTGCTCGGACAGCAGGCCGACGTCGTTGGTGTGCGCCACCATCTGATCCACGAGCGCGTGGGCGCGCTCGTGCTCGCCGCAGAAGGCGAGCGCCTCGGCCATCCAGAAGGAGCAGGCGATGAAGGCATTCTCCTCCTCCGGCATGCCGCTGTAGCGGTAGAACAGACCGTCGCCGGCGCCGAGCTCGGACTCGATCGCCGCGATCGTCGAGAGCAACCGCTGGGACCCCCGCTCGAAGTAGCCCCGGCGGGCACCGAGCAGGACACCGCAGTCGAGCTCGTCGCTGCCCGCCTTGAAGCGGTAGCTCCGGCGTGACTGCGACCACAACTCGGTCTCGATGAACTCCCGGACCTCCGCGCGGGCGCGCATCCAGCGGTCGGGATGGCGGGCGGGCACCTGCCCGCGGTCGGCGAGGGCGAGGACGCGGTCGAAGGTCACCCAGCAGCTCAGCTTCGAGGTCATGTACTGAGACTGATCACCGAGTTCCCAGAGTCCCGCATCGGGATGGCGCCAGATGTGGACGAGCTGGTCGGCGATGTCGGCCACGAGCTCGCCGGTGGCCGGGGAGAGGATCGCGCCGTGACAGACGGTCTGCCAGACCGTCTCGATGAGATCCCCGGCGCCGCCGAGCTGGAGCTGGGCGCCGGCCTGGTTGCCCAGGAGGACGGGTCGACTGTGGCGGTAGCCGGACAGATCCAGCTCGGTCTGGCTGCGCAGGACCTCGCCGGTGAGCCGATAGACGGGGTCGACGCGTGGCGCGGTACCCCCCACGGCGTCGAGCATCCAGCCGATGGATTGCTGGGCGAGCTCCTCCATGCCGACGCGCAGCAGCGCGTCGACGGTGAAGGAGAGGTCCCGCACCCAGGCGTATCGGTAGTCGTAGTTCTTCTGGCCGCCGAGCACCTCAGGCAGGGAGCTCGTTCCCGCCGCGGCGATCGCTCCGCTGCGTCCGTCGGCGACGAGGCGCAGGGCGAGCAGGCTGCGCTGCACCGCATCGCGCCAGGGTCCCGCGTAAGCGACGCGCGCGGACCAGGAACGCCACACGGTCGCGGTGTCCTCGAGGCGGCGCTCGATCGCGGCGCGGGCGGGCACAGGCAGCGCGCGGTCACAGCACGTCAGGAGGGCCAGTAGGGCGCTCTCGCCGTCGCCGAGGGTGAATTCTCCGGAGGCGACGCCCCCGTCGATCCGCGGTTCCCCGGCGTCGAAGGCGCGCAGGCCGATCTGGAGACGGCCATCGCGGACGAGCAGGACCTCGTCGCGGGACTCCCACTGCGCCTGCCGCGTGGCGAAGCCGAAGGTGGGTGCACAGCTCCAGCGCATCGGCACCTCGCCGTCCTCGGCCTTCACATGGCGCACGAGCTCACGCCACGGTGCATCGAGCGAGGAGTCGAGGGTGACGGCGTCGGTGACGGTCACGCTGCCGCGGTCGGTGATGAAGCGAGTCTCCAGGATGTTCGTGCCCTCGCGGTAGCGGCGCTCGCTGCGAAAGGGCACCGCCGGAGCCAGGGCGAAGGCACCGCCCCGTTCGGGATCGAGCAGGCCGTGGAAGCCGTCCGGCGCATCGAGCTCGGGCAGGCACATCCAGTCGATGCTGCCGTCGGTGCCGACGAGCGCGAGCGTACGCCCGTCGCCGACAGCCGCATAGCCGCCGATGGGCAGGAAGCCGTCGGTCCGGGCGGTGGTGGCGGCGGCGGTGGGGTCTGATGAGGTGGAGGAAGGCATCGCCTGCGAGCTCTCCCCTGCACACCATGGGAATCGGAGCGCGACCGCTGGCGATCGGTGACTGTTCGCCAGCGAACAGGTCCCCCCGCGTCCGCCACTTCCGCGGGTACGGGCGACAAGCGTGTCAGCGAAGGAACGCGCCCCGGTGGGCGACACCGAAGATGACGACGGGGTGACCCAGCGACAGCTGTCGCTCGCCCGCGCCCAGGGAGACGCCTACGGCGCGGCCCTCGAGGAGCTCGGCCTCCTCCACGGTGAGCGCATCCTCGACCACCGGGCCGGAGCGTTCCGGGTCTCCTCCCTCACCTCCCCGGTCCACCCCTCGGGCGGCGATGGCCGCGGCGACGCTCAGCACGTGTGGTTCTCACTGTTCATCCGCGACGCCGGCGACGGGCGCTTCGTGCCCTCTCTGAACGTCGAGGCGACGCTCATCTCGGCGAAGGCCAGCCAGGACGGTCCCCACCGACAGGCCATCGCCTGGCACCCGACGACCTACCACTACGGACGGGCATGGTGGCTGCCGGGAGAGGGGCCCCACCGCTTCCTCGTGCACATCGCGCCCGCACCCTTTGCCTTTGCCGGGTCCGGCCCGATGCCGGAGTTCGAGGCGGTGAGCCTGGAGATTCCCCTCAGCCCCTGCGTCTCCGGTGCGCCGGAGGGCCATCGGGCTCACGGCGGAGACCCGCGATGACCGCGCTGAGCCGGGAGGACCGCTCCGGACCCAGCCGGCGCACGCCCGGCGCACCCGAGCTGCGCCCCTGTCGCATCCTCGACGTCGACCCCGATCTCGGCGACGGACTGAGCCACGTGGATCGCGCCGCGGCCGAGCGGCTGCTCACCGCGCCGGTCATCGAAGCCAGCCGAGCCCGGTGGGACCCGCCCTTCATGGATCCCCAGACGAGCTTCGGCCTGCTCATCATCGACGGGATGCTCGGCCGTCGGGTCCGGGTCGCCGGATCGGTGGCCACCGAGGTTCTCGGCGCCGGGGACATCATCCGCCCGTGGGAGGAGCCGGTGATCTGGGGGGTCATCCCGCCCGAGCTCGACTGGCGCGTCTTCCGGCCCGCACGGCTGGCCATTCTCGATCAGCACGTCACCACGGTCATGGGACGCCGGCCCCAGCTCGTCGTCAACTTCTCCGCCCGCCTGCTGCGTCGCGCCCATTCGGTGGGCTACCTCGCCGCAGTCACCCACCAGGCCAAGGTCGAGGACCGGCTCCTGGCCACCCTCTGGTTCCTCGCCGGAAAATGGGGACGCGTCTCCCCCCAGGGCATCACCGTGCCGTTCCGGCTCACCCACGAGGTGCTGGGCGAGATCATCGGCGCGCAACGCCCCTCGGTCACCCTCGCCTTCGGCAGCCTCCAGCGCCAGGACCTCGTGCAGCGACTGCCGGCCGGCGGCTTACTGCTGACCGGCGCGCCGCCGAGCTCGGCGGATGCGGCCTCCCTCTGCTCGGCATGACCCGGACCTGGCTGAGCATCGCCCGCAGCGTCTACGGTGTCGCCGTCCTCGCCTTCGGGACCCGGTTGAGCAGCGAGGCGGAGGGCCGCGAGGCGGACTGGGAGCTGCGAGCCTTCGTCACCGCCCTCGGCCTGCGCCACCTCGCCCAGGCACTGCTGATGCAACGGCTGTCTCAGCGACGGGCGCTGAAGGTCGGCGCGGGGATCGACGCCGTCCATTCACTGTCGATGGCCACGGTCTTCGCGAGCGTGTCCCGGCGCTGGCGCTGGGCCGCGGTCGCCGACGCGTTCGCCGCCGGTGGCTGGGCGACGCTGCAGATCCGTGCCCTGCGGTCGCTCTCGATGTTCTCTGGCTGACAGCCGCGTCCCCGGACCGGAGCGGTCAGGGTAGGTCCAGAACCGTGAGCATCACCCCCGACATGCCGGTCCGGTCTCGAGCCGACGACGATCCCGAGACGGCATCCACGCGTGCGGCGCGGATCGTCTTGCGTCCCATCGCCACCCCCTTTCCCCTGGGCTTCGCCGCCCTGGCCACGGCAAGCCTCGTGATCGCGGGATCCGAACTTGGGTGGTTCAGCCCCACAGACCGGCCGATCGTCGCCGTCCTCCTCATCGGGTTCTCCTTCCCCTTGCAGCTGCTCTCCTCGATCTTCGGCTTCCTCAGCCGCGACACGGTCGCAGCCACCGGCTTCGCCGTCCAGGGCGCGACCTGGCTTGTCGTCGGCCTCGGCCTGTTGATGGGCCGCCCCGGCCACGTCGATCACGTCATCGGCGTCCTGTTGCTCGCCTCCTCGGCGTGGGTCGCCTTCTGCGCCTTCGGCTCCAGCCTCGGCAAACTCGTGCCCGCGGCCGTGATGGCGGCGGTCTCCGTGCGCTTCCTGCTCACCGGCCTCTACCAGCTCAGCGCCAGCCGCGGGCTCGAGCACGCCGCCGGGATCGTCGGTCTGCTCGTCGTCGCCCTGGCCGCCTATGGCTCCCTCGCGCTGGAGGTGGAGAACCTCGAGCGACGCACCGTGCTGCCGCTGCTGCGTCGCCACAAGGGCGCCGAGGCCCTGGAGGGCGACTTCTCCACCCAGACCCATCGCCTCATTCGCGAGCCGGGAGCTCGTGAGCAGCTGTAGGCGCGCTTTGTCCGCTCAGAGAAAGGAACTCCATGCCCAAAACACCTGAGACCGTGGTGATCACCGGCGCCTCCGGCGGGATCGGCCGAGCCACCGTCCGCCGGTTTGCCGCCGACGGGGCCCGCATCGCGCTCATCGCCCGCGGTCGAGCCGGGCTCGAGGCCGCCGCACGGGAGGCCGAGGCCGCCGGGGCGGCGGCGACGATGGTCATCCCGGCGGACGTCGCGGACCCCGACCAGGTCGAGGCCGCGGCGAGCTCGGTCGAGGATGCCTTCGGCCCCATCGACATCTGGGTCAACGACGCGATGGTCACTGTCTACGCGGAGTTTCTCGACATCGAGCCGGCGGAGTATCGCCGCGCCACCGAGGTGAGCTACCTGGGGATGGTCTGGGGGACGCGATCGGCCCTCACGCGGATGATGCCCCGCGATCACGGCTCCATCGTGCAGGTCTGCTCGGCCATGGCCTACCGCGGCATTCCGCTGCAGGCGCCATATTGCGGGGCCAAGCACGCCTGCAAGGGCTTCACCGAGAGCGTCATCTGCGAGTTGCGCCACCACAAGTCCAAGGTGCGCATCTCCATGGTGCAACTGCCCGGGGTGAACACGACGCAGTTCACCTGGGGCCGCACCAAGCTGGAGAAGCAGACCAAGCCCGTCCCGCCGTTCTACCAGCCTGAGGTTGCCGCCAAGGCGATCTACTTCGCCGCCCACCACAAGCGACGCCAGATCCTCGTGGGCATCCCCACGGTGATGACCCTGTTGGGTGAACGGATCGCCCCGAAGTTCGTTGACCTGGTGCTCGCCAAGACGAGCTACAGCTCCCAGCAGACCTCCCACCCGCTGGACCCGGTGGGGCACGACAACCTCTACGAACCCGTCGACGAGGACCGTGGCGCCCATGGTCCCTTCGACGAGCAGGCCCACGGGGTGAGCCTCCAATACGAGCTCACCCGCCACCGGGTCGCGGCGGTCGCCGGCCTCACCACGGCCGCCGCCGGCGCCGGCGTGCTGGCCGCCGTCGCGCGCCGGCCCGAGCGCGCCGCCGCCCTCGTCGGGGCGGCGACATCGGCCGTCTCGTCGCTGTCGGACGGAGTCGGGGACGACGACTGAGTCCGACGATCACCCCGGGAGAGGGGCCGCGCGTCCCCGCGCGTGCCCCGCCCGCCGACCGAGCAACCGCCTGAGTCAAGCCGAAGTAAAGTCTCAGCCGTTCTGTAGGCGATTCTGAGGAAGCTCCAGCAGGCTTGCCGGTATGTCATCCGTTCTCCGGCGGCTCTGGGCCGCCCCGTGCGCCGCTGTCCTCGCCGTCCTCGTGTCCGCTTGTGGTGGTCAGGCGGCGACACCAGCCGCCCACACCGCCGGGCCGGTGCCCAGCTCAGCGGGAGCGCCCGTCGTCATCCTCCGGACCCGGATGAGCGGGCGGGCGGTTCCCCATCCGGGGGCGCCGCGAGCCGCCGTCGGGGACGCGATCATCGCGCTGCACCGCGGCGACGTGGTGTGCTTCCGCTTCGCCCATCTCCACGGCTTTTACCAGGCCACCCACGCGATCCTCGGCGCGGGCGCCCCGGGCCGGGCGGGCGTCACCCGCCTTGTGCTCACCCCCGGACCGCGCCTGCACCACCAGGGCTGCGTGCTCGCGTCGGCGACCGTCGCCCAGGCCATGACGGCGCACCCCGCCGACCTCTTCGTCACCATCTCCAGCGTGAACTCCCCGTCAGGCGCGGTCCGCGGTCAGCTGTGATCGGGATCCGGATCCCAGGGCGGCGGACCCTTCCGGCGTTGCTCGCGGGCGCTGCCCTGGCCGCGCCCCTGGCCGGCTGCGGCGCCGGTGCCCCGGCGACGCCAACCGCCTCGGTGCATCCGCTGGCCCGGCAGACCACGAGCGGAGCGCCGACAGCGGACCGGACCAGCGCGGCGAGCACCCTGACGACAACCCGAGCCACCCGGCCTGCCCGTCCGGCGTTCCCGCGTCTGCTGCGTGGACTTCCGCCGGGCCCGACCCGGTTCGTGCCCATGATCAGCTGGCGTGGCCAGCACCCCATCTGGCTCGAGCGGCTCGCCTCGGGAGCCATCGTCGTGTCGATGAACCAGAAGTACCTGTCTCTGCGTCTGCATTCGGGAACCGTCGACGCCGGTCCCACGGGTTGGCGCTACGGCTCCTCCATCCGTGATGTCGAGCGCTCGATGCTGCTGGGAGCCTTCAACGGCGGCTTCATGCTCAACACGGAGGCGGGTGGCTTCGAGTCCTACGGGCGGGTGGCCGTGCCGCTGCGCCGTGGCCTGGGCTCGATCGTCACCTATGCCAACGGGAGGACCGACATCGGGGCCTGGGAGGAGGGCGTCCCCGCCCGAGGGCAGAAGGTCGTCTCCGTGCGCCAGAACCTCGACCTGCTCATCGACAACGGCCGGGTCAACTCGACCGTCTCCTGCATCCCGTGCTGGGGCGCGACCCTCGGTGGCGTGAGCGCACCCGCCCGCGGCGCCCTCGGGGTCACCGCCAACGGCTACCTCGTGTGGGCCGGGGGCATGTCGCTCACGCCCCAGGCGCTCGCCGACGCGCTGCTCAGCGACCATGTCGTCCGTGCTGTCCAACTCGACATCAACCCCGAGTGGGTCGCCTTCGACCTCTACGCGCGCCACAGCCGCTTCGGCCCCGTCACCCCGGTGACGATGGTCCCGGGCCAGCAGGGCGTGCCCGGACAGTTCCTCACGCCCTACAGCCGGGACTTCTTCAGCGTCGAGGCCCACTGAGCGGCGGCCAGGGAGCCCCGGGGGCGCTGACGGACCCGGGGGTGCTCACTCAGCGGCGTTCCCGGGAGAGCCGAGCTCAGCCGAGGGCTCAGAGCCCGTTGGCGCTGAGCCAGCCGTCCATGTCCCGGATCAGCAGCGGGGCGGTCCGCTCCAGCGTCACCGCGTGCCCGCTGCCGGGCAGCTCGAAGTTCGTCACCTTCGGAGAACCCGTGTAGAGGGCCTCCTGCAGCTGGGCCCAGGGCAACGGCCCGGGGAACAGAGCGTCGTTCTGGCCCCAGACGTAGGCCACCGGCACGTCGATCTTGTGCACGTTGCCCACGGACAGGGTGGTCGCGGCGAGCGTCGAGGTGATGTCGCCGCAGGGATCGAGCGAGCGCAGGCGGTTCGCCGCAGTCTCGACCGTCGGGTCGGTGTCGGCCGGGGCGAACATCACCGAGTCGTAATCCGCGGTGGTGGCACCGAAGGGGCTGTAGCCGCCCGGGCCACCGGGCCCGGCGGGCTGACCGCCGGTGAGGCAGTGAGCGGCATCAGCGCCGAAAGTCGCGTACGCCGCGGGTGAGAAGTCGCCGTCAGCGAAGTCCATGACCCCCAGTGCATTCACGTCGTGGAAGGAGTAGGCCTCGATCTCGACGATCTCCCCACCGATGGAGTGACCGACCAGGCCGACGCGGGAGAAGTGCGGAGCCGACGCCAGGCCGGTCGCGGCGAAACTGCCGTGGCGCAGCTCCTGGACGATCTCGTGCAGCACCGTGGCCTGGCCCCCCAGGCAGCTGGCGTTCCCGTCCGGCTTGCCCGACGCCCCGTACCCCAGCCGGTCGATGATCACCGACGCGTGGCCGGCCGCTGCCTCGCTACCGGCATAGTCGTAGCCCGGCACGGCGGTGAAGTGCCAGAAGTACGCCCCGTAGCCGAGGCCGTGGGCGTACAGGGTGACCCCGGAGGGTGTCGCCCCGGCCGGCAGGAGGAGGGTGCCCGCGATGGTGTACGGATGTCCATCGGTTCGGCAGGAGTCCAGGGAGGTGTTGGAGTTGATCACCGAGAAGGACACGGGGATCTCGCGGATCCCGCCCGCGTGCCGGGTGACCGGGGGGCGATGCCGCGACGGGCGAGCGGATGCCGCGGCGGCCAGCGCTCCGCCGAGACAGCAGGTCAGCAGCAGCCAGAGACCGAACCTGACCGGCGACTTCATCGACATCAGCACTTCCTCCCGGTGGACCCTGAGTTGCCCGGCAACGGAGACCGGCTCTGCCGTCTGGGTACGGACGCGGGCCAGATCCGGATCATCCGGGACCGGCCGGCGCTCACGCCCGCGCCGGAGACTTCGGGCCCGTGCCCCGTCCGCCGCCCCGGCCAGGGCTCGGGCGGCTCGGATCTCACCCCGGGCCGATCTGCGGGGCGCGGAGAACTACGCAGGGTCGTTTCCCGCCGAGGCCTAAGCTGAATGTGGGCTGCTCCCGCTGCTGACCGGACCGACCTCCGCACAGCTGAACAGGCGCCGCAGCCCCCCTCGATGGTCAGGTGAGGAGCCGAACCATGCACGTCCTCGACACAGTCCCCCACCCGCCCGGCGGGGGTCCGATCCACCCCTCCGCGTGGCGCAGCCAGCAACCGGGACGGCGGGGCATGAGCGACCGTCACATCCCCCGCCTGTGTCGCTCCTGTGACGCCCCGATGGACCGGCAGGAGGATGCCTGTTGGCGCTGTGGCGCGCCGTGGGATTATGGGACCGTGGCTGAGCGCGCGGCCGGAGCCGTCGCGGAGCGGACGTCTGCCACTGCCGCAGAGCGGGCGTCCGCCAGGGACACCGGCCATCCCGTCCCGACGGCGGGCCGTCCCCGCCCTTTCCCTGCACCGTGAAGCCGGTGGCTGGCGCGTCGCCCCGGCTCCGGACGGGCGCGGCCGCCTCGACCCGTCCCGGGAGTTCGGGGACGCCCTGCCACGCGGCGTCCCGAGGATGCGGGAGCGGCACTCGACGATGTCCGTCGATGCTTTGCCGCGCCAGCGGCTAGGATCCCGCTCTTCAACGTGGCGGCGCGAGGAACCCGGTGTGAATCCGGGACGGTCGCGCCACTGTGACCCGGGGCGCTCGTCCCGGCAGTCAGGAACTCGTCCGCCGCGCATCCTTCCGACCGACCGGGGCGCACGATCCCGAATGGAGGTGCCATCCGGCATGACGCAGGTAACGCCCGTGGCCTACGGGCCCACCATCAGATGAGCGCAGCGGCGCTGCTCGCCGGATACGGCGCCGATCTTCTCGTCGGTGACCCATCCCGCTTCCATCCAGTGGCCGGGTTCGGCGCGGTCGCCGCGGCGCTCGAGCAGGCGGCGTACGCCCCGACCCGGCTCCGCGGCGCGCTGGTGGCCGGCGGACTGGTGGCCAGCGCCGCCGCGGGCGCCGAGGCACTGGCCCACGGCTCACGGCGCCCCGTGGCGATGCTCGCGCTCACCTGGACCGCATTGGGGGGCCACTCCCTGCGCCGGGAGGCGCGCCGGCTGGCCGGCCAACTCGCGGCCGACGACCTCGACGGGGCGCGCGCGGCGCTCCGGGCCCTGTGCGGACGTGAGGCCTCTCAACTCGACGAAACCGATCTCTGCCGGGCGGTGGTGGAGTCACTCGCCGAGAACACGAGCGATGCCGTGGTCGGCGCGCTGCTCTGGGGCGCCCTGGGCGGCCCGGCCGGAGTGACGGCCTATCGGGCCGCGAACACCCTCGACGCGATGTTCGGGCACCGCAACGAGCGCTACGAGCACTTCGGCTGGTTCGCCGCCCGCCTCGACGACGTACTCAACTGGCCCGCAGCACGTCTGGCCGCGGCGATCGTCTGCGCGGCCGCCGGCTGCGTCGGCGGCTCGCCGGCGGTGACCCTGGCCACCGTCCGCCGCGACGGTCCGCACCACCCCAGCCCAAACGCGGGCCGGATCGAGGCGGCCTTCGCCGGCGCGCTCGGGATCCAGCTGGGCGGCCCGCTGGCCTATGGGACGCGGACGGAGCAGCGCCCGATCCTGGGGGACGGCCGGGCTCCGGACCTGAACGACATCACCCGTGCCGCGCAGCTCTCCCTGATCGTCTCGAGCGTCGCCGCGCTCCTGTGCGCGGGTCTGCGCCGAGCGGCGAGCCCGCGATGAAGGGCGCGCTGCTGGTGTGCGGCACCCACTCGGACGCGGGCAAGTCTGTGCTCGTGGCCGGGATCTGTCGCTGGCTGGCCCGCCAAGGGGTGTCCGTGGCGCCATTCAAGGCCCAGAACATGGCGCTCAACTCCGTGGTTACCCCGGACGGGGGCGAGATCGGCCGGGCCCAGGCGGTCCAGGCGGCGGCCGCCGGGATCGAGCCGGAGATCGCCATGAACCCGGTGCTCATCAAGCCGTCGGGCGAGCGCCACAGCCAGGTGATCGTGATGGGCCGCCCCTACGCCGACGCCGACGCCCGTTCCTACGTGGAGATGAAGCACGCCCTGCGCCCGATCGTCGCCGCCGCGCTGGCGGATCTGCGCGCCCGCTACGACGTCGTCGTGTGCGAGGGGGCCGGCAGCCCCGCCGAGATCAACCTGCGCGAGCACGACCTGACGAACATGTGGCTGGCCCGTGAGGCCAGCCTGCCCACAGTGGTGGTGGCCGACATCGACCGCGGCGGGGTGTTCGCCTCCCTGTTCGGGACCGTCGCCCTGCTCGAGCCCGCCGATCAGGCCCACGTCGCGGGCTTCGTGATCAACAAGTTCCGCGGCGACCACGCGATCCTCGCCCCCGGGCTCACCCAGCTGCGGCAGCGGACCGGCCGACCCACGCTGGGAGTGCTGCCCTTCCTGGAGGACCTGTGGATGGACTCCGAGGACTCCCTCGCCCTGGAGGGCGTACGGCCCGAGACACCGAGCGTCGGCGGCGGCGACACGCTCGACGTGGCGGTGCTGCGTCTGCGCTGGATCTCCAACTTCACCGACGCCGACGCGCTCGGGACCGAACCCGGGGTGCGGGTGCGCTTCACCCGCTCGGCCGCGGACCTCGAACGGGCCGATCTGGTGGTGATCCCGGGGACCAAGGCGACCGTCGAGGACCTCGCGCGCATCCGCGCCCAGGGCCTGGACCGGGTCCTCGCCGACCGCGCCGCGGCCGGCGGACCGATCCTCGGCATCTGCGGGGGGTATCAACTGCTCGGCGAGCAGATCGAGGACGACGTCGAGTCCGGCCGCGGTGTTGTCCGCGGCCTCGGGCTGCTGCCCGTGAGCACTCGCTTCGCCCCGGACAAGCTGCTGCGTCGCCGCCACGGAGACTCGCTGTGGCTGGGCACCGGAGCCCACGGCTATGAAATCCGCCACGGCCGCGTGGCGCGCGCTGGCGGCGAGGCCCTGCTGCGTGACGAGGACGGCGAGCCCGACGGCTGCATCGTTGGCGCGATGATGGGCACCTCTTGGCACGGCGTCCTCGAGCACGACGGGTTCCGGCGCGCCCTCCTGGGCCGCGTCGCGGCGGTTCGCGGACGCACCTTCGTGCCCGGCACGGTCCCCTTCGCCGCGGCCCGCGCGGCGCGGCTCGACGCCCTGGGTGACCTCGTGGCCGACCACCTCGACACCGCAGCGCTCGGCGCGCTCATCCGTGACGGTGTCCCCGCCGCGCTGCCCATCATCAACACGGAGGTGCGCCCGTGCTGCGCGTCGTAACCATCGCGGACCCGGAGGTGCACCCGTGCTGCGCTTCGTGACCACCGCGGACACGGAGATCCTCGCCACGGCGGCCGCCGTGGCGAGCCTGCCCGACGAATTCCCTGCCGTCCGCTGTGCCAACCCGCAGGGGACCCGGGACATCGAGCCCTTCCTCGACGACGTGCTCGAGGGCGCCCGTGTGGTCGTCGTGCGGATCCTCGGCGGCCGCCGCGGCTGGCCTGACGGGGTCGACCGCCTCGCCCAGCGCTGCACGGCCGCCCGGATCCCCCTCATCGCCCTGGGCGGGGAGGCGAGCCCGGACGCGGAGATGACCGCGCTCTCCACCGCACCGGCCGGCGCGGTCGCCCAGGTCGGCGAGTACCTGCGCTCCGGCGACGTGGCCAATGTCGAGCAGATGCTGCGCTTCCTCGCGGACACCTTCCTGCTGCAGGGGTGGGGATTCGACGCCCCCACGGGCGTCGAGGATCTGGGGATCTACCTGCCCGGGCGCGGCGACGTGAGCCTCGAGCAGGCGCTGGCCGGGCGCGACCCGGAGCGCCCGGTGATCGGGATCACCTTCTACCGCTCTCACCGGCTCACCGGCAACACCGCGTTCATCGACGGCCTGTGCGCGGCGATCGAACGGGCCGGCGGGACCCCGCTGCCGGTGTGGAGCTATACGCTGCGGCGCGGCCGCGAGGACGGTCGGGTGGCCGCGCTGGAGCTCCTCGACGGCCACGTCGACGCGCTCATCACCACGATGCTCGCCACCGGCGGCGCGGACCGCGGTGACGCCGCCGGAGCGCTCGCCCCCGGAGAGGGCGGCTCCGAGGAACAGATGGACTGGGACGCCAGCGCGCTCGAGGCGCTCGACGTGCCGGTGATCCAGGCGCTGTGTGTGACGATGACCCGCGCGCGCTGGGAGGAGGGCAACGAGGGGCTGTTCCCCATCGACGCCGCCACCCAGGTGGCGATCCCGGAGTTCGACGGGCGGATCATCGGCGGTCCGATCTCCTTCAAGGAGCGTGACGGCGTCGACTCCCCCGTGGGGGTGCCGGTCCCGCGCTATGTGCCCGATCCCGAGCGCTGTGACCGGCTGGCGAACCTGGTCGTGCGGCACGCCCGTCTGCGTGACCCGGCCCGGCGCCGGCGCATCGCCATCGTCCTCACCGCGTTCCCGACCCGGCACGCCCGCGTCGGCATGGCCGTCGGTCTGGACACCCCGGCGAGCGCGGTCGCGCTGCTGCACCGCCTCGCCGCCGACGGGATCGACGTGGAGCAAATCCCCGCCGATGGTGACGCGCTCATGCATCAGCTCATCGCCGCCGGCGGCCACGACCCGGAGTTCCTCACCGACGAGATCCTCGCCGCTGCCCCGCTGCGCATCAGCACCGGGGAGTACCTGAACTGGTTCGGGACGCTGCCGGCCTCCCTGCGTGAGGCGATGACCGAGCGCTGGGGTCCGGCCCCGGGGGACCGCTACCTCGACACCAGCGCCGGCGCCTCACCCGGCGGCGACCTGGTGATCGCCGGCGTGGAGTTCGGGGACGTCGTCGTGCTCATCCAGCCGCCTCGGGGCTACGGGGATGACCTGGTCGGCATCTACCACGACCCCGAGCTCGCGCCCGCTCACCACTATCTCGCCGCCTACCGCTGGCTCGACCACCACTGGGGCGCCGACGCGATCGTCCACCTGGGCAAGCACGGCACGCTGGAGTGGCTGCCCGGCAAGATGCTCGCGCTCAGCGAGTCCTGCGCTCCGGACGCCGCGCTCGGGTCGATGCCGCTCATCTACCCGTTCGTGGTGAACGACCCGGGCGAGGGCGCCCAGGCCAAGCGCCGGGCCCATGCGGTCGTCGTCGACCATCTCGTCCCGCCGATGATGCGCGCCGAGAGCTATGACGAGCTCGCCGACCTCGAGGCGCTGATGGACGAGTACGCGCGGCTGGAGGTGCTCGACCCCGGCAAGCTGCCTGGGCTGGGGGCGAAGATCTGGGCGGCCATCGAGGCGGCCAACCTGCAGGAGGATCTCGGCATCAGCGACGCCCCCACGGATGCCGGATCACTCGTCGAGCATCTCGACGGCTACCTGTGCGAGGTCAAGGACGTGCAGATCAAGGACGGTCTGCACATCTTCGGCGCGGTCCCCGAGCCACCCCAGCTACGGGGCCTGGTGGCGGCCATCGCCCGCCACGGCTCCGGGGAGGTGCCCGGGCTGCGCCGGGCCGTCGCCGGCGCCTTCGGGCTCGATGAGCCGGCCCTGGTCGCCACCCCCGGGGCCAAGGTGAACGCGCAACAGAGCACCGCGCTCCTGGCCCGGTTCCCCGGCACGGACTATCGCGCCAGCGACCTGATCGACCGTCTGGAGGAGGCCCAACACGCGTTGCTGGAGGCGCTCGCCGCTCGGGAGTGGGCGGTTGCCGCGGTGCCCGAGGTGTGTCGGGAGGTGCTCGGACGCGAGCACGTCGGGGTCCTGAGCGCCCTGCGCTTCTGCGCGGCGGAGATCGTGCCGCGACTGGCGCGGACGACGGATGAGATGACCCATGTGCTGGCGGCGCTGCGCGGCCGTCACGTCCCCTCGGGTCCGTCGGGCGCGCCGACCCGGGGCCGGCTCGACGTGCTCCCGACGGGCCGTAACTTCTACTCCGTCGACCCCCGGGCACTGCCCTCGGAGCTGTCCTACGGCACCGGTGAGGCGCTCGCCCGGACGCTGCTGGAGCGCCACCGCACCGACACCGGCGCCTGGCCCGAGACGATCGGCCTGATCGCCTGGGGGACCGCGGCGATGCGCACCCAGGGTGACGACGCGGCTGAGGTCCTCGCCCTGCTCGGCGTGCGTCCGCTCTGGCATCCCGCCTCGCGGCGGGTGATCGGCATCGAGCCGATCGAACTGGCCGAGCTGGGCCGGCCACGGATTGACGTGAACCTGCGCATCTCGGGGTTCTTCCGTGACGCCTTCCCGCACCTCATCACCCTGCTCGACGACGCGGTCACCCTGGTGGCCGGTCTCGATGAGCCCGACGAGGCCAACTTCGTGGCCAAGCACGCCCGGGCCGACGCGGCCCGGCTCCGCGCCGAGCTGAGCGAGGCCGAGGCCTGGCGCCAGGCGACGACGCGCATCTTCGGCTCCAAGCCGGGGACCTACGGCGCCGGCCTCTCCCAGCTGCTGGAGACCCGGGACTGGCGCGACGACGCCGACCTCGCCGCGGTCTACGAGGCCTGGGGCGGCTTTGCCTACGGCCGCGGGTTGCACGGGCGGCCCGCCGCCGCGGCGATGCGTGCCTGCCTGGAGCGCACGGACGTCGCGGTGAAGAACGTCGATTCACGTGAGCACGACCACCTCGACTCAGACGACTACTACCAGTACCACGGCGGCATGGTCGCGGCCATCCGTGCCCTCTCGGGCCGCGAGCCGGCGACCTACCTGGGCGACTCCTCCGATCCTGAGACGGTGCGCGTGCGCACCCTTGCCGAGGAGACCCGCCGGGTCTTCCGCGCCCGCGTGGCCAACCCGCGCTGGATCGGCTCGATGGTCCGCCACGGCTTCAAGGGCGCCGCCGAGCTCGCCGCCACCGTCGACTACCTCTTCGGCTACGACGCGACGACCGGGGTGGCCTCGGACTGGATGTACGAGCAGGTGGCGCAGCGCTACCTGCTCGACGCGGACGTCGCCGCGTTCATGGACCGGGCGAACCCGTGGGCGGCGCGCGATATCGCCGAAACGCTGCTTGATGCCGTTGCGCGGGGAATGTGGGCGGCGCCGGACGAGGACGTCCTGAACGCGCTCCGCACCCGCTATCTCGCCCTCGAGGACGACCTCGAGGGAGCGGCGACGGCATGAGCGGTCGGCCCGCCTACCCGCTCAGCGCGATCGTCGGCCAGGACGACCTGACCGAGGCGCTGCTCGTCTGCGCCGTCAATCCCGTCGTCGGGGGCGTGCTCGTGCGTGGCGAGCGCGGCACCGCCAAGTCCACGGCGGTACGCGCGCTCGCGCCGATGCTCGGGTCCGGCGCGCCGCTGGTCGAACTTCCGCTGGGCGCGACACTCGACCGGCTCGTCGGCGCCCTGGATCTCCGCGCCGCGCTCGCCGGCGAGCATCAGGTCCAGACGGGTCTGCTGGGCGCCGCCCACGGCGGCGTGCTCTACGTCGATGAGGTGAACCTGCTGGGTGACCATCTCGTCGACGTGCTGCTCGACGCCGCGGCCTCGGGCACGGTGACGATCGAGCGTGACGGCGTGAGCGTCACCCAGGACGCCCGCTTCCTGCTCGTGGGGACGATGAACCCGGAGGAGGGGGAGCTGCGACCCCAGCTGCTGGACCGCTTCGGGCTCGGGGTGCGGGTGACCGGACCGCGCGACCCGGCCGTCCGGGCGGAGATCGTGCGGCGTCGCATGGCCTTCGACGCCGACCCGGAGGCCTTCGTCACCGCGTGGGCCGACGCCGAGGCTGAGCTCGCCGCCCGGATCACCCGGGCCCGGGAGCTCATCGGCGCGGTGCGCCTCGGCGAGCGTGCGCGTCTGCGGATCTCCACGGTGTGCGCTCAGCTCGACCTGGACGGGGTCCGCGGGGATTTGGTCTGCGCTCATGCCGCGTGCGCGCTGGCGGCGCTCGACGGCGAGGTCGAGGTCGCTGACGCCCACCTCGAGCGTGCCGCCCACCTCGCCCTGGGGCACCGCTTGCACCGAGACCCGCTGGGTCCGCCGCCCGGGAGTGGTGAGGACACCGGCATCGACCAGGCGCTGGCCGAATCCGAGCCGCCGCAGACCCCGGCGGCATCGGAGATCGAAGGGTCGACGGCGGACGGGGCGCGGGGGCCCTCCCCGGAGGGCGGTGCGGACGCGGGCGGTGCGGACGTGGGCGGTGCGGACGGCGCCGACGCGGGCGGTGCGGACGCGGGGCGCGCGGACGGCGCGGACGCGGACACGCGCCACGCCGATGCAGCCGCCACGGACGCGGACAGCCCGCCCGCCGAGCGCGCACAGGACGGCGATAGGACGGGTGAGCCGCCGGCTTCACGCCCCGCCGTCGTGCCGTCCCCGGCCCCGAGCCGGCTGCCCCCCGACGCCCTGCGTCCCCCCCACGTCCGCTCGCGGCGCAACGCCCCGGCGGGCCGCTCATCCGGCGGCGGCCTGGCCGTGCTGGACGCCCGGCCCGCCCACGACGATGACCCCGTGGCGATCCACGCCACGGTCCTCGCCGCGCTTCGCGGCGACCCACGACCGCACACGGCGATCACCGGAGGCGGCCGTGGCGGGGTGCTGTGCCTGATCGTCGACACGAGCGGGTCGATGGGCGCCCGCTCCCGGCTCGCGCGCGTGAAGGGCGCGCTCGAGGCAGCGCTGCGCGAGGCCTACGCCCGCCGGGATCTCGTCGCCGTCGTCGCCTTCAGCGGGAACGGCGCACGGACCCTCGTCGCCCCGGGCGCCCCGCTCGAGCACGCCGCCCGGGCGATCCGGGAGTTGCCGGCCGGTGGTCGGACCCCGCTGG
>DASSZV010000110.1:0-19567 GCA_035702765.1 Solirubrobacteraceae bacterium
GATCGTCACGACCTCCTGCACGCCGGTGGCGTTGAGCTGAGAGGCCAGCGACGCGTCAGCGCCGATCAGCGCCACCGTCACTGCACCGGCGCCGGCGGCGGACAGCTCACCGGCCGCGGTGATCAGTTCGAAGCTCACGTCGCGGAGCGCACCCTGACGGGCCTCCGCGATGACCAGGACGCCGCTCATGCTCCCACCTTCGCTTTGATGATCTGGGCAATCTGCTTGGCGACGGCGGCACCGTCACCCTCGAGGATCTGGGCCCCGTCCGTCTCCGGCGGGGTGGCGATGGCCACCTGCTGGGCCGACCCGGCGGCCAGGGTGTCCTCGTCGAGACCGAGGTCCTCGATGGTCTGCTCCTCCCGCGGCTTGGAGCCGGCGGCGCGGATGCCACGCAGGTTGGCGTACCGCGGCTCGTTGATGCCGGTCTGGATGGTGAGCAGCGCCGGCGTGGAGAGCTTCACCTTCTCCAGCAGGCCGCCTTCGAGCTCGCGGGTGACCGTGAGCTCGCCGCCGGCGTAGTCGATGTGGTTCACCACGGCGACCCGAGGCACGTCGAGCAGCGCGCTGAGCGCCGTACCCACGCCCGAGGAGACTCCGTCGGAGCTCATGACGCCACAGAGGACGAGGTCGGGGGACTCATCCGCCAGGGCCTTGGCGATGACGCGGGCGGTGGAGATCGCGTCAAGGCGCGCACCGCCGTCCTCGACGTTGACCTGGATCGCGCGGTCGGCCCCCATGGCCAGCGCGGTGAGCAGGCCGTCCTCGATCTCCTCGCCGCCGACGCTGAGGACGACGACCTCGCCCTCGTTTGCCTCGGAGAGCTCGAGGGCCGCTTCGATGGCGAAGCGGTCCCACTCATTCACATCCCACTCCAGGGACGAGGGATCGACCTCGCCTCCCACGAGCTTGGCGGAGTCGTCAGGCGACCCAGCAACCTTCAACGGCACGACGATTTTCATGATCTCCTCAGGGGACGGGGGGCAGGCACCGGGCGGCGTGCACACGCACTCCCAGATCGACAGACTGCGGGAGAAAATATATGATGTGGGAAAGTTTCGCCACGTCGTTTGGACATCCGCCCCACCGTGCCCCCCTCCCACCGCGCCAACGGCCTCCCGCCACTCGACCCAAGCCCCGCGGCAGCTCATGTGCCCGAGGCGCGGGAGCGTCGTCAGCTGCCGGAAGAGGTGGCCAGCTACGTGCGCGAACGGATCTTCTCAGGCGAGCTGCGTCCGGGCGAGTTCCTGCGCATCGAGCCGATCGCCGAGGCCCTGGGCGTGAGCGCCACCCCGGTGCGCGAGGGTCTGCTCACCCTGCGCAGCGAGGCCTTCGTCCGGCTCATCCCCCGCCGCGGCTTTGTCGTCGAGCGCTTCAGCCGCCAGGACATCCTCGATCTCTTCATGGTGCAGGCCGACCTGGCCGGGGAGCTTGCCGCCCGCTCGGCGACCCGCTTCACCCCGGCGCAGCTCGAGGAGCTCGCCGCCATCGACGCCGCCCACCGCCGGGCGATGGACACCGCCGACGCCTCCGGCACCGCCTACTGGGGCCACGCCTTCCACCGGGCGGTCAATCTCGGCGCCGATTCCCCCCGGCTGGCCAACCTGCTCGGCTCCGTCGTCCGCCACCTCCCCAACCGCTTCTACACCGCGATCGAGGGACAGCTCAACTCGATCAAGCACAACCACCCGCTGCTGCTCGACGCCTTCGCGGCACGCGACCCGGAGGCGGCGCGGGAGATCATGCGCGACCACATCCTCGACGCGGGCCAGCACCTCGTGACCAGCCTGGAGAAGCGGGGCCTCTGGAACCCCGCCTCCGAGGATTAGTAGGTCCCCAGTTAGTTGCAGACCCATGTATTATGGGGAGGCAAGGATCGACGCACACCCTGGAGAGGTACGCATCATGGCCATTGAGTCCCGTACGGACCGCAGCGCTCGCACCGAGCAGACGGGCGAGTCGCCCCTGCGCTTCATCACCGTCGCCTCGTTGTTCGACGGCCACGACGCGGCCATCAACGTGATGCGCCGCCTCATCCAGGACCGCGGGGTCGAGGTCATCCACCTGGGCCACAACCGCAGCGCGGCCGAGGTCGTCCGCGCGGCGATCCAGGAGGACGCCGACGGGATCGCCATCACCTCCTACCAGGGCGGCCACGTCGAGTACTTCAACTACATCGTCGACCTGCTCGCGCAGGCAGGCGCCTCTCACATCCGAGTGTTCGGCGGCGGCGGCGGAACGATCACCCCCCAGGAGATCACCGAGATGCAGGCGCACGGCTCCGAGCGCCTCTACCACCCGACAGACGGCATGGCCATGGGCCTCGACGGGATGATCGACGACCTGATCGAGCGCACCCGCGCCCACCGGGCCGCCCGGCACCAGGAGCCGGCGGGCCTGCTCGTCGGCCCGGGGGCGAGCGACCTGGAGATTGCCCAGGCGCTGTCCGCGCTGGAGGACGGCGACGTCGACCCCGGCGAGGTGGAGGCCATGCGGGCGGCCGCCGCGGCGGTTCCGATCATCGGGATCACGGGCACCGGTGGCGCCGGCAAGTCGACAGTGACCGACGAGCTGCTCAACCGCCTCAGCGCCCACTTCCCGGACAAGCGCATCGCCGTGGTGGCCGTCGACCCGACCCGCCGGCGCACCGGCGGCGCCCTGCTGGGCGACCGCATCCGCATGAACAGTCTGCGTCATCCGGCGATCTTCATGCGCTCCCTGGCCACGCGCGCGGCGAACGTCGCCACCAGCGCCACCCTGCGGGACGCCCTGGACCTCCTGCGCGGGGCCGGCTTCGACCTCATCATCGTGGAGACGGCGGGCATCGGCCAGAGCGACTCGGACATCGTCGATCTCGTCGACCTGCCGATCTACGTGATGACGAGCGAGTTCGGCGCGGCCAGCCAACTGGAGAAGATCGACATGCTCGACCTGGCCGAGATCGTCGTCATCAACAAGTTCGATCGGCGTGGCTCCCAGGACGCCCTGCGTGACGTGCGCAAGCAGTGGCGGCGCAACCACCGGGCCTTCGACATCGCCGACGCCGAGATCCCCGTCTACGCGACCATCGCCAGCCAGTTCAACGACCCGGGCCTCACGTGGATGTTCGTCAACCTCTGCCGACGCATCGGAGCCCGTGAGGACGTCGACGCCCAGGCCTGGAACCCGGGGGCGGACCCGGAGCAGCGCGAGCCCCTGGCCTACACGCTGATCCCGGGCGACCGAGTCCGCTACCTGGCCGAGATCTCCCAGCAGGGTCGGGAGATCCGTGAGGAGATCGAGCACAAGGTCGGCCAGGCCTCGGCGGCCCAGCACTTCTACAACGCGCTGGCCGCGCTGGAGGACCCCGAGCTGCCCGCCGAGCTCGAGCCCTTCTCCGCTCAGAGCACGCCGGAGGCGTCCCACCCCGACGCCCACGCGCTGAGTGTTCTGCGCCGACGCTACGCCGCGGCTCTGGACGCCCTCGGCCCCGAGGCCGTCGGCCTGCTGCGCGCCTGGCCCGAGCGCCTCGCCGGCGTGAGCGCCGAGAACTACTCCTACGAGGTCCGCGGCAAGGCGGTCACCGGCCCGAACTTCCGCCGCTCCCTGTCGGGCAGCGCGATCCCCAAGATCGCCACCCCCCGCAGCGCCGACTGGGGCGAGCAGCTGCGCTTCCTCATGAAGGAGAACCTGCCCGGCGCCTACCCCTACACCGGCGGGGTCTTCCCCTACCGCCGCGCGGGCGAGGACCCCGCCCGCATGTTCGCCGGCGAGGGCACGCCCGAGCGCACCAACCGGCGCTTCCACTACCTCTCCCAGGGCCAGCCGGCCGCGCGCCTGTCCACCGCTTTTGACTCGGTGACCCTGTACGGATCGGACCCGGCCGAGCGCCCCGACATCTACGGCAAGGTCGGCAACTCGGGCGTCTCGATCGCCACCGTCGATGACGCGAAGAAGCTCTACTCGGGCTTTGACCTGTGCTCGCCGACCACCTCGGTGTCGATGACCATCAACGGCCCGGCGCCGATCATCCTCGCCTTCTTCATGAACGCGGCGATCGACCAGCGGGTCGAGGCCCACCTGCGCGAGACCGGTCAGTGGGAGGCCGCTCAGACGACGATGGAGGCCTACTTCGCCGCCCACGGCGGGCGCCCCCGCTACGCCGGTGAGCTGCCCGAGAGCAACACCGGGCTCGGGCTCGGCCTGCTCGGTGTCTCCGGCGACATGCTCGTGGACCCCGAGGTGTACGAGGCGATCAGGGCCGAGACGCTCGCGACGGTGCGCGGCACCGTTCAAGCCGACATCCTCAAGGAGGACCAGGCTCAGAACACCTGCATCTTCTCCACCGAGTTCGCCATGAAGATGATGGGTGACGTGCAGGAGTACTTCGTCCAGCAGGCGGTGCGGAACTTCTACAGCGTCTCGATCAGCGGGTACCACATTGCCGAGGCGGGGGCCAACCCGATCTCCCAGCTCGCCTTCACGCTCTCCAACGGCTTCACGATCGTCGAGTACTACCTGGCGCGCGGGATGAAGATCGATGACTTCGCCCCGAACCTGAGCTTCTTCTTCTCCAACGGGATGGATCCTGAATACGCGGTGATCGGCCGGGTGGCCCGGCGGATTTGGGCCCGGGCGATGCGCGAGCGCTACGGCGCCTCGCCGCGAAGCCAGATGCTCAAATACCACGTGCAGACGAGCGGCCGCTCCCTCCACGCCCAGGAGATCTCCTTCAACGACATCCGCACCACCCTGCAGGCCCTCTACGCGCTGTTCGACAACGCCAACTCCCTGCACACCAACGCCTATGACGAGGCGATCACCACCCCAACGGAGGAGTCGGTCCGCCGGGCCCTGGCCATCCAGCTGATCATCAACCGCGAGCTGGGGCTGAACTTCAACGAGAACCCCTGGCAGGGCTCCTACATCGTCGACGAGCTCACCGATCTCGTCGAGGAGGCCGTCTACGCGGAGTTCGACCGCATCTCCGAACGCGGCGGCGTCCTCGGGGCGATGGACACGATGTACCAGCGCTCCAAGATCCAGGAGGAGAGCCTGCTCTATGAGCGGCTCAAGCACTCCGGCGAGCTGCCGCTCATCGGCGTCAACACCTTCCTGCCCGAGGACGGCCACGGAGAGCAGATCGACACGCTCGAGCTGATGCGCTCCGACGACACCGAAAAGCGCGCCCAGATCGACAACGTCGCCGCCTTCCAGGCCCGTGCGGCCGACCGCAGCACCGCGGCGCTGACCCGGCTCCAGGAGGTCGCCCGTGCCCGCGGGAACGTCTTTGCCGAACTCATGGAGACCGTGAAAGTCGCCTCCCTGGGCCAGATTTCTGACGCGCTGTACGCCGTGGGGGGAGAGTACCGCCGCAACATGTAAAGAGCCCTCCGAAGCCTTTGGCAAAGTACGGCGGAATGCCCCAAGAGCTGAGCTTCGATCCCATCGCCGAGGCCGCCCGACAGTGGCGCGAGCACTGGGGCGAGCAGACCGTGCCCGCGATGACCGCGGTCACTTCGATCATGCGCGCCCACCAGCTGATGCTGTCGCGTCTCAACGCCGCGCTGGACCCCTTCGGCCTCACCTTTCCCCGCTACGAGGCGCTGATGCTGCTCTTCTACAGCCGCCAGGGCTCCCTGCCGCTGGGCAAGATGGGCGCGCGCCTGCAGGTCCATCAGACGAGCGTCACCCCGCTCATCGACGGGCTGGCCAAGGCCGGCCTGGTGCAGCGCAGCCCCCATCCCTCGGACCGTCGCACGACACTGGCCACGATCACCCCGCAGGGGCGCCGGCTCGCCGCCCAGGCGACCGAGGCGCTCAACGCGATGGGCTTCGGCACCGAACCGCTCGGCCCGGAGGAGCTCGAGAGTCTCAACGGGATCCTCGCCGCCTTCCGCCGCGGCGCCGGCGATCACGTCGATCTCTAGGCTCCGGACGATGACGACGATCGACACGGTCGGCATCGTCGGCGGAGGGTTCATGGGCTCGGGGATCGCCGAGTCCTGCGCCCGCGCCGGGGTGGCCGTCACCATCTACGAGCCCGCGGTAGCCGCCCTGGACCGTTCCCGCGGGCGCATCGAGGAGTCCCTTCAGCGGGCCGTCTCGCGGAACCGGCTCACCGAGGAGTCGCGCGGCGCGGCCCTTGAGCGGATCGCCTGGACGACGGACCTGGAGACCCTCGCCCAGAGTGACGCGATGATCGAGGCGGTCACCGAGGACATCACGGTCAAGGGCAAGCTCTTCCAGACCCTCGACGCGCTGATGCCCGAGGCGGCCTTCCTCGCCTCGAACACCTCGTCGATCCCGATTGCCCAGATCGGTTCCTGGACCCGAACGCCCGAGCGCGTGCTCGGGCTGCACTTCTTCTCCCCCGTGCCGGTGATGTCGCTGGTGGAGGTCGTCGTCGGCTACCGCACCGACGCCGCCGTCGTCGAGCTGGCTGAGGCCTTTGCCCGCGGCGTGGGCAAGTTCACCGTGCGCACGAAGGATCGCTCCGGCTTCATCGTCAACTTCCTGCTCGTGCCCTATCTGATGTCGGGCATCCGCATGTTTCAGGACGGCTTCGCCTCCCGGGAGGACATCGACGAGGCGATGCAGCGCGGCTGTGGTCACCCCATGGGGCCGCTCACGCTGGCTGACTTCATCGGCCTCGATGTCCTCTACGCCATCGGCGACGCGCTGTTCGAGGAGTTCAAGGCCCCCGAGTACGCGCCGCCGCCGCTACTGAAGCGGATGGTCGTCTCCGGCGCCCACGGCCGCAAGACCGGCCGTGGGTTCTACGACTACTGACGCGTCACGGAGCGACCTAACGGATGGCCTCCACGACGGTGGCGATGCCCATGCCGCCCCCGACGCACAGCGTGGCCAGGCCGTAGCGGCCGCCGGTGCGGTGCAGCTCGTCGATGAGCGTGCCGAGGATCATCGCGCCGGTGGCCCCCAACGGGTGACCCATGGCGATCGCCCCACCGTTGACGTTCACCTTCTCCATGTCGAGGTCCATATCGCGCACGAAGCGCAGCACGACCGCGGCAAAGGCCTCGTTGATCTCCACCAGGTCCAGGTCCTCGACAGCCAACCCGGCCTTGGCCAGCGCCTTCTTCGACGCCGGCGCGGGCCCGGTGAGCATGATCGTCGCGTCCGCGCCGGACAGGGCGGTGGCGAGGATCCGCGCCCGCGGGGTGAGTCCCAACTCCTCCCCGATCTTCGCGTTGCCGATGGCCACCAGCGCGGCGCCGTCGACGATCCCCGAGGAGTTCCCCGGGGTGTGGACGTGATCGATCCGCTCGACCCAGTGGTACTTCTGCAGCGCGACGGCGTCAAAGCCGCCCATCTCCCCCATGCCGGCGAAGGACGGCTTCAGCGTGGCGAGCGTGTCGACCGTCGTACCGGGTCGGATGAACTCCTCACGGTCGAGCAGGACACGGTCGTTGATGTCCCTCACCGGCACGACCGAGTTGGTGAAGCGTCCGTCAGCCTGTGCGGCGGCCGCCCGCTCCTGGGAGCGCACCGCGTAGGCGTCGACGTCCTCACGGGAGAACCCCTCGACGGTGGCGATCAGGTCGGCGGAGATCCCCTGGGGCACGAAGTAGGTCTCATAGGCCGTCGCCGGGTCCATCGCCCAGGCGCCGCCGTCGGAGCCCATGGGGACGCGGCTCATCGACTCGACACCGCCGGCGAAGACGAGGTCCTCAAAGCCTGAGCCGACCTTCTGGGCGGCGATGTTCACCGCCTCCAGGCCGGAGGCGCAGAAGCGGTTGATCTGCACGCCCGAGACGGTCTCGGGCAGGCCGGCCTTCAGCGCCGCGGTCTTGGCGATGTCGCCGCCCTGATCACCGATCGGACTCACGCAGCCGAGCACGACGTCATCGACCCGGGATGGGTCGAGGTCCGGGTTGCGCGCCAGCTGCTCGTGCATCAGCCCGACGACGAGATCGACCGGCTTGGTCGTGTGCAGCGCACCGCCGATCTTGCCGCGCCCGCGCGGGGTCCTGAGGGTGTCGAAGACGAGCGGTTCAGTGGCTGGCATGGCGAGGACTCCTCCCGTGGTGTGTCGGACCGGCGGCGGGGACTGTACCGTCCGATCGCCTGGGTCATCCGCTGTAGGATGCCCCGCGGTCATGGCGGGCGTCCGGCTGAGCACCGTGGTGCGCGAATGGACGCGCATCGGCCTCACCGGCTTCGGCGGCCCGCCCGCGCACATCGCCCTGCTGCGCCCGCTGGTCACGGGGAAGCTGGCCGTGATGGACCCGGGCGAGTTCCAGGACGCCAACGCGGCCTGCGGGCTGCTTCCGGGTCCCGCCTCGACCCAGATGGCGATCTTCTGCGCCTACCGTGCGGCCGGCCCCTGGGGCGCGGTGCTCGGGGGTCTCGGCTTCATCCTGCCCGCGGTCATCCTGATCGTCGCCCTGTCCGTGCTGTTCCTGGGCAGTCATCCGCCGGTGTGGGTGCGCGGGGCCGGCGCCGGAGCCGGGGCCGCAGTCCCCGCGGTTGCGCTCGCCGCCGCCCACGGCTTCCTGCGACCCAGCTGGACCGCGCTGGGCCCGGACCGGGGGCGGCGCCTGCGCTGGGCGTCCTATCTGGGCATCGGGGTCGCCGCGACCGTCGCATTTCCCTCGCTCGTGGTCGTCGCCCTGCTCGGCTGTGGTGTGGGCGAAGCGGTTCTGCGCCGGCCTGTGGGGCCGGCGCACGGGGGCCGGCGCGCCGTCCCGCGGGGACCGCTCAGCGTGGCCCTGCTTCCCGGTGTCATCAGCGCAGGCGGGCTGCGCAGCAGCGGCCTCGGCGCCCTGGCCTGGACGGCACTGAAAGTCGGTGCGCTCTCCTTCGGTGGGGGCTTCGTCATCGTCCCCCTCATGCAGGGCGATGCCGTCCATGTCCATCACTGGATGACCCAGGCCCAGTTCCTCAACGCGGTGGCGCTGGGGCAGGTGACCCCGGGCCCGGTGGTCGCCACCATCGCCGCCGTGGGCTACGCCGCGCACGGCATCGTCGGCGGACTGATCGCCGCCGCCGTCGCCTTTCTGCCCTCCTTCGCCTTCGTCCTCCTCGGTGGGCGTCGCTTCGCTGCCCTGCGGGCCAACGCCACCGCGCGGGCCTTCCTCGACGGCGCGGGCCCGGCGGCGATCGGGGCGATCCTGGGAGTCGCCGTGCTGCTCGCCCGCGGCCTGGGACAGAGCTGGCAGCCGGCCGTGCTCGCCGCCGCGGTCACTGCGATCTTCCTGGCCCGCCGCGGGGTCGTCAGCGTGCTGCTCACCGGCGCGATCGTCGGCGTGGCGCTTGCGCTCAGCGGGGTGACTCCCTGAGCGCCGCCGGCCGCGCCGCTTAGGCACTGCCCGGGCACGACATTGAGCCCGGTTCGGCTGACCGCGCGCCGCTGATCCAAAGTGGTTGAATATCCGTATGTCGGTTGTTCAACCGATGTGCACGGTCGGATGACCGTGGGCCAGGGAAATTTCGAGCTTGGGAGGGCTCAGGTGACTACGAGTTTTGATTCGGTCGTCGGGCATTCGGTCAGTCGACGACGCTTCATCGCCTATCTGATCGCGGGACCGACCCTGATGGCGGGCGCCAAGCTCGTCAGCCCGGGAACGGCCGACGCCGCCGGGGTCCCCACGGTTCAGCCGATTGACGAGTACGACCTCTCCGATCTGCTCACCGATGCGGCGCTGCCGACCTCGGGCCTGATCAAGATCGTCGTCGAGAAGGACGGCACGATCTCCTTCGACATGCCCCGCGCCGAGGTCGGTCAGGGCATCACCACCGCCTTGGGGATGGTCATCGCCGACGAGATGGACGTGCCGCTGTCACATGTGAACGTGACGCTGGCCAATGCCCGCCCCGAGCTCATCTGGAACCAGATCACCGGCGGTTCCAACACGATCTACTCGATCTACGAGCCGGTGCGGGCCGCGGCCGCGGCCGCTCGCGGCCAGCTGCTCTCCGCCGCCGCGATCGAGCTGGGCATCCCCGTCTCGCAGCTGAGCACAGCCGGAGGGGCCGTCATCTCCTCCCTCGGCCAGACGCTCTCCTACGCCAGCCTGGCCACCAAGGCCGCGGTGGCGAAGACCACCGTCGTCAAGCCCCACCTCAAGCCGCGTGCGGCCCAGACGCTCGTCGGCACCCCGACCCCCCGCGTGGACGCGCTCGCGGCCGTCACCGGGAAGAAGCAGTACGCCATGGACATCACCGTGCCCGGCGCGCTCCCGACGATGGTCTGTCGCCCCCCGCGGATCAACGGCAGCGCCACGGCGGTGAACAACCGGGCCGCCGTGCTCGCCATGGACGGCGTCACTGACGTCGTGCTCATCCCCCACACCGAATACGTCGCCGGCGGCGTTGCCGTGCGGGCGGCGACCTTCGGCCAGTGCATCGATGCAGTCCGCGCCCTCGATGTGACCTGGGCCGACGGTCCGGCGGGCCGCAAGTCCGCCGCCGACGTCCAGAAGGACCTCGCCAACGCCGAGCTGCCGATGACCCCGGCGCTGGGGAGCACCATCGACGAGACCTTCACCTTTCACTTCCGCCCGGGCGACCCGTTGGAGACCAATTGCGCGGTGGCCGACGTCACCAAGAGCTCGGCTGAGGTGTGGTCCTCGCTGAAGACCCCGATCTGGGTCCAGGAGCAGCTCTCGACGATCCTCGGCATCCCGCTCAAGGACATCACCGTGCACGTGACCCAGGGCGGGGGCAGCTTCGGTCGTCACCTCTTCGCGGACGCGGCCTTTGAGGCCGCCGTCATCTCCCAGAAGATGGGCAAGCCGGTGAAGCTCATGTGGCACCGGACCGACAACTTCCGCCAGGGGCGCGTGCACCCGATGAACACCTCACGGGTGCGCATGACCTACAGCGGCAAGAACATCATGGCCTTTGACCAGCGGCACACGAGCGTGGCCACGGACTTCAGCCACGGCTTCGGGGAGCTGCTCACCGCGATGGGTGCGACCCCGCCGGACGCGAACTCGCTGGGCTACTCCCAGTCGATCTTCACGCTCACGGCGTCGAGCCCGTACAACTTCGGGCCCACCACTCAGCTGCTCAACGAGATCTACCAGATTGAGGAGTTCAACACCTCGTCCACGCGCAACATCTACTCCCCGGATGTGCGCACCGCCGGTGAGCTGATGGTGGACAAGATGGCCAAGCTCCAAGGTGTCGACCCCTACCAGTTCCGGCGCCAGTACGCCCGGGACCAGCGGATGATCGGCGTCCTGGACGCCGTCGCCAAGGCCGCCAACTGGGGCAAGAGCATGCCTGCGGGCACCGCTCAGGGCATGGGCGTTCACCGTGAGTACAAGGGCTTTGCCGCCTGCGTGGTGGAGATCGACTGCCGGCCTCAGACGGTGAACCGCCAGGTGCCCGACGCCTACACCGGACCGAGGGTGACGCGGGCGACCTTCGCGGTGGACGTCGGCAAGCCGATCAACCCGCTGGGCCTGCAGGCCCAGATGCAGGGCGGGATCATGGACGGCATCGCCAACGCCCTGTCCTACTCCCTGCACCTGGTCGACGGGGCCTACCTGGAGGCCAGCTGGGACGCCACCGCCTACACCCGGCAATGGAACATGCCGCCGGAGATCAACGTCATCGTCCTGCCCACGACGACGGGGATCCCAGGCGGCGCGGGCGAGCTCGGCGTCGCTGCCTCGATGTCCGCCACCGCCTGCGCCTACTGGCGGGCCACGGGGACCTTCCCGACGGAGTTCCCGATCAACTACAACGACCCGTTCTGGTTCACCCCGCAGCCGACGATCCCGTCGATCCCTCAGTCGCCCGGGGACGGTTACCAGGACTACCTTAACGGCCTCAAGGCCGGTGCGGTGGCCCGCCGGGTGAATTGCGCCAAGCCGCCCAACGCGTCCGGGCACCGCGTGAAGAAGCACCCGAAAGAGCAGCACTCGGTCAAGCCGCACCACAAGGAGAACTAAGCGATGCCCGTTCACAAGTTCATCGTCAACGGCAAGCGCGTCTCCGTCGACTGCCCGGACGACGTCCGCCTCCTGTGGGTCCTGCGCGACCTGCTGGGTGTCCACGGCCTCAAATACGGCTGTGGCCGCACCGTCTGTTACGCCTGCACAAGCCTCATCAACGGCGTGGCCGTGCAGATGTGTGCGGTGCAGGTGGGCGACCTGCACGAGAGCGACGAGGTAACGACGATCGAGGGCCTGGGAGACATGGTCTGCATGGACCTTCACCCGCTCCAGAAGGCCTGGCTCGAGTACGACGTCGCCCAGTGCGGCTACTGCCAGCCCGGGCAGATCATGAACGCCCTGGGCGTCATCTCGGCCGCTCACGCCCAGGGTCGCCGGGTCACCGACGCCGACCTCGACCAGATCCGCAACGTATGCCGCTGTGGGACCTACTTCCGCATCCGTGAGGCGATCAAGGCCGGTGAGGCCGCGATGATCGACGAGGGCCTGCTGCCCAACCATCGCTCCCGCGGTCACGAGATCACCCTCTAGCCGTCTGGACTCGGGCCGGGGGCTGTCCCGCTCCCGGCCCGGGAGACGATCGTCCGGCAATGGTCATTGCCCTCAAGCCGACGGAAGCCGTGACCGATACGGTCCAGAGGGCGTCGGCGCAGGTCCGTATCGACCCCGATTCGTGACCCGCCATGCCCCTGCCACCCACGCCCCCGCCCGTGCGGCGATGACGTCCCTTTCGGACCCGCCGGATCACCACTTCGCGTCTGCCGGCTGCCCAGGCGATGCCGAGGATTGGCACGCAACGCTCGATGCCATCCCCGGGAACGTCGCGCTGCTCGATGACGAGGGGGTGATCCTCGCCGTGAACGCCGCCTGGCGGGCCTTCGCCGCGGCGGAGGGCGGCACCTCGGACCTCGTCGGCGCCAACTACCTGAGCGTCTGTGACGCCGCCGACGCTCCCACGGCGACCGCGGTCGCCGTCGCGCTGAGGGACCTCATCGCCGGTGATCGCGAGTCCTTTGCCACCGAGTACCCGTGCCATTCTCCGATCCAGCAGCGCTGGTACCTGCTGCGGGCACGCCGGCAGTGGCATCAGGGTCGCGCCCAGCTCACCGTCAGCCACGAAAACATCACCGAGCGTCACCTCGAGCGCCAAAGCGCTCAACTGAACGCCCATCTGCTGGACCAGGCCGACGTCGCCGTCCAGACCGTCGATGTCCACGGCGGCATCCTCAGCTGGAACGCCGCCGCCGAACGACTGTTCGGCTGGACGGCCCCGGAGGCGGTGGGCCGACCCGTGCAGGCAGTGCTCGGCGAGCAGATCGCCCACGCCGTCGCCGCCGCGGCGCATGCGGGTACCTGGACCGGTGACGTGCTTCTGCACCGGCTCAACGGAGCCGCGTTCCCCGCCCACGTGCAAGCGCGGCTGGCCAGCGACCTCGAGGCCTGCACGCCCACGGTCGTCGTCACGGCCCTGGACATCAGCCAGCGGGTGGACGCGGCGCGAGAGCTCGAGCAGGCGCGAGACCGGCTCCTGCGCGTCACCGACAGCATGGGCGAGGGCATGTACACGCTCGATGTCGACGGGCGGGTCACCTACATGAACCGCGCCGCCCAGGAGCTGCTCGGCTGGCGCTTCGACGAGCTGGATGGGCACGCCATGCACGACATCACCCACTTCCGCCGTCCCTCCGGCGAGCCGCATGCAGCCGCGGACTGCCCAATCCTCCGGGCCGCCCGGTACGGCGAGACCACGCGTGTCGAGGACGACATCTTCATCCGCGCCGACGGGGCCGAGCTGCCCATCTCCTACACGGCCTCGCCGCTGGGGAGCGGCACCGGGCTCGAGGGCTGCGTTGTCGTCTTCGAGGACATCACCGAGCGCAAAGCCCAGGCCGCGCGGCTCACGCGCCGCCTGGCCGAGCTGGAGTGGCTCGCTCGGGTCCACGAGGCGCTCGAGGGCGACCTGTTCGTGCTCCACGCCCAGCCGATCATCGAGCTCTCCAGCGGCCGCGTGGTGCAGCGCGAACTGCTTATTCGCATGCGCGAGAACGACGGGACGGACCGGCTCGTCCCGCCCGGCCTGTTCCTCCCGGTCGCCGAGGAGCATGGTCTCATCGGCGACATCGATCGCTGGGTCATCGACCGCGGAGCGGAGCTCGCGGCCGGTGGTGTGAGCGTTGAGCTGAACCTCTCGGCCCGGTCGATCGGCGAACGCTGGCTGCTGGGCCACGTCGTCGACGCGATCGCCCGCACCGGTGCCGATCCCGCCCGGATGACCTTTGAGATCACCGAGACGGCGCTGATCCGCGACGAGGCCGAGGCCCGCCGTTTCGTCGAGCATCTGCACAAGATCGGCTGCAAGGTCGTCCTGGACGATTTCGGCGCGGGGTACAGCGGGTTCAAATACCTCAAGCAGCTGCCCATCGACTCCGTGAAGATCGACATCGAGTTCGTCCGCGACCTCGTCACGAACACGGCGAGCCGCAACGTCGTCGAGGCGATCGTCGGGTTGGCCGCCAAGTTCGGCCTCGACACGGTCGCCGAGGGCGTCGAGGATGCCGAGACGCTGCAGGTGCTCACCGCCCTGGGCGTGGATTATGCTCAGGGCTACCACCTCGGGCGACCCGCCCCTGTCGCGGTGACCCCGGCGCCCGGACGAGGATGAGACAGCGATGAGCGACGATCACTCCGACGTCGAGGCCCAGCAGGCGCTGGACCAGGAGCAGGCGATGCTCGACCTGGACCAGAGCATCGCCCACCGCGAGCAGGCCCGGGCCGACGGGGAGCAGGCGATCCTCGACCAGCGCCAGGATGCCCTGGAGCGCGAGCTCTCCCAGACGCCCGCCGACGAGCTCGCCCAGCGGGCCCACATCCTGCACCGCCAGGCCGAACTGCTGCGTGCCCAGACCCGGCGCGACGCCCACCAGAACCAACTAGACGAGAACCAGCGCGGCTTGGGCGGGCGCCAGGACGTGTTGGACGACGAACAGCGCGACATCGATCATCCCGCCCCGCGCACGGCCGCCCGAACCCAGGCGCAGCTGCTCCAGGCGGCCCGGGATCGCCAGCAGGCCGCGCGGCAACGGGCCGAAGCCGCGCTGGCCCGCGCCGAGGAGGCCCAACGCCGGGCGGAGACGGCATTGAGCCGCGCCGAGTCGGCCGGGCCCGAGCCGACCTCAGGCTGAAGCGCCGACCAGTTCCAGGACCGCCTGGGGCACCGTCTTGTCCCCCGCCGCCACGGCCGCCTCGGCGGCGGCCAGGGCCTCGGGAAAGCCCGGCTGGGCGCGGAAGCGGGCGAGCACGGTCTCTGAGAGCAACCGTCCCAGCCAATGGCGCTGCTGCTCGGCGCGGCGGGCGCTCAGCTGGCCCGAATGCTCGAGGTGGGCGCGATGGTCAGAGATCGCCCCCCACAGTTCCGCCAGGCCGTCACCCTCGCGCGCGGAGTAGGTGAGCACCGGTGTGGTCCAGCCCGGCGTGGCCGGCGGCAGCATGCGCAGCGCGTGCCGATAGTCCCCGGCCGCCCGCCGCGCCGCCTTGAGCAGGTCGCCGTCGGCCTTGTTCACCGCCACCACATCGGCGAGTTCCATCACCCCCCGTTTGATCCCCTGCAGCTCATCTCCGCCCCCGGGGGCGAGCAGCAGGGTGAAGGTGTCGACGATCTCAGCGAGCTCGGACTCGGACTGCCCCACGCCGACCGACTCCACGATGACGACGTCGAAGCCCGCCGCCTCGCACAGCAGCATCGCCTCACGGGTGCGCCAGGCGACGCCGCCGAGCACGCCGGCCGACGGCGACGGTCGGATGTAGGCCGCCTCGGCGACGGCGAGGCGCGGCATCCGCGTCTTGTCCCCGAGGATCGAGCCGCCGGTCCGGGCGCTGGAGGGGTCGATGACGAGCACGGCGACGCGGTGGCCTTGTTCGATCAGCCAGAGCCCGAGGGACTCGATGGTCGTCGACTTGCCCGCGCCCGGAACCCCGGTGAGCCCGACCCGGACCGCGCCGCCGATGTGGTCGGCCAGGGCGACCATCAGCTCCTGGGCGACGGCCTGGTCGGAGGCGAGCTTGGACTCGGCGAGGGTGATCGCCCGGGACAGCGTGCCGCGGTCTCCCGCGCGGATGCCGTCGACGAGCTGATCCAGCGTCGGGCGGCGCGGGCTCACGCGCCGGCGGCGATCTCAGCCTGTGAGTGCCCCAGGCGCTCGAGCAGCAGCTCGATGAGCCCGGAGGCGGCCTCGCCGATCACCGTCCCCGGTGGGTAGATGGCGTCCGCCCCGGCAGCCCGCAACTCCTCGAAGTCCGCCGGCGGGATGACCCCCCCGACGACGACGACGATGTCCTCACGGCCCGCGTCATCGAGAGCCTGGCGCAACAAGGGGACGAGCGTGAGGTGCCCGGCGGCGAGTGACGAGGCCCCGACGATGTGCACATCGGCCTCGATCGCCTGACGGGCGACCTCCTCCGGGGTCTGGAAGAGCGGGCCGATGTCAACATCGAAGCCGAGGTCGGCAAAGGCGGTGGCGATCACCTTCTGGCCACGGTCATGCCCGTCCTGGCCCATCTTGGCCACAAGGATCCGCGGACGTCGCCCCTCGAGCTCCTCGAAGCGGTGCACGAGCTGCTTGGTGTGGTTCACGGCTGTGGAATCACCTCCCACCTCACGTTCATATACCCCGGCGATGGACCGGATCTCCGCCTGATGGCGGCCCCAGACCTTCTCCAGGGCGTCAGAGATCTCCCCCACCGTCGCGTGGGCCCGCGCGGCGTCGACGGCGAGCTCGAGCAGGTTGGCCCGTCCGTCCCCGGACCCGGCCGCCTGGGTGAGGCGCTCCAGCGCCGAGGCCACGGCATCGCTGTCGCGCTCGGCGCGGAGCCGCTCGAGCTTGGCGATCTGCTGGCGGCGCACGTCGGCGTTATCGATCTTCAGCACGTTGATGAGCTGGTCGCGCTCGGGGCGGAAGCGGTTCACGCCCACGACGGTCTGGCGACCTGAGTCGATCCGGGCCTGGGTCCGCGCGGCGGACTCCTCGATCCGCAGCTTGGGGATACCCGCCTCGATCGCCTGGGTCATCCCACCGAGCTCCTCGACCTCGTGGATGTGGGCGAGGGCGCGGCGAGCGAGCCGGTCGGTGAGCCACTCGACGTAGTAGGACCCGCCCCAGGGGTCGATCGTCCGCGTGGTGCCCGACTCCTGCTGGAGGAACAGCTGGGTGTTGCGGGCGATCCGGGCCGAGAAGTCCGTCGGCAGCCCGAGGGCCTCATCCAGGGCGTTGGTGTGCAGGCTCTGGGTGTGGCCCTGGGTGGCGGCCATCGCCTCCACGCACGTGCGCACGACGTTGTTGTAGACGTCCTGGGCCGTGAGTGACCAGCCCGAGGTCTGGGAGTGGGTGCGCAGGCTGAGCGAGCGCTCGTCAGCGGGGTCGAACTGGCGCATCAGTTTGGCCCACAGCAGGCGCGCGGCACGAAGCTTGGCCACCTCCATGAAGAAGTTCATGCCGATAGCCCAGAAGAAGGACAGCCGGGGGGCGAAGCGGTCGATGTCGAGCCCGGCGGCGACTCCGGCCCGCGCGTACTCGATCCCGTCCGCGAGGGTGTAGCCGAGCTCGAGATCCGCGCTCGCCCCGGCCTCCTGCATGTGGTAACCCGAGATCGAGATCGAGTTGAAGCGCGGCATCTCCTGGGACGTGTAGGCGAAGATGTCCGAGATGATCCGCATGCTCGGCTGGGGCGGGTAGATGTAGGTGTTGCGGACCATGAACTCTTTGAGGATGTCGTTCTGGATGGTCCCGGCCAGGGCCTTGTGCTCGACGCCCTGCTCCTCCCCGGCGACGATGTAGAGGGCGAGCACGGGCAGCACGGCCCCGTTCATCGTCATCGACACGGTCATCTGGTCCAGGGGAATGCCGTCGAAGAGCTGGCGCATGTCGAGGATCGAGTCGATCGCCACCCCGGCCATGCCGACGTCCCCGGCCACCCGCGGGTTGTCGGAGTCATAGCCGCGGTGGGTGGCCAGGTCGAAGGCGATGGAGAGCCCCTTCTGGCCCGCCGCGAGGTTGCGCCGGTAGAAGGCGTTGGACTCCTGGGCGGTGGAGAAGCCCGCGTACTGACGGATCGTCCAGGGCTTCTGCACGTACATGCTCGGGTAGGGCCCGCGCAGGTACGGCGGGATGCCCGGCAGACCGCCGAGGAAGTCGAGACCGGCGACGTCGGTGGCCGTGTAGACCGGGGCGATGTCAATGCCCTCGGGGGTCTCCCAGCCCTCCTCGGGACGGGTCGGCGCGGTCTGCGCCGGATCGGCCGGCACCTCCCCGAGCTCGATCTGGCTGAAGTCAGGGATCATCGTGCCTCCTCGAGTTGGTCGAGCAGCCCACCGAGCGCCGCGACCATGTCGACGCCGTCCTGCATTCGCGTGAGCCCGTCGATCTCGGCCCCCACCGCGTAGATCGTCTCGACGCCCGCCTCTCGCAGCGCCGCCAGCGCGGCCGTGGGATCAGAGCCCTTGCCGACGCACACCGCGGCGGCGGCGAACCCGCTCGCCTCGAGGGCGTCCTCGGTCTGGGTGACCGTCTCCACACCGCCGGCCTCGAAGAAGTTTTTCGCCCACTGGACGACGTTCACGTGGGCGGCGACCGGACCCGTGGCGGCGAGCAGGAGCCGCGCAGCGGGAAGCTGGCCGGCCCGCTCTCGCAGGGCCTCGAAAGCGGCGGCGTCGCGGACGAGCGTGAGGGCCAGCTCGCCATCCCCGGTCTGTGGGACCGGGGATGCCCCCACCGCGTCCTCGCTGTCGGGGTGGGGTCGCTCCAGGCCGTCGTCGCCGAGCAGCGGGAACTGGTTCACGCCGGTGAGCGACCGCCGGCGCGTGGCGATCTCGCCCTGGCGCTCCCGCGTGACCGTGGCCAGGCGCGCGGCGAGAGTCCCGTCGGCGAGGACGGCCTCGATCCCGCCGGCCGCCTCCAGGGCCTGGAACTCGGCCCAGGCTGAGCGGGCCAGCTGGTCGGTGAGGGACTCGACGTAGAAGGAGCCGCCCGCCGGGTCCGCGACCCGGTGCAGCGAGGACTCCTCCGACAGCAGCAGCTGGGTGTTGCGCGCGATCCGCCGGCCCAGCGGCCCTGGCGTGGCGAGCCCGGTGCCGTAGGGCTCGTCAAAGGGAAGCACGGTGAGGCCGTCGGCACCGCCGACGGCGGCAGCAAAGGCGGCCGTGGTGGCTCGCAGGAGGTTCACCCACGGGTCGAGGCTGGAGTACATCCGCCGGCTGGTGCGTACGTACAGCGGTGAGCGGCGGGCCTCGGGGGCGACGCCGCAGGCCTCGAGCACCCGGGCCCACAGCCGTCGCGCGGCGCGCAGCCGCGCGATCTCGAGGAACTGGTCAGGTCCCACGGCGAGGGTGAACTCGGTGGCGGCGGCGAGCTCGGCCGCGGCGATCTCAGCGGCGTCGGCGGCGCGCAGCAGAGCCACGCCGGCGCTGAGGCCCAGGGCGAGTTCGAGCACCCCGCCCGCGCCCGCCTCGGCGTAGGGGGCGGTGTCGACGGCGAGCACGCTCACGTGCGGGAACTCGGCCCGGATCTGTGGGATCCGGGCGACGGTCGCCGCGGTCTCCAGCGTCGGGGAGCCGAGCGGGTTCAGGCGCAGGCTCGCGCGAACCTCCGCGGCGGGCAGGCCGCGGAGGC
>DASSZV010000057.1:0-2478 GCA_035702765.1 Solirubrobacteraceae bacterium
GGCTGAGCAGCTCAGCCTCTGGGACTGACCGATACCTCCCGGTCCCTACCGCAGGCCGGCGAACAGATCGTCCTCCGGCAACGGCGCCTCGGTGGAGTCCTGCACCCGCACGAAGGTCTCGCGCCCCATCAGCTGCGTGAACCGCTCCACGCCCAGGTTGAGGAAGAAGATGTTCTCGCTCTGACTGGCGTGCGCCTTGAGCGCCTCGTACTTCCGCGCCCCGTACTCGGTGACGTCCACCCAGGTGGAGATCTCCTCATCCGGCAGCCCGATCTCCGGCATCTGCTGCTCGCCCTGATCGGCGGACGCCGCTTCCCCGTCGCCGTCCTCCGGCAGATCCCAGTCCCCGCCGAGCTCCCGGATGATCCGCCCGAACTCGGCCATCGCCGAGTGCGGGGCCGTCGTCCAGTAGACCTTCGCCGGGATGTCGGTCAGCTTGACGGCCTCCATCGTGATCCGGTGCGCCTGGATGTGGTCCGGGTGCCCGTAGAAGCCGTTCTCGTCGTAGGTGACGACGACGTCCGGCCGGTAGACGCGCATCAGCTCGGCGAGCCGCGCCGCCGCCTCGGGGACCGGCGCGGTCCAGAAGGCGCCCGGCGCCTCGTTCTGCGGCCAGCCCATCATCCCGGAGTCCGCGTAGCCGAGCAGCTCCAGGTCGCCGACCTTCAGCACCCGGCAGGCCGCCTCCAGCTCCTCCCGGCGCAGCGCGGCGACCGCGGCCGGGTCGTGCCCGGGCTCCCCGGGCTTGATCCCGCCGGGCGCGTCCCCGCAGCTCCCGTCCGTGCACGTCACCAGCACGGTGCGGATCCCCTCGGCGGCGTACCGGGCGAGCACCCCGCCGGTGCCCGTCGCCTCGTCGTCCGGGTGCGCGTGCACCGCCATCAAAGTCAGTGGCCGATCAACCATGAGCCGCATCCTACGTGCTGCCGCCGACAGAAGCCGTGGCCCGCGCACCGCGGCCGGGCCCGGATGGCAGACTGGTACCCGGCAGGTGATCAGGGAGCCGTCGTATCAGGGAGGACGCCCGTGCCGAAGTCGAAGGCGGAGCCGGGACCGGGGCCGTCGCCGGAGTCGGCGCCGGCCGAGGAGCGGACCAGGCTCTCCCGCGGCACCCTCGAGGGCGAGCCGACCCTGCTCTACGTGATGAAGCAGGTGGAGCTGGTCGTCCGGGCCGCCCTCGACGACATCGTCCGCCCCGACGGCCTCACCGCCCTGCAGTACACGGCGCTCACGGTGCTCGAACGCCACCCGAACCTGACCTCCGCCCAGCTGGCCCGCAACTCCTTCGTCACCGCCCAGGCCATGGCCGACATGGTCTCCGCCCTGCGCGACCAGGGCCTCATCGAGCGCCACCGCGACGACCGCGACCGCCGCCGCCTGGTGCTGGCCCTCACCCCCGAGGGCCGCAAACTCCTCGCCCGCTACCGCGACCAGATCGCCGCCCTCGAGGACCGCATGCTGGTCGGCCTCACCGACCGCCAGATCGCCCAGCTCAGGGAGAGCCTCCTCTCCTGCCGCGCCGCCCTCTCCGGCCACCTGCCCCACTGAGAACCGCCGCTCCGCGACGGTAGGAATAGGGCGTGCGAAGCGTTCGCTCGGGCGGCGGCTTGGGCCCGTTCCCCGTCGCGGACCTCTACCAGTCCCGTCCATTCCGCGGATAGGCTGCCGCCCATGATCGGGGCGAGCGGGCGGAAGATCCGGGTCGGGGTGCAGTTGGCTCCGCAGCATGTCGACTATGCGGCCATTCGGCGGGCGGCGGCGCAGGCCGAGGGGCTCGGGGTGGACATCCTGTTCAACTGGGATCACTTCTTCCCGCTGGGCAAGGTGGGGGAGGGCAAGCACTTCGAGTGCTGGACGATGCTGGGCGCGTGGGCGGAGGCCACGTCGCGGGTCGAGATCGGGCCGCTGGTGACGTGCAACAGCTACCGCAATCCCGACCTGCTCGCCGACATGGCGCGCACGGTGGACCACATCAGCGGCGGTCGGCTCGTGCTCGGGCTGGGCGCGGGCTTCAAGGAGCGGGAGTACGTCGAGTACGGGTACGAATTCGGGACGCCCGGCAGCCGCATCGACGACCTCGCGCGCTCGCTGCCCAGGATCTCGCGCCGCTTCTCGCTGCTCGATCCGGCCCCGACCCGCGAGATCCCGATCCTGATCGGGGGCGGCGGCGAGAAGAGGATGCTTCGCGTCGTCGCCGAGCACGCCGACATCTGGCACAGCTTCGCCGGCGGGGACGCGCTCGCCCATAAGATCAAGGTTCTTGACCAACACTGCGCCGCGATCGGCCGCGATCCGGCCGAGATCGAGCGCTCGGTCCTGGTCGGCGGGGATCCGCAGGACGGCGACGTGGAACTGGGGCTCGGCGTGACCCTGTTCGTCGTCCGCAACCCCGGGCCCACCTTCGACTTCGGTGAGCTGCGCGACTGGCTGGCCTGGCGCGACGACCGGAATGCGGCGAGGGTGTAGCGTCACGTGCCC
>DASSZV010000058.1:0-6621 GCA_035702765.1 Solirubrobacteraceae bacterium
ACCAGTGCAGGGCGAAGGTCATCAGCACCTCGGTCACACCCGCCCCGCCCAGGGGCAGCGAGCGGCGGGTGAGCGCGTATCCGGTGGCGTAGGCGACGATCGCCTGGGGAACGCTCAGGGGGACGCCGAGGAAGCGCGCGGCCGCGAAGAAGGAGAGGATGTCCGCGGCCCAGTAGGCGCCCATGCCGAGCAGGGCGGGCCAGCCGTCCAGGGGCTGGCGACCGAGGTCCGCGAGCATCCAGGCCCCCCGGACGGCGCGGCCCCACGCGCCGGCCAGACCGGCCCTGCGCGGGTCGACGCCGCGGCGCGCCCGGTCGATCAGCCAGAAGCCGACGACGAAGCCGACGGGCACGCACACCGCCCAGGGCCACAGCACGGACTCATCCACGTGGTGGACATCGCTCTCGAGCAGCAGGACGATCGCGGCCACGCACGCGGCCGGGGCGAGGACGGCGAGCTCCATCGCGCCGATGGCGAACACGCGCAGGCCCGCCTCGCAGGAGTCACCGTGGAGGCCGTGCAGGGCGCGCTTGTCGACGTCAAAGCCGCCCGCGGGAACGAACGGGCCAAAGCCGTGGGCGACGATCCGGATCGCGTCGGGGATCGACAGGCGCGGGCCGTCGTCGAAGTGCATCAGCGCGCGGTAGGCGACGATGTAGGCGAACAGCCCGACGAGCGCACCGCCGCCGACCCAGGCGAGCAGCAGCGGGTGGAGATGGTGCCAGGCCGCGAGGAATCCGGCCACGCCCCAGGACAGCGCGATCGCCCCGACGGCGACGAAGGCGATGAGGTAGGCGACGAGCGTGAGCGCCTTGGGGTGACCGTGGAGGTAGCGCACAAGCGGGTGGTACCCGTTCCGCGGCTCGGGGGCAAGCTTCCCTAAGCTCGGGGCAACATGCGGTCCCGGCAACGTGCGCGCACCACTGCGGTTCTCATCACCCTGGCCGCCCTCGGGTTCGGTCTGGCGGCGGCCGTGACGCTGGCCGCCGCGGCCCCGCGGTCTGCGGTGAATCCGCGGACCGCCGCGGCCCCGCGGACCGCGCACGCCACCGGGCTGGGAGTGAACGTGAAGGTCCTGGGACGCTTCTCCGTCACCGGACGGATCACCCATGCAGTGGGGATCCCCGGCGAGCGCCCCGGCGAGCGCATCCGTCGCGTCTGGACGATCGTGCCGCGCGACTGCCGGGAGAGCGACTGCGCCCGCCTGGAGCTCACCCGCACCCGGGCGGCTGGGCACCGGGCGCGGATGATCCTGCATCGGGTCGGTTTCGGGCTCTACCGGGGCACGAGCCGCTTTGACGCGCCGGTCCGCTGCCTGGGCCGTGTCGCCCCGCACGGAAGCGTCGTGCCCTACCTCATCACCCTGCGCGTCACCGCGTTCGCGCTGGTCGACGGCCTGCGCCTGGCCACCGCATTCCGGGCGACGTACTTCAACCCCCGGCGGATCGACCACACCATCTGTCCCCTGGGGGACGTCCACGACGCCGCCCGCTACGTCGCGCGGATCATCACCGCAGCGCCGCCACCCCCGACCACGACCACGACCACGACCACGACGCCCGTTCCGCCCACGACCACGACGCCCGTTCCGCCCGCGACGACGACGACCACGACGCCCGCGACGACCACGACCTCCGCCGCGACCACGACGACCGCCCCGCCCGCGACGACCACGACCTCCGCCACGACGACCGCCCCGCCCGCGACGACCACGACCTCCGCGACGGCCCCCACAACGGGGACCGCCTAACCCGACCCCGCTTCCGCTGCGATCCGCAGACTCGCGGTGATCTGGGCGAGGCGCCGCACGAGCCGGACCGGCGGCTCGGCCCCGGGCATGATCACCGCGTAGAGACTGCAGGTCCGCCCACCCTCGGTGAAGAACCGCTGCCAGCCCCATTGAGCCGGCCGGGTCACCTGCAGGGAGGCGGGACCGAACTCGGCCAGTTTCGGCTCCGGCGGTCGGGTCGCCCGATAGAGCCCCACGCCGGGACGGATCATCGCGGCGTCGACGTACTCGACCAGGGCGAGAAACCCATCACCACGGCGCATCCGCCCTGTCGCCGCCGCGCCGAAGTCCCCGTCACTGCTCAGCAGCGGGAAGCTCGCGGCGTGGAGCACCGCCCCGTCGCCACGGCGCGAGATGCGCGCCTCCCAGCCCGCCGGAACATCGACGCAGACGCCGTGACCGGAGACCCTCACCCGAGTGCGGCGACGACGATCACAGCGGCGGCGACCTCACCGATGAGGACCGCGCGAACCGACACCGGCTCGAGCGCGATCAGCCGCCGGTGCAGGCGCGTGAGCGACCCGCGATCCCGGGCGCGCCCGGCGGGCAGCAGCGTGGCCGCCTTGGTCGCACCGAAGCTCGCGCCGATGATCACCCCGGCGACGACGCTGCCCGAGAGCAGTTCGATGGCGAAGGTCGCATAGATCGCCGCGCAGGCCACGAGCGTGATGAAGCCCAGGCCGAGCTGGGCACCGAAACCGACCCCGTAGACCCAACCGCGGAAGGTGGTCATCCAATCCTCGTTCACCTGGCGTTTGGTGAGCGGCATGCGCCGGCGCAGCGGCGTCGCATCGATGCCCAGCGCGACGAGGATCACCCCGGCGGCAGCACTCACCCGCCAGCTCCCGCCGGGCAGCAGGGAGCCGACCGCACCCCAGATGACCCCGCCGGTGGCCCCGGCGAGCACCGCGCCGGCGCAGAACGCGGTCGCAGTGGTGCGCCAGCGGCTGCCCCGGCCTGCCTCGGCGTACGGGGTGAGGCTGGCGAGCATCGACTGCCCGCACGGGGAGAAGGCGGCGCGCAGCGCCCCGAACACCGCCAGGGCCACCCCGACGAGGATCCAGCTCAGCTCACTCACGCAGACGTCTCCTGGGACGGGTCGGACGGGTCAGACGGATCCGCGACGCTCGCGCCGCGGGTGGGATAGAGGCTCGGGTGGCCGGGGCCGATGCCGGCCTCGGCCAGGGCCTGCTCGGCTCGCAGGGCGCGCGCCTCGGTGCTCAGGCGGCGGCCGGCGCGCGCCTCCGCACCGGACGGGTCTCCGGGGCGGCCCGCGCGGGCGGCGTGGATCGCCTCGTCGTCGGCCGCGTCGCTGAGGAAGCCGGTGATCTGCTCCCAGGAGGTCGCCGCGCCGCGTCCGGCGATGAGCCCGTCCCGGACGAGCACGAAGTGCGGGGTGCTCGGCACGGCGAAGTCCTGCCAGGCGGGAGTCGACATGACGACCTCGACGCCAGCCGGGGCGAGCTCCAGCAGCCGAGCGAGGCGCTCACGTTCCGGTCCCTTGGTGATGACGAGCAGCCGGGCCCCCGCCGGAGTCGGCACGGGACCCTCGTGGAGGCCCTCCCACAGCGGCCGACAGGAGCTGCAGGTGCTGCCCATGAAGGCGAGCAGCGTGGGGGGCGCGGCCGGACCGGTGAGCGACACGTGGACCGCGTCGCCCTCCAGCGTCTGGCCGCCGACGTCGGCCGCGCGCTCTCCGCGGCGCAGCCGCGCGCCGGGGGGACGGACCTCGAGACCACCCCTGCGGCCGCCGGACGGGCCGCTACCGCTGAGCGGAACGCCCGCGTCGACGCTCGCCTCGAGCGAGGCGAGCCGGCGCAGAATCTCGGCGTGAGAGCGCAGCAGCGCGAGCACGAACAGCCCCAGTGCGGCGACGAGCACCCCGAGGACGGCCACCGCGACGGTCATGCCCCGCCCGCCCCGGCGAACTCGAGCGCCTGGGGCTCCAGGCAGGGGGCCTCATGGCCACAGGTGGAATCGTCGACGGCCAACGCCGCCGAGCAGTGCAGGGCGTCGATGGTGGCCGGGTTCTCACAGGTGATCATCCGGCAGACGACCGCGGTGACGCCCTCGATCTGGGTGTTGCACTGGCCATAGCGGAAGATGTTGCAGGCGATCTTGCGCTCGTCGCAGTTGCCGTTGGCACAGCGACACCCGCCGGGGAACGGGTGCCCGGGCAGGGCGTTGCAGTCCACGTAGTAGCGCACGCCCTGCTCGGAGCAGAGCTGGCGGCCGCTGTAGTCGGTGCACATCCACCAGCCTCCGGGGAACGTGTCGGTCGGGCACACGTTCGCCCCGCCAGGGTTGATCTCACAGCAGAAGCCGGTGTATCCGTCGGTGCACAGGCCGCCCGCGCACTCCCAGGGCCGGACGACCGCGGCCAGGGCGGTCCCGGGATAGAGCAGGTAGCGCAGCGGGGCGACGGCGAGCGCGGAGCCGACGACGGCGACCGACAGCAGGAAGCTGCGGCGTTCCACCGCCGGGGTCAGGTCGCCCGGAGCCGGGCGATGGGTGCTGGGGTCGCGGCCGGCGGCGACGGGTCCGCGGCGGACGGAACCGCGGCGGACGGAACTGCGGCGGACGGCACTGCGGCGGACGCGATCGAGGTCGGCGGCCAGGGGGCCGCCGGTGGGCAGCCGCCGCACCCTGGAGGGAGCGGCCATGAGCTCCGCCGCGGCGCCGGCGAGTCCGCTGATGGCCGCCGAGCCGCTGAAGGCGATCCGCCAGGCCACCGCGAGGCCCAGGGCGGCACTGGGCGTCCAGGCCAGGGCGGCGGGGTCATGGGCGGCGAGCTGACGCAGGCTCGGGGCGCCGGTGAGCGCCGCGGCGAGACTCAACAGGGCCAGGCCGGCGGTGAGCAGGGCTGCGCGACCGGCGGGCACGTCCTCCCCCACACCGAAGCAGTCACAGCTCCCGGCGCTGAGGCGGTCGCGGACGTGGACGGCGCTGAAGATGAGGAACAGCACGCCGGCGAGCAGGCCTGCGGGGCGGCCGGGCAGGACGAGGATGGCCACAGCGAGCGCGAGCTCGCCGACCGCCCGTCCGCGCCGGCGCACGGGGGCTCGCCCGTCAAGGGCGGCGGGCAGGCCCGCCCAGACCAGCAGCAGCGCTGCGCCGGCGGTGATCACTGCTCCCAGATGCTCGGCGGGGCTGAGCAAGGGACGCAGCATACCCAGCCCCCCGGAACGCACGACGGCCGCCCCCGGAGGGACGGCCGTCGCGGGACAGATAGGTGTCGATCCGAGCGAGCTACTTGTACTCGACGGTGGCGCCGGCCTCCTCGAGCTCAGCCTTGAGCTTGTCGGCCTCTTCCTTGTCGATGCCCTCCTTGACGGGCTTGGGGGCCTCGTCGACGAGCGCCTTGGCCTCCTTCAGGCCCAGGCCGGTCGCGGCACGCACGACCTTGATGACCTGGATCTTCTTGTCCCCCGCGGAGGCGAGGATGACGTCGACGGTGCTCGGGCCCTCCTCCTCCTCGGCGGCGCCGGCACCGGCGGCCGCGGCCACCGGGGCGGCCGCGGCGACCGCGGTCGCCGAGACGCCGAAGGCCTCCTCGAGGGCCTTGATGCGCTCAGACAGCTCCAGGACGGAGATGCTCTTGAGTTCGTCAATCCACTCTTCAGTCGTAGCCATGTTGGTTCTCCTTGCTTACGCGTCGGTTGATGTCGCGTCGTCCGACGCGTCTTGGGGTGATGCAGCTTCGTCCGCGGGGGCGTCGCCCGCCACGGGGGTGTCGACCTCTGCGGCGGGAGCCGCGGCGTCGGCGTCGGGGGTCGCCTCGGCGTCGGCCTCGGCGGGAGCCGCGGCCGCGGGGGCGCCCTGACCGACCAGGCCCTGGTCCTGGATCGCGCCGAGCTGGATGGCCAGGCCCTGGATGAGCGCGTGGAGGCCGCGCACGACGCCGGTGATCGGCGCTGCGACGGTGCCGACGAGCTGGGCGTAGAGCACCTCACGGGTGGGCAGCTGAGCAATGGCGTTCACCTGCTCGGGCGTGAGCGTCGCACCGTTCATGTACCCGCCCTTGGAGGCGAGGGGGCCACGGAGGACGCGCGCGGTGTCCGAAAGGACCTTTGCGGCGGCGGCCGCGTCGCCCTTGACGAAGGCGAGGGCGGTCGGCCCGGCGAGCAGGCTCTTCAGCTCGGTCGCGCCGGCCTTGTCGGCGGCAAGCTCGGCGAGCGAGTTCTTGGTCACCTGCAGGGTCGTCTGGGAGTCGGCGAGCTTGGTTCGCAGCTCCTTGATCTGGGCGACGGTGATACCGCGGTAGTCGACGGCGAAGACCGCCTCGGACCCACCGATCTCCTCGGCGACCTGATCGATCACCGCCGCTTTCTCGTCTCTGTTCATCTCGTCGCTTTCTCGGTTGAGCCCGCACAGGCGAGCATCCGGCGCAGCACGGAGACGGCGACGAGAGGCTTCACCTACCCCGGGACTTACTGACATTGCCGGAGGTTTCGGGCGAAAGACTGCACCGGAGTGTAGCGAGCGCTATTGTGTGTCTCGCCGGACGCCTCCGGCCCATAGATGTGCCCGTACGTTCGCAGTTGTTGCTCTTGAGTTCCTCCGCGCATGTCCGGAGCACCCAACGATCAAGAGGTACAGACAGCATGCCTACAGGCACCGTGAAGTGGTTCAGCGACGAAAAGGGCTTCGGCTTCATCACCCCCGACGAGTCGGGCAAGGATCTCTTCGTCCACCACACGGCCATCCAGGGCCAGGGTTTCAAGACCCTCGCCGAGGGCCAGCGTGTGAGCTACGAGGCCGAGCAGGGTCCCAAGGGCCCCGCCGCCGGACTCGTCCAGAGCATCTAGCCACACCCGGCAACACGCCTTGAC
>DASSZV010000079.1:0-10721 GCA_035702765.1 Solirubrobacteraceae bacterium
GCTCGGGCCCGACGCTGGGACGGTCGGCGGCGATGCGCTCGATCCGCTCGATCGCCGTCGGGGAGAGCGCGGCGAGCCAGAGACCGCCGTCGGAGGCGAAGCCCTTCTGCGGAGCGAAGTAGTAGACGTCGCTCTGGGCGACGTCCACCGGCAGGCCACCGGCCCCGGAGGTGGCGTCGATGAGTACCAGGCTGCCGGGCGGCAGGCCATCCGGGCGAGTGACCGGCACCATCACCCCGGTGGAGGTCTCGTTGTGGGCCCAGGCGACGCAGTCGGCCCAGGCGACCGTGGCCGGGCCTCCGATCCCGGTGGGGTCGGGAGCGTCCCCGGGATCGGCGCGGATGATCACCGGCTCGTTGAGGAACGGCGCCGACGCGGTGACGGCGGCGAACTTGGCGGTGAACTCCCCGTAGACGAGGTGCAGGGCGAGGCGGTCGACGAAGCCGGCGGCCAGACCGTCCCAGAGGGCGGTGCTGCCGCCGTTGCCCAACGCGATCTCATAGCCGTCGGGAAGCCCCAGCAGCGTGCTGAGCCCGTCACGGACCCGGCCGACGACGGCCTTGACGGGCGCTTGGCGGTGGGAGGTGCCCATCACCGAGCTCCCGAGCGCGGACAGGCCGTCGAGCTGCGCCCGGCGGACCCGCGAGGGTCCCGAGCCGAAACGGCCGTCGGCGGGCTTGAGATGGTCGGGGATCTTCACGGCGGTGTCGGGCACACGGCTCCTCTGATGCGTTGACGGGATCCTGGTGCCCAGGCGCACGGCGATGTGATCGACGCCCGTCGCTCCCTGATGGTCACTTCCATCGATGCGCCAGTCGCGCGGGCTCGGTCGAGTCTACCGTCCGCGCCCCGCGCGCTCCGCCCGCGGGAGGCGCGGACGGCGGCTACTCGTGAAAGGCGGTGTCGATCCAGGACATCTGGCCGCGCAGATCCGTGCCGACGCTCTCGACCTGGGTGGCCGCCTGCTCGGCGCGCATCCGCTTGAAGTTCTCCTGGCCGGCGTTGTTCTCAGCGATCCACTCGCGCGCGAACTCACCCGACTGGATCTCGGCGAGGATCGTCTTCATCGCCTGGCGTGTCTCGTCGGTGATCACCCGCTTGCCGCGGGTGTAGTCACCGTACTCGGCGGTGTTGGAGATCGAGTAGCGCATGCCCGCCAGGCCCTTCTCGTACATCAGGTCGACGATCAGCTTCAGTTCGTGCAGACACTCGAAGTACGCCATCTGAGGGTTGTAGCCGGCCTCGACGAGCGTCTCGAACCCGGCCTGGACGAGCTCGGAGGCCCCGCCGCAGAGAACGGCCTGCTCACCAAACAGATCGGTCTCGGTCTCCTCCTTGAAGGTCGTCTCGAAGACCCCGCCGCGCGTGCAGCCGATGCCCTTGGCGTAGGCGAGGGCGAGGGCCTGGGCGTGACCGCTGGCGTCCTGGTGGATGGCGATCAGCCCGGGCACTCCGGAGCCCTCCAGGTACTGGCGGCGCACCATGTGGCCGGGGCCCTTGGGCGCGACGAGCGCGACGTCGATGTCCTGGGGTGGCTCGACGGTGCCGTAGAGCACGGAGAAGCCGTGTCCGGTGAGCAGCAGGTTGCCCGGCTCGATGCCGCCCTTGATCTCGTCCCAGACGCGGCCGTGAAGCTCGTCGGGGACGAGCAGCATGACGACGTCGCCGGCCGCCGCCGCCGCCGCCGGGTCGAGCACCGTGAGGCCGTTGGCCTCGGCCTTGGCGACGCTGGCCGAGCCGGGCCGCAACCCGACGACGACGTTGACCCCCGAGTCCTTCAGGTTGAGCGAGTGGGCGTGGCCCTGAGAGCCGTACCCGATGATCGCGACGGTCTTGCCGTCGAGGAGGTGGAGGTCAGCGTCGTCGTCGTAGAACATGGCTCGCAGCGTACAGAGGACCGGCGCCCGGGCCTCTAAGCGCCGCTGACCGCGTCAGGCCTCGGCGGCCGCGACGATCGCCCGGCCGGGGACGACGAGGGTGCCCTCGGCGTCGCGCAGACTCGCACCCGCGCGCTCGAGGTGCTCGCGCAGCGCGGTGCGCGTGCCGTCGTCGAGAGCACGCCAGAGAGTGGCGAAGCTCGGGGACTGATCGACCTTCTGACCCAGCCAGTCCCGCCCGTCGCGGAAGCTCACGCTCCAATCGACGCTCTGCACAGCGACGTCGAAGAAGCCCGCCTCGGTGAGCAGGGCGGCGAGCGCGTCGAGGTCGGCGAGGGCGAAGGGACCGGGTCCCCCGTCAGGCTCGGGGGCGCCGACCTCCAGCCCGGCCTCTCGGGCCGCGCGCACGGGCAGGGTGAGCCACGGGTTGGCCGACGCCGGCCCCTGGACGGCGAGCACCAGACGACCGCCGGGAACGAGCACGCGGCGACACTCCTGCAGGGCGGCGCCCGGGTCGACGGTGAGCATCAGTCCGAAGCGGCAGAGGATGACGTCGGCGCTGGCCGCAGGCAGGTCAATCCACTCCAGCTGAGTCCGCGCAAAGGCGATGTTTGCCACCCCGGCCTCCTCGGCCCGCTCCCGGGCGACCTGCACCATCGCCTCGACGCCGTCGGTGCAGAGGACCTGGGTGGGAGCGACGAGCGCAGCCGCGGCCAGGCTCAGGTCACCCGGTCCGGCGGCGAGCTCGATGACGCGCCGCCCGGGCGTGAGGGCAGCGAGCTCGAGCATCGCCGCGCTCACCGGGGCGACCGCCCCGGACCAGCGCTCGGCCTGGCGCCCCCACCCCTGGGCTGCCCGCTCCCAGGAGTCGAGCAGCTGCTCGCGAGGGTCGTCCATCAGGCGTCCCGGGTGGCGTCGAGGGCGTCGAGGATGACCGTGAGGGGCACGCCGCGCTCCGCCAGCTCGGCGGCGATCGAGAACAGGCGCTTGATGCCCCGGAGGTTGAACCCGGCGGCCTGCAGGTCGCGGATGACCCGCAGCTGCTCCCGGTGCTCGGGGCCGTAGTAGCCCACGCGCGAGCGCACCTCAGGCGGCGAGACGAGCCCGCGCGCCTGATGGGAGCGGATGTTGCGGACCGTCATCCGCGTCTCCGCGGCGAGCTGCTCGATGGTCATCTGATTCGGCGACTGGGTGAGCAGCGGGGCGTCGGCGGACATCAAGAGCCCGAGGATACCGGCGCCCCCGGGGTCTCAGACGAGAGCGCGGCGCAGGAGCTTGCCGGACACGGTGCGCGGCAGCTCCGCGGCGACCTGAACGTGCTTGGGCACCTTGTAGGCGGCCAGCCGCTCGCGGCAGAAGGCCTGCAGATCCGCGATGTCGACGGTCTCGTGGCCGGGACGCAGGACGATCTGGGCGCACACCGCCTCCCCCCACTCGGGGTCCTCGCGGCCGAAGACGCCGGCGTCGGCCACCGCCGGGTGCTCCAACAGGACCGCCTCCACCTCGGCCGGGGCGACGTTCTCGCCGCCCGAGACGATCGTCTCGGACTTGCGCCCGATGATCTCCAACCCACCGCCGGGACCCAGGCGCCCGAGGTCGCCGGTGGCCAGCCAGCCGTCGGGGCCCAGCGCTCCCGGCGCGACGACGCTGCCACGCACACGAATCTCGCCGTCGGCGGCGATCGCCACATCGACCCCGTGCAGCGGGCGGCCGAAGGTGGCGATCTGGGAGCACGCCTCGGTCATGCCGTAGGTCGGGGCGACGGGCACGCCCGCCGCGCCGGCGCGCGTCACCAGCCCGGGCGGGATCGGCCCGCCCCCCAGCAGCGCCCAGCGCAGGGACGGCGGGGAGGCCAGGCCCGCGTCGAGCAGCCGGGCGAGCATCGTCGGGACGAGTGAGACGAGGGTGATCCCCGCGGACCGATCCATCAGTGCCTCGAGCACCGCGTCGGTGTCATAGCGGTCGTGAACGACGACCGTCGTCGCGTAGATGGCCGAGCGCAGCAGGATCATCAGCCCGCCAACGTGAGCCAGGGGCATCACCGCGAGCCAGCGCTCGTGGGGGTCGAGGCCGAGCGCGAAGGCCGACCCGGCGGCGTTGGCGAGGACGTTGGCGGCGGTGAGTTCGACCGGCTTGGGCGCCGAGGTCGTCCCCGAGGTGTGCATCACCGCGACGGTGCCGGGGGTGTGGGCCTGACCGGGGCGCCGGCGCAGCGCCTGCTCTGACTCGGACAGGCGCAGGTCCACCGGAACGGCGGCCGCCCCGGCGAGCAGACAGCCGTGCAGGGCGACAGCGAACTCGACGCGGTCGGCGAGCGCCAGCGGCACCCGTTCCCCAGGCCCCGCGGGTGGGGTCGCGGCGGCGGCCCGGGCCAGCAGCTCGCGGTAGGTGATGCGGTCGTCTGCGCGCTCGATGGCGACCCGTTCGGGATGGGACACGGCGGCGCGCGAGAGCCAGTCGATCACCGTCTACACGGTAGTCTGGCCGGCGTGACCACATGGGAGACAGCACACACCTACACCGACATTCGCTATGAGGTCTCGACCGGTGAGGACGCGGGCATCGCGAAGATCACCATCAACCGTCCGGAGGTGCGCAACGCCTTCCGTCCGGAGACGGTGATCGAGCTCGAGGATGCCTTCAACCGCGCCAGGGTCGACCCCTCGGTCGGGGTCATCATCCTCACCGGTGAGGGCGACAAGGCCTTCTGCTCCGGCGGCGACCAGCGCGTACGCACGGAGAAGGGCGGGTACGCCGCCGGCGCCGACCCCGCGCAGGCCGGCCGCCAGACCGCCGTGGGCCGCTTCGACGTCACCGACCTGCACGTGCAGATCCGCCGGCTGCCCAAGCCGGTGGTGGCGATGGTCGCCGGGTACGCGGTGGGCGGCGGTCACGTGCTGCACGTCATCTGCGACCTGACGATCGCCGCGGACAACGCGATCTTCGGACAGACCGGTCCCAAGGTGGGCTCCTTCGACGGCGGCTTCGGGGCCTCGGTGCTCGCCCGCGCCGTCGGGGTGAAGAAGGCCAAGGAGATCTGGTTCCTGTGCCGCCAGTACAGCGCCCGCCAAGCGCTCGAGATGGGGCTCGTGAACACCGTCGTGCCGCTGGCCGAGCTCGAGGCCGAGACGGTGAGGTGGTGCCGGGAGATGCTCGCCCTGTCCCCCTTTGCCCTGCGCATGCTCAAAGCCTCCTTCAACGCCGACCAGGACGGTCTGGCCGGTATCCAGCAGCTCGCCCACGACGCCAACCTGCTCTTCTACATGAGCGAGGAGGCGGCCGAGGGGCGCCAGGCCTTCCTGGAGAAGCGCAAGCCCGACTTCGCGAAGTTCCCTCACCGGGCGTGAGCGGGACCGCCTCAGCCGCGCGGCCCAGCGGCCTGCGCATCTGGCTCATGGCCTCACGCCCGCGGACGCTGCCCGCGGGCCTCTCCCCCGTGCTCGTGGGCACGGCGCTGGCCGACAGCCACGGGGCCTTCCACATCCTGCGCTTCCTCGCCGCGCTCATCGGCGCGCTGCTCATCCAGGTCGGCGCGAATCTCTCCAACGACTACTCCGACGCCCGCCGCGGCGCCGACACCGAGGACCGGTTGGGTCCGGTGCGGGTCACCGCCGGCGGGCTCGTCCCGCCGCGTCAGGTGCTCATGGCCACCTACATCACCTTCGGTCTCGCCCTGCTCGTCGGCGTCTATCTGGTCGTCGTGGCGGGCTGGCAGCTGCTGCTCATCGGGCTGCTGTCAATCGCCGCCGGCGTGCTCTACACCGGGGGTCCACGGCCCTACGGCTACGACGGCCTCGGCGAGGTCTTCGTCTTCCTGTTCTTCGGGGTCGTCGCGGTGGCCGGCTCCTACTTCGTGGAGACCCGGCACCTGGACTACGCCTCGGTCGCCCTCGCCGTCCCGGTGGGGCTGCTCGCCGCGGCGATCCTCGTGGTGAACAACACCCGCGACATCGACACCGACCGACGGGCGAACAAGCGCACGCTCGCGGTGCGCATGGGCCGGGAGAACTCGCGGCGCTTCTACGCAGCCCTCCTACTGGGCGCCTACGGGCTGCTCGCCGTCGTCATCCTCACCGCCGGACTGTCGGCCTGGGCGCTCATCGCACTGCTGTCCCTCCCCCTGGCGCGCCGGCTCATCCGCACCGTGATGGGCTCCAGTGACGGGCCCACGCTCAACGGCGTGCTGGCCGGCACGGGCCAGCTCCAGCTCGTCTTCTGCGTCCTGGTCTCCGCAGGCCTGCTCATCGGCCACTGAGTCGGGTCGGGTCGAGTCGGGTGGGGTCGGGTCGGTGAAGGTCACCCTCACCGTCCTGTCCGCCCCGTGGGCGGAGCCGCTGCGCAGCGCCCACGACGCCGCGACCACCGCGGGCCGGGAGCTCGTCCTCTGTGAGCTCCAGGACGCCACCGGCCGGTGCGGCTGGGGGGAGGCGGCGCCCCTGCCGTCCTACGACGGTGTGAGCCTCGCGGCGGTCCTCGCCGCGCTGGAGGACCTCGTCCCGATTCTCGCCGCCGACCCCGGCGACGACCTCGGCGCGCTGGGCGCCGCCTGCCGTGCGCACTGTCGCGTGCCCCAGGCGCTCGCCGCCGTCGACCTCGCCCTCTGGGACCTGCACGGCCGCCGCCGCGGAGCCCCGCTGTGGCAGCTGCTCGGCGCCGCGGCCCCGGCGCCCGTGCCGGTCAACGCGCTGATCGGCGCCGAGGCCCCGGCCCGCGCCGCCACGCAGGCCCGTATGGCCGTCACGGCCGGCTTCGGGACCGTCAAGGTGAAGGTCGGAGTCGGCGACGACATCGCGCGGGTGGCCGCGGTACGCGCGGCCGTCGGGGACGGGATCCGCGTGCGTGTCGACGCCAACGGGGCCTGGGCCGAGCCGGGCGCCGCGCTGGCGACGCTCGCCGCCCTGGACCGCTTCGCGCTCGAACTGTGCGAGGAGCCCGTCCATGGCGCCGCGGGCATCGCGGCGGTCCAGAGGGGCACACAGCTGCCGATCGCCGTGGACGAGAGCAGCCCCGAGCCGGCGGTCCTGGAGCACCGCTGTGCCGATCTGCTGTGTGTGAAGATCTCCGCCGCGGGCGGGCTCAGCGGTGCGCTGGAGCAGGCCCGGCGCGCCCGTGAGCTCGGCTATGAGGTGTTCCTCGCCTCGACGCTGGACGGGCCGCTGGGGATCGCCGCCGCGCTGCACGCCGGCGCAGTCCTCGGTCCCGGCCGGGCCTGTGGCCTGGCCACCCTCTCCCGGTTCGCCGCGCCGTCGCCGCTGCCCGTCCACGGCGGGGTGATGGCCCCGCCACCCGGACCGGGTCTCGGTGAGGGTCTGCTCCCCTGGTACGCCGCCCAGCGCGGGGTCAGCCGCTGAGCAGCGCCGCAGCGACGACGGCCGGCGCCTCGAGATGGACCTGATGGCCGGCGCCCGGGACGATGACGACCTCGGCCCGGGGCAGCGCCCGCGCCATCTCCTCGGCCAGGTGGGTGAACTTCGTGTCCCGCTCGCCGGCCAGCAGGGTCACCGGGAGTGTGAGCTGGTCCAGGCGCTCCCACAGCGAGGGAAGGGCTCCTGTGCCCAGGCCACGGAGGGCGGCGGCGAGGCCCGCGGGGCTGTTGTGCAGCCGGTCCGCGTGGGCCTCGGCGGCCAGCTCGGGAACCAGGCCGGCCAGCACCGGGGTCTCGGCCCAGCGGTGGGCGAAGGCCTGGATCGAGCCCTGCTCGAGTTCCCGGGCGAGCGCCTCATCAGACACCCGGCGGGCGGCACGTTCGGCCGGGTCGGCCAGCCCCGGGCTGGCCCCGATGAGCACGAGCCGGCTCAGGCGCGGTCCGATGCGCGGGTCCAGCGCGGCGTGCAGGGCGATCCGCCCCCCCTGGGAGTAGCCGCCGAGCACGCATGGCCCCGGGGTGAGGGCGGCGAGGTCATCGAGCACGCCGGCCAGGTCGACGGGCCGCACCGCGCCGGCGCGGCCGTGACCGCGCAGGTCGGGGGCGAGCACGCGGGCGCTGGCATCGAGCCCGGCGGCGCGGACCCGCGACCACGCACGGGAGGTCGTCGAGAAGCCGTGCAACAGTAGGATCGCAGCGTCCCGGTCCACCCCACCATCATGCCGCCCGTCGACCAACACCTGCTCCTGCGCGCCCTCGTCGACGAGTTCGCCCGCGGCGGCATGCGCGTGGCCGTCACCGCGGCTGGGTCCCGCAACACGCCGATCATCGAGGCGCTCGTGGCCGAACCGCGGCTGCGCAGCTTCTCCCACATCGACGAGCGCAGCGCCGGCTTCTTCGCCATCGGCGCGGCCCGGGCCGGCGGGGCCCCCGTCGCCGTCACCGCAACCTCGGGCACGGCGGTCGCCAACCTGCTGCCCGCCGTGGTCGAGGCGAGCGAGGCGGGCTTGGCGCTCATCGTCCTCAGCGCCGACCGGCCCGCCGAGCTGCGCGGGATCGGCGCCGGTCAGACGATCGACCAGGTGAAGCTCTTCGGCCCCTACGTGCGCCTGTTCACCGAACCGGATCTGGATCAGGCGACGCCCGAGCGCATGCGCTGGCTGCGCGCGCTCGCCTGCCGGGCCATGCAGGTCGCCCAGGGGCCCGACCCCGGGCCCGTGCACATCAACCTCCCGCTGCGTGAGCCGCTCGTCCTGGAGACGTCGCTGCCGGAGGATCCCATGGGCGGCGAGGGCCGCCCCGACGGGCGGCCCTGGACGGCGACGGCCCGCCCCAGCGCACCCGCCGAGTTCAGGGCGGCGGTCCCCTCCGGGTCCCGGGCGACCATCCGGTCCGCACCGGAGCCCGAGCTCGGATCCGTGGCCGTGTCCGAGCCCGGCACCGTGGCGCCCCCGGCCAGTGCCCGGCGCACGGTGATCGTCGCCGGGGACTTCGGAACCGACCCCGCCGCCGGGGCGGCGCTCGCGCTCGCGGCGACCCAACAGGGCCTGCCCCTGCTCGCCGACCCGCTCTCCCAGGCCCGGCGCGGCCGCGCGGCCATCCCCCACTACGACCTCATCCTGCGCGACCCCTTCACCGCCGAGCGGCTCGCGCCCGAGCTCGTCATCCGCGTTGGGGACACCCCGACCTCCAAGCCACTGCGGACCTGGCTCGCCGCCCTGGAGGAGGCCGAACAGGTCCTGCTGCACCCACGTCCGGTATGGGCGGACCCGGTGTCGCGCATCGCCCGCCGCGAGGTGCTCACGCCGGCTGAGATCGTCGCCCGCATCCGCACCCTCGAGGCGCCGGGGGGCTGGCTGGGTGAGTGGCAGGCCGCCGAGGCCGCCGTGGCCGCCGGCCTGCCGGCCCCCGACGCCGAACCGGCTCTCAGCGAACCCGCGGTGGCCACCCTGCTCGGGCAGGAGCTGCCGCCCGAGGCGATCCTCTATGTCGCCGCGTCGATGCCCATCCGCGACGTGGAGGAGTTCCTCCCCGCCCGTGATAACGCCCCCCGTGTGCTGGCCAACCGCGGCGCCAACGGCATCGACGGCACCGTCTCGGCCGCGTTCGGGGCCGCTGCGGTGAACAACGGCCCGGTGGTGCTGCTGATCGGCGACGTCGCCCTGGCCCACGACATCGGCGGGCTGCTCACGGCACGGCGCGGTGGGCTGGCCCTCACGATCGTGCTGATCAACAACGACGGTGGCGGCATCTTCAACTTCCTCAGGATCGCCGAGCACCCCGCGGCCTTCAACGACCACGTGGCCACCCCCCACGGCCTGGAGTTCGTCCACGCGGCTGCGCTGTACGGACTCGACCATGTGGCGGTGACCGATGCGGGCGGCCTCCGGGCCGCCCTCCAGCGCAGCCTTCACGCCGGGCACACGACGCTGCTCGAGGTGCGCACCGACCGCGTCGCGAACCGCCTCCGCCATGCCGAGATCGAGCGCACCGCGCTCGACGCGCTCGGCGCCCTGTCAGCCTGAGAGCACGGGGAGCAGGGCCCCGAGCTTGACCTCGGTCTCGGCCAGCTCGGCCGCCGGGTCGGAGTCGGCGACGATGCCCCCGCCGGCGAAGCACGACGCCTCGGGTCCGCGCAGCAGGGCACAGCGCAGGGCGACGCAGAACTCCCCATCATGGGTGGCGTCGACCCAGCCCAGGGTCCCCGCGTACCAGCCGCGATCAAAGCCCTCCAGGGCCGGGATGAGGCGCCGGGCGACCGCCAGAGGCTCACCGCCCACCGCCGGGGTGGGATGCAGCAGACCGGCCAGGGTCACCGCGTCGACCGGTTCGGCGAGCTGGGCGCGCACCGGCGTGGCGAGATGCTGGATGTTGGCCACGCGGATGACCACCGGCTCGGGGGCGACGGTGACCCACACCGCGTGGGGACGCAGTCCGGCGGCGATCCGGCGGGCGACGATCGCGTTCTCCTCGCGATTCTTGGCGCTGCGCAGCAGCTGCTCGCCGAGGTGGTCGTCGACGGCCGGGTCGGCGCTGCGCCGGGTCGAGCCGGCCAGGGCGACGGTCGAGGCGCGGTGGCCCTCGCGACGCACCAGCAGCTCCGGGGTCGCGCCGATGAACGTCGCCGCCCCGCGGCCCACCGCGTAGACGAAGCATTCGGGAAACCCCTCGCGCAGAACGCCGAGGACTGCGCCGGGGTCGTGGTCAACCGGCGCGTGGACACGGACCTCGCGCGCCAGAACGATCTTGGACAGCTCCCCGGCGCGGATGCGCTGGACCGCCCGGGCGACCGCCTCCTCGTGGTGGGCGGGGGGCATTGCGCTGGCCACCGCGTAGGCGCCCGTGGGGGCCGGGTCGAGCAGCGGCAGCGGGGCGCTGCGCAGGCTCGCCAGTCAGCCTTGGTGACGCGGCCCCCGCGGGCGCTGCCGGCGACCTTGGACACGTCGACGCCAGTGGCTGCGGCGACGCGCTGGGCGACC
>DASSZV010000007.1:0-23139 GCA_035702765.1 Solirubrobacteraceae bacterium
CGGCGAGGACGACGAGGAAGGCGATGCAGGAGATCGCGTAGAACCCGTACTTCACCGAGCTGGAACGAGTGAGGCCGGCGGCCAGACCCGCGAGGATCATGAACATGTCCGCGCCGACCGCGCCGAAGATGAGCGCAGAGCGGTCACGGGCCTCCTCACCGGAGCTCGTGCGCGGCGCGAGGCCGATCATGAGCAGACCCCCGATGAGCAGGGGGGTGGTGAGGAACCAGTCGATGTAGCGGGCGTAGAACTCCTGACGCCCTGCGACATGGACGATGCCAAGGCCGTTGGCCATGGCGTAGTAAGCAACGAACGCGATCGCGCACACGGCCGCGCTCATGACGAAGTGATGCTTCTGACCCCGGGGGGCACGGAGGCCGAGGCCGGCGATGGCCACGGCGCCGACACCCATCCCGGCACAACCGATCCAGAGAACTGCCTGCTGCGTTGACGTCAGCACTTTCGACGCTCCTTGGTGGGGAGGAAGGTTGCCTTGCTGAGGCGCAGTGTAGAAGGTCTGCACAGATCCTGTCCATCTTTTGCCAAGGTCTCTGCTGCGCGTCAACTTGGGCCCGGTCCGGCACCTGCCGATGACACGGGTGAAGAACTCATGAAGGCTGCGGGGTTCTCCCTGTTGCGACGCCGCGCGGTCCACTAGTCTCGATTCCTCGGGTCATCGACACCGGGCCGTGCCCACGCGTTGTTCGCAGGTGGTCCTCAGAGCCTTCCGCGCTCCGCACGTCCAAGCCGAACCACAGACAAAGGACCTCCGCTCATGGCCACAGCCAGTCTGCCGTCCACCGACCGCACGGCGTCCGCGCCGACCGCTCCAGACGCGACTTTCCCCCAGTCCCCCGCGTTCTGGCGCGCCCTCCTGCGTGAGGCCACCACCCCGCGGATCAGCGCGGCGCTCGGCTGCCTGCTCACCTCGGTCGGCGGCTACCTCGCCACGATGGTCGTGATGTACCTGACCCTGCAGATCTCGGTCCTGGTGACGATCGCGCTCATGCCGCTGGCCACGGCGTTCCTGCTGCGCACTTTCATCGTCTTCCACGACTGCGCCCACGGCTCCTTCTTCGCCTCCCGGCGGGCCAATCTGTGGGTGGGACGACTCTGCGCGACGCTCGTGCTCGTGCCCTTCAGCTCGTGGCGCCACGAGCACAACGTCCACCACGCCACCTCCGGTGACCTCGACAAGCGCGGCATCGGCGACGTCCCCACGATGACGCTTGCGGAGTACCGCGACGCCACCCCCGGCGCCCGCCTCGGTTACCGCCTATTTCGCAACCCGCTGATCATGTTCGGGATCGGCCCGATCGTCGCGATGATCATCGGTCCGCGGATCGTCCCCATGAACGGGCAGCGCCGCTTCCAGAAGAGCGTGCTGGCCACCGACGCGGTGCTCACGGTCATCATCGGACTTCTCATCTGGACCCTCGGGGTGGGACGGTTCTTCCTGCTCTGGGCCCCCCCGGCCCTGCTGGCCGGCTCCGCGGGCATCTGGCTCTTCTACGTCCAGCATCAGTTCGAGGACGTCTACTGGAAGCGCAGCGAGGAGTGGAGCTACGCCGACGCCGCGCTCCGCGGAAGCTCGTTCCTCGACCTGCCGCGCCCGCTCGCCTGGGCGACCGGCAACATCGGCTTCCACCACATCCATCACCTCAGCTCCCGGGTCCCCTTCTACAACCTTCCGCGGACCCACCGCGAGAACGCGGTCTTCCAGAGCGTCCCGGTGCTCACCTTCACCGAGGGCCTGCGCTGCACCCGCTTCAAGCTCTATGACGAGGGCCGCGGCCGGCTCATCACCTGGCCCGAGGCACACGAGGCGTTCGCCGCCACGCCGCAGGCCTGAGCCGCGGGGACGCTCAGTCGTTCCCGACGGCTGAGCCATCCGGAGCCGACGCTGCGCGGTGATGGACCGGCGGCGATCGCGTCCGTTCGAGCACCGCGACAAATCGGAGTTCGTCACGTTCATGAGCTACCGTCCCGCACCGACCGGGCTCGGCAGGACGTGATCATGTGATGGACCCCTCAGACCCCGGACCCCACGACGCTGCCCGGCGTGACGCCAGGCCGCTCACCCGGCGGGACCTCCTGGTCGGACTCGGATCGGCCAGCTCCGCCGCGGCGCTGGCCCTGGCGGGAGCCTCCGGTGCCGAGGCGGCCGCCCGCGCTCACCGGATCCCCGCGCCGGCGCCGGTCCCCGCCCAGACCCTCAACTTCAATCAGGGCTGGCGTTTCGGCGGCGCATATCGCCCCGGGTCCGAGCAGCCCGGCTACGGCCTGGGCGGCTTCCGCTCGGTCACCCTCCCCCACACCGTGGTCCGTCTCGGCTGGGGGGGCTGGAACCCGGCGACGTGGGAGGGCCTGTGGATCTACCGCAAGCGCTTCACCCCGCCCGCGACCCCCGGCGCCCGGATCTTCCTGAAGTTCGACGGCGTGATGACCGACGCGAGCGTGTACCTCAACGGGACGCTCCTGGCCCGCCATCAGGGGGGATTCTTGCCCTTCTCGGTCGAGCTCACCTCCGCGCTCATCGCCGGGGTCAACGACCTCGGCGTCGTCGTCGACGGACGCCTGCTCGACACCCCGCCCCAGGGCAGTCCGTTCGGGGCCGGGGCCATCGACTATCTCACCCCGGCGGGGATCCACCGCGACGTGACCCTGCACGTCCTTCCGGCGAGCTTCGTCAGCGACGTCTTCGCCAAGCCGCTGAACGTGCTCACCGCGCCGGAGCTGCGGTGCGCGGTGAGCGTCGACTCGGCGCGCCGCCCGCACAACCGGGTGACCGTCACCGTGGAGCTGCGCGACGGCGCCCGTACGGTCGCGCACACGAGCCGCTCGGTCCGGCTGGCGCCCGGCACCCACCAGGTCGAGCTGACGCTCGCCGGCCTCCGGGGCATCGAGCTCTGGTCCCCGAGCCGTCCCAAGCTCTACACGGTCCGCACGACGATCCACGGCGCCGACATCGACCCCCACGTCCACGAGCTCCGCACCGGCTTCCGGGAGGCGGTCTTCGAGCTCGACGGCTTCTATCTCAACGGCGAGCGCCTGGAGATCTTCGGCCTCAACCGGCACGAACTGTTCCCCTACGTCGGCTTCGCCGCCCCGCCGCGGCTGCAGGCCCAGGACGCCGTCCTGCTCAAGAACCAGCTCAACGTGAACATGGTGCGCTGCTCCCACTACCCCCAGCATCCCGCCTTCCTCGACGCCTGCGACGCGCTCGGCCTGATGGTCTGGGAGGAGCCACCGGGCTGGGAGTACGTGGGCGACCACAACTTCCAGGCCATCCTGCTCCAGAACATCCACGACATGATCGTGCGGGACCGCAACCGACCGTCGGTGATCGTCTGGGGCACGCGCCTGGACGAGAGCACGAGCTTGCCCACGCTCGACGGCGAGGCGCGCGCGATGGCCTACGCCCTGGACGGCACGCGCCAGACGTCGGGCGCGATGAACACCCAGTCAACGGTGAACTGGGCCGAGGACGTGTTCGCCTACGACGACTACAACTCCGTGGACGGGAACGCCCAGATCGCGCCGCCGGTGCCCGGCGTGCCCTATCTCATCTCCGAGGCGGTCGGAGCGGTCACCGGACCGCCGCTGTACCGCTGGTTCGATCCCTCGACGACGCTGGCGACCCAGGCGCGCCTGCACGCCCAGGTCCACGATCAGGCCCGCGCGACTCCGGCCTCCGCGGGGGTGATCGGGTGGGCGGCCATCGACTACGCCTCCCTGCTCAGCGGCCCGCGCAACTGGGAGAACCTCCGCTGGCCCGGGGTCATGGACACCTTCCGCGTGCCCAAGCCCGGAGCCGCCCTCTACCGCTCCCAGCTCAGCCCTCAGACCGCCGCGGTGATCATCCCCGCCTTCTACTGGGACTTCGGACCCAACTCCCCCACCACGGGCCCGGGACCCGGCTCGCTGCTGTTCACCAACTGTGAGGAACTGGAGATCTACGTCAACGGGGCGTTGCTCACCACGGCGACCCCCGATCTCACCGACTACGGCCACCTCGCCTACCCGCCGGTCCTCGCCGACCTCACCGTCGACGGCACGACGCGCCCGGAGCTCGAGGTGATCGGGTACGTCAACGGCGTGGCCACCGCCTCGCTGAAGATGTCAGCAGACACGACCCGGGACCGGTTGTGGCTCGGCCTCGACACCAGCGGGCTCTACGCGGACGGCACCGACGCCACGCGGGCGACCTTCCGCGCCCTGGATGCCTACGGCAACCAGCGCCCGTACGTGACTGGCGAAGTCGCTCTCAGCCTGTCGGGGCCGGCTGTCCTCGTGGGCGACAATCCGTTCCCGCTGGGCTTCTACGGAGGGGTCGGCGGCGTGTTCCTGCGCTCACAGGTGAACCGCCCCGGCCGGGTCACCCTGCGTGCCAGCCACCCGACCCTGGGCAGCGCCAGCGCCCATCTGCAGGTCATCCGGGCGCCCACCGCCGCGCTGTAGCTGACCCGGCGGCCGGTCAGTGGCGGTTGGTCAGTGGCGGGCGGTCAATGGCGGGGTCGCGATCGCCGCCTGTGGGGCGGCGATCGAAAGGTCAGCGTCCGCTGGACGACGACGCTGCCGGTGGCTGTCGTGTAGCTCGCCAGCGCGTGGATGTGCACGGGTCCGGTGAGGCTCCGGAACAGGCTGCGCGCATACCCGTCCAGGGGCATGGCCAGACGGACCGCGCCAGGTGCCACGAAGCTGTGGACGAGCCGGGCGAGCACGGGGGCGCCGGCGGACACCGCCCCGGCCAGGGTCCAGGTGAGCGTGAGCCTGGCGGGGATCGGGCTGGCCAGGCTGAAGCGCGTCACGGGGCGTCGGTCGAGCGCGGCGATGGTGGGAAGGCGCCCGCGGGGGAAGAACGCCTCGCGCAGGAGGAGGTTCGCCGTGGTCGTGCGCACCCCCGCGGAGACCTCGCCCTCGTCGTCGACGGCCAGGCACAGCGACAGCGTCGTGCAGGCCACGCCGTTGACATCGCCGAGGCTGGTGGAGGTGTACGCGGGCCTGGCGGCGGCGGGCTGGGCGCTGGCCAACAGCTCGGAGATCCCGCTTGAGTTGAGGCCGGCGACGAAGCACAGCGCAGCGGGCGAGCAGAAGACGTTGGTGAGGCTGGCCGGCAGGCGACGCACCTGCTGGCGCGCGGGAAGGGTCGGATCAAAGCTGATCACGTCATCACCGGGCCCGTCCACGGTCAGGCACAGGCGGGCGGCGGCACAGGACACCGCCCAGAGGGAGTGGTAGCCACGCCCAGGCGCCGGTGTGCTCGTCCATGTGGCGGCGAGCGGGTTGGTCGTGGTGAGGATGTTCCCGGCGAAGTCGACGGCCGCGCAGTCATTGACGTCGGGACAGGAGACACCGACCAGCGGGGGTTGACAGCTCAGAGTCGGATCGGGGGTGGACGCCGCGGGGGTGCAGGCGAAGGTGGTGTTGTCGTCGACGTGCGCGCTCACCCATCCCCCCGCGCCACCGGTGGGGTTCGTGCTCACCAGCGCGTCGCCCACCGCGTCGACGGCGACGCAGAGCGTCGTGGTGGGACAGGAGACCCCGCGCAGGAGCACCCCACCCGCGTTGTCGGAGGCGTTCTGGGTCCGCGCGGTGTCGATCCTCGCGCTCGTCCAGGCCCCGGAGCCACCGGTGGGGTCCGTCGAGGTGACGGCGTTGCCCGCGCTGTCCACGGCGACACACAGCGTCGTGCTCGGGCACGCAAGGGAGGTGAGATCGTTGTTGTTGTCGACGGTGGCGATCTGCCAGCCCGAGCGGGGGTTCTCGGGCGTGGTGGACCACAGCACGTGTCCGCCGCGATCGACGGCAACACACAAGGCGCTCGACGGACAGGCGACCGCGTCAATCGGGCTCGGACTCACGTTCGTGGGCGCCGTCCAGAGCAGCGGCCCACGGCTCGTCTCCGGCCCGGTGCCCGGGCCGGCCGAGGCGCTCGGCGTGGTCGTCGTCGGGGTGGCCAGAGCGGGGGCGGCACGAGCGCCGAGGAGCGCGAGCGCAGCCAGGAGGAACACGGCGACAACGGCGAGCCGGGGGTGGCCGTGGGGCCGGTGCAGGGATGAGACAGCCATACGTACGGGGTGCTCGGTCCCGCGAGCCCTGCCCTGAGCGTACCGCCTGCGCGTGTCGGGGCCGCTGTCGCAGCGCGTGACAGGGCCGCCGGGGCGCCGGGTGGCCGGGTGCCGGGTGCCGGGACGGCGGGGCGGCGAGGCGGCGAGGCGGCGGGCGGCGAGGCGGCGAACGGAACGGGACCGGAGTGGGACGGCTAGCCTGCTGCGGGATGCAGGAGCCGCCCCACTTCCGCGCCGCCGACCACGACGCCGATGAAGCCGACGCCGAGGCGGCGCATGCCGCGACACGGCGGGAGCGGGCAAGCATGCCCGCGCGGGAGTTCGTCTCCGAGCGCGATGCGCTCCAGGACGCCTGGTCAGGGGACGACGACCGCTTCCGCCGCGACGACGGCTGGTAGCACCGGCCCTGAGCTCAGGAGCGAGCTGACAGGTACTGCTGCGGTGCGGCGCGAAAGCGCTCCGCACAGCCCTCACAGCAGAAGGCGTACGTCTCGCCGGCATGCTCGAGCGTGGGTGAGCTCGCCGGGTCGACCGTCATGCCACAGACCGGGTCCACCCGCCGCGTCTCGGACCCGCCCGCATCGGAGCCCGCGTCGGCGTCCGCGTCCGCGTCGTGGCCCGCCGCGGACCGCGCGCCCGGGCGGGCGCGTCCCCCGCGCAGGACTTGCTCGGGGTCGGCCATGAAGCCGTGACGGCAGTGCTCGGAGCAGAAGAAGTACGTCTCCCCGTGATGCTCGGCGCGCAGGGCCTTGGCCCGGTCGACCTTCATCCCGCAGATTGGGTCGGTGACCCCGCGGCGGGCGGTGAGCCAGAACAGTGCGGCAAAGACGGCGGCGGCCGCGAGATCGAGGAACAGCGTGGCGTTGACCGCGACCGGGGCGAAGATCACCGTGCGGGAGGGCCGCGGGCCGGCCGGAACGAGCCCGAGCAGACTGAAGACCCCGGCGATGATCAGCGCGGCCAGGGCCATGGTGACGAACATCAGCGCGGTGATGCGCAGCGCGTATCCGCGCCCGTAGTACTTCACGTAAATGGCGATGATCGGCAGGACGATGAGGTCGGCGAAGATGAAGGCCATCACCCCGGCAAAGGAGATCCCACCGCTCCACAGCACCGCCGCGAGTGGGACGTTGCCGACCGAGCACACGAAGGACAGCACCGCGATCACCGGTCCGATGAGCGCGCCCCACAGGCTCTGGAGCACCGGCGGGGCGCCGGTGAGGAAGACGGAGTGCAGGACGCTGTTGCCGAGTTGGGCGACGAAGCCGGCAAGCAGGAACCCCGTGGCGATCTCCTTCCCCAGCATCTGCCAATCCCCGCGGAAGTTGTGGGCGACATCCGACCACGCCGCCGCGCTGGTGAGCCGCTCGCGCCAGCCCATCGCCTCCCCGGCCATGTGGTGCTGATGGCCGGTGTCGGCCTGACGAGCATGCTCGCGGGCGCGCTCCTCCTGGGCGCGGGAGACGACCAGACGGAGGCCGACCGCCATGAGCACGATCATCACGATCCCGCCGAGGTACTCGGCCACCGTGAACTGCCAGCCGATGAGCACCCAGAGCACCAGTCCGAGTTCCCAGACGAGGTTCGTCGAGGCGAACTGGAAGGCGAGCGCGGAGGCGGCCGAGGCTCCCTTCTGAAAGAGCGACTTGGCGATCGCCACGGCCGCGTAGGAGCAGGAGGAGGATGCGGCCCCCAGCCCGGTGGCGATGGCCACCGGACGGGGCCCACCGCCGGACAGGGCGCGCTCGATCCGCTCCCGGGGGACCCAGGCCTGAACCACCGCGGAGATGAGGAACCCGAAGACGAGGGCCCAGCCCACCTCCCAGCCCATGAGCAGGGCATCCCGCAGGCCGTGCCAGATGACGGTGAGGATGCTCATCCTCTCCAACGCTACCACATACCCTCAGGGGGTATCGGATAGGATGGCCCGGATGGGTCTCCCGGACCGCCCGATACGAGGCTACAGCGCCTCCAAGGACCAGCTGCGCACGCGGCTGCGCCGCGTTGAGGGTCAGGTCCGCGGTGTGCAGAACATGATCGACTCCAACCGCGACTGCATCGACGTGCTCACCCAGATCAGCGCGGTGCAGGCGGCGCTGGACAAGGTGGCCCTGGGGCTGCTCGACGCCCACGCCCAGCACTGCGTCATGGCGGCGTCGGCCGGCGAGCGTGACGCCCGCACCGAGGAGCTGATGGCCGCCGTGGGCCGGCTCATGCGCCGGGGCTGACGGCGCCGGGGCTGACACAGCTCGCGCCCACGACGGTCCGACGCGGGGGCAGGCGCAGGGGCGCCCGCGCATCCCCCCGCGGGCGCGGTAGAGTCTCGCGTCGACCCACGGTCGGACGTGAGGGAAGCCGGTGCGAACCCGGTGCGGACCCGCCACTGTGTTCGGGGGGGCCCATCGCAGCAGGCCACTGGTGCCCCCGAGGCACCGGGAAGGCGCGGTGGGTGGACCCGTCAGCCAGGAGACCCACCCGACCGACAAGCCGACACGCCCTCGTGGAAAGGGGTGGCTCCACATGCAGAAGTCAGAATCCGCCGGGCCCTGGCCGTTCCCGTTGCTGGCCGGGAGCGTCAGATGACATGGTCCGGCGAACTTCGCGGGGGCCTCGCCGCAGTGACCTTCCTCACCCGGCTGCCCGTCGGGGGCATGGTGAACCTCGACGCCGCCGACGTGGAGCGGGCCGGGACGTGGTTCCCGATCGTCGGCGCGGCGCTCGGCGGGGTCTGCGGTGAGGTCGCGCGGCGCGCCGAGTCGCCCGAGCTCGCGATCCTTGCCGGGACGCTACTCACCGGGGCGCTGCACCTGGACGCGCTGGCCGACTGCGCCGACGCCCGCGGGGTTCCGACCCGGCAGCGGGCCCTGGAGGTGATGCGCGACCCCCGGGTCGGCTCCTTCGGCGTGAGTGCGGTGGTCTGCGACCTGATGCTCAAGCGGGCCGCCCTGGCCAGGCTCGCTGACGGGCAGCGATCCCTCCGGGTCGGCCTGGCCACCGGTGCGCTCGCCCGCGCGGTGCCCGTGCTGCTCGCCGCGGCGCTCCCCGACGTGCGGGCCGGGGCGGGAACCGCTTCCGCGCTCACCCGCACGGGCAGGGGCCGGGCGGCGGGAGCTGCGGTGCTCGCCACCGGCATCGCCGCCGCCGCCCTGGGTCGCCGGGGCCTCGGACTCGCCGCGTGGGCCATGATCGGGACCGGCGCGGGTGCCCTGGGCCTGCGGCGCTGGCTCGGCGGGGTGACCGGCGACGCCCTCGGCGCGATGCTCGAGCTCACCGAAACCGGTCTGCTCACCTGGGCGGTGCGACCGTGAGCCTCGAGCGTCCCCGCCTGCCCGCAGACTTCGACGACTCCCGCGCAGCGGAGCGGCGCGCCGATCCCACCGCCCAGCGTCTCTCGCCCGAGCAACGCGCGGGCGTGTTCCGCGCCATCGCCGAGCGCCGCGACATCCGCCGCTTCCGGCCCGACCCCATCGAGCCGGAAGTGCTCACCCGCCTGCTCGAGGCGGCGCACCGGGCACCCTCGGTCGGCCTGAGCCAGCCCTGGCGTTTCATCGTCGTCCGCTCCGAGGCGACCAAGGCGGCGATGCAAGGCCTGGCCGCGCGCGAACGGCTCATCCAGGCCGACGCCCTCGACCAGCGTGCCCGCCAGCTGCTCGACCTCAAGCTCGAGGGCATCCGCGAGGCTCCCCTCAGCCTCGTCGTCTGCTGTGACCGCGAGCCCGACCGGGAGATCCTCGGGCGCCACACGATCGCCGACGCCGATCTCTACTCAACCTGCCTGGCCATCCAGAACCTGTGGCTCGCCGCTCGCGCCGAGGGCGTCGGGGTCGGCTGGGTGTCCTTCTACCGCGAGGACGACCTACGCGCCCTGCTGGGGATCCCCGGCCACGTCGTCCCCGTGGCCTGGCTGTGTGTCGGCTATCCCGACGAGCGGCCCCAGCGCCCCGGCCTCGAGGCCCAGGGCTGGAGCCGGCGCAACCCGCTGGAGGCCCACGTGTACGCCGAGCGCTGGGGGGCGACCGAGCCCGGCGGCGACAACGACAGCGACAGCGGTCGCGACCCTGACCCCGACCCCAACCCCGCCCCCGCCCCCGACCGGCCACCCGCCGCTGCCGTCACGTCCGCGCCACCGCGCCGTCCCGCTGGGCCGCCGGCCACCGGCCCCGAGCGGCCCGCCTGGTGGCGGGAACTGGCCGGGCTCACCCCCGCGGACCAGGACGCGGCCATCCGCCTGCGGGACGCCGCCGATGAGCTGGTCAAGCCCGCCGGGAGCCTGGGGGTGCTCGAGTCGACGCTCGAGCGCTGGGCCGCTGCGCGGGGAGCCGCTCCGCCGCGCACGCCGCACAGCGCGATCCTCGTCCTGGCCGGCGACCATGGGGTCGCCGACCACCGAGTGAGCCTCTTCCCCCGCCGAGTGAGTGCCCAGGTGGCCGCCGCCGCGGCCCGCGGCGAGACCGCCGTGGGCGTGCTCGCCCGGGCGCTGGGGGCGACGCTCGTCGTGGCCGACCTGGGCCTGTCCGGGCCCGCGCCCGAGGGCGTGGTCAACCGGCGCGTCGGGGACGGCAGCGCCGATCTCACCGTGGGGCCGGCCCTGGACCCGGAGCAGCTGTGTGCGGCGGTGCGTGCCGGGTACCTTCTCGGTGACGAGCTGGCCGCCGGGCACGACCTGCTCGTGCTCGGGGAGATCGGGATCGCCAACACGACTGTGGCCTCCGCCCTGCTCGCCGGACTCACCGGCTGGGCGCCGGAGCTGGTGTGCGGGCGCGGGACGGGCGTCGACACCCAGGGGGTGGAACACAAGCGCGCGGTGGTGGCGGCCGCCCTGGCCGCCAACGCACCCGATCCGCACGACCCGCTGGCGGTCCTCGCTCAGCTCGGCGGCTTTGAGTTCGCCGGGATGATCGGGGCGATGCTCGCCGCCGCACGCCGGCACCGCCCCGTGCTGCTCGACGGCTTTGCCGTCGGGGTCGCCGCGCTGGCGGCGTGTCGACTGGAGCCGACCCTGCGGGACTACCTCATCGCCGGGCACCGCTCCGCCGAGCCGGCCCACGCGCTGGTGCTCACCGAACTCGGGCTCGAGCCGCTGCTTGACCTGCGCCTGCGCCTGGGTGAGGCCAGCGGCGCTGCGCTCGCCCTGCCGTTGCTCGCGCTCACGGCACGGCTGCAGGCGGAAATGAGCCGCTTTGCCGAGGCCGGCGTCTCCGGGCCGGTCAGCCCCTCGGCGTAGGGCCGGCGAGCAGCGCCTCCCGGACCCGTTTCACCGTCGCCCCGGGGCGCACCGCCGGGCCGGGGGCGAGCTGGGCCACGCGGAGCTCCTGCAGGAGCCAGCGCAGGTCCTCCCGACCCTCAGCCTGAGTCTCGAGGTCGTGGATGACCGCCATCGACTCACGGTCGGCGGAGAGGTGCTGGGGCAGCCGGACCAGGCGCTGGGCGGCGGCGTGAAGATAGCGCTCGACGTCGGCGATCCGGGCCAGACCGGTGGCGGCGAGCATCCCGGGGTAGACGAGCTGTCCGAGCTGACGGGCGACGTCCTTCCGGGCGGGTCCGAAGAGAGCGGTCGCGGGGAGGGCGTCCAGCTGCTCCCCCACCGCACGGACGGCGGCGAGGATCCCTCCCAGCGCGGTGAGCGCATCGAGACTGGTGGGACGGATCTCGCCGCGGGCGTGCTCAGCGAGCGCGGCGAAAGCCGCCGCATCCCAGGCGGGTCCCCCGTGGCGGCTGACGATCGCGTCGAGCGCGGCGTCGACGGCGTCGTCAATGACCGCATCCAGGCCCCCATGGGGGGCGTGGGCGAGGGCGAGCGTGAGCTGGGGTCCGAGCTGCCCGCTGAGCCAGTGCCGCGGCGAGGGCACGCTCAGGCGCAGCAGCCTTCGGGTGCCCCGGGCCATGAGATGGCGCTGCTCCCCCGGACTCTCGGCGATGACGATGCCCACCGTCTCTCCTTCGTCGGTGAGCGCGGGATATCCGGGCAGACCGCCGGCCAGCTCGACCGTGCGTGGCAGCGCGGGCACGTCGAAGCCCCGCATGCCGTGACGGGCCAGCGCCGGCATGGCGTGCGCCAGCCGAGCCTTTAGCGCCGGGCGCAGCTGCTGGCGCAGCGGTTCCAGGGCCTGGCCGCTGGCGAGCACCCCGCCGTCGTCCTCGACCGAGAAGGTCATCCGCAGGTGCGCGGGCAGATCCTCCAGCGACCAGTCTGTCGCGGAGATGTGGACCCCGCGGATCTGCTCGATCGCGCCGGCGAGCACCTCCAGCAGCGGCCCCGAGCGGGGCGTCACCGTGGTGAGCAGCAGCGCGGCGGTCTCGGGGATGGGCACGAGCGGGCGGCGCAGGGTCTTGGGCAGGGAGCGCAGCAGCGTCTCGACGAGCTCTCGCCGGAAGGCGGGCACGAGCCATTCGAAGTTCACCTCGCGCACCCGGCCCAGGAGCGCGAGGGGGATGTGGACGGTGACGCCATCAGCCGCCGAGCCGGGGTCGAAGCGGTAGGAGAGGGCGAGCTCATGCTCGCCCTGCTTCCAGCGCGCCGGTCGGTCGCGGTCATTCGGCGCCGTCTCACCCTGGATGAGCAACTCCATCGGATACTCGAGCAGGTGGGGTTGGCTCGCGCGCACGCCCTTCCACCAGCGGTCGAAGTGCCGGCCGCTCACCACGCTCACGGGGATTCGCTCGGCGAAGAAGGCAATGCGCGTGGCCTCGTCGGCGAGCAGGTCCCGCCGGCGAGCCCGCGCCTCCAACGCCTCGACCTCCTCGATCCGGCGCGCGTTCTCGGCCATGAAGGCATGGGACTGGTCCCAGTCCCCCTCGACGAGCGCCCGGCGGATGAACAGCTCCCGCGCGACGCCCGGGTCGATGCGGCCGTACTGCACCGTCCGGGCCGCGACGATGGGCAGGCCGTAGAGCGTCACCTGCTCACTGGCCACGACCGCGGCCCGGCGGCGGTCCCAGCGAGGGTCACCGTAGGACCGCTTGACCAGGTGCTCGGCCAGCGGCTCGACGGCCCGCACGTCCAGCGCCGCGGCGGTGCGTCCCCACAGGCGGGAGGTCTCGACCAGCTCGGCGACCATCACCCAGTTGGGCCCGCGGCGGGCCAGCACCGATCCGGGGAAGATGGCGAACTTCGCCCCCCGTGCCCCGGCGTACTCCCGGCTGTTGGCGTCTTTGATCCCCAGATGGGAGAGCAGACCCGACAGCAGCGCGGCGTGGATCTCGGGCGCCTCACCGGGCGTGTCGTTGAGGGTCAGGCCGACCTCGGCGGCGGCGTCCTCGAGCTGGGCGACGAGGTCCTGCCACTCACGGATGCGCAGGTAGTGCAGGAACTCGGCCTTGCAGCGCTTGCGCACCTGGGAGCGCGACATCTCGGTCTCCAGACCGCGCAGGTGGCGCCAGAGGTTGAGGTAGGCGAGGAAGTCCGAGCTCGGGTCATTGAAGCGCGCATGGAGCTGATCGGCCTGGGCGCGGTGCTCGGCCGGCCGTTCGCGGGGGTCCTGGATCGACAGCGCGGCGGTGATGACGATCACCTCGCGGGCGCAGGCCAGGCGGTCGGCCTCGAGCACCATGCGGCCCAGCCGCGGGTCGATGGGCAGGCGGGCGAGCTGGCGTCCCAGCGCCGTGAGCGGCTCCTCCGCCGCGGGATCGAGGGCGCGCAGCTCGTGCAGGAGGGCGATGCCATCCCGGATCTGGCGACGGTCCGGCGGCTCGAGGAAGGGGAAGGACTCGATGTCTCCCAGTCCGAGGGCGGCCATCTGGAGGATCACCGAGGCGAGGCTCGTGCGCAGGATCTCCGGGTCGGTGAACTGCGCCCGCGCCCCGAAGTCCTCCTCCGCGTAGAGGCGCACGCAGATGCCGTCGGCCACCCGCCCGCAGCGGCCCGCGCGTTGGTCGGCCGAGGCCCGGGAGATCTCCTCCACCGGCAGGCGCTGGACCTTCAGGCGGGCGCTGTAGCGCGAGACCCGGGCCAGGCCGGTGTCGACGACGAAGCGGATGTTCGGGACGGTGACCGAAGTCTCGGCGACGTTGGTGGCCAGGACGACGCGGCGGCTGCGCGGGCCGGGGTCGCGACCGAACACCTTCTGCTGGTCGGCGACGGCAAGGCGCGAGTAGAGCGGCAGGATCTCAACGTCGGCGCCGAGCCGACCGCCGAGCAGCTCGGCGGCGTCGCGGATCTCGCGCTCGCCGGAGAAGAAGGCCAGCACGTCCCCATCGCGTTCGGCGAGCAGGCTCTCGACCGTGTCGGCGAGCACGTCGAGCAGCTCCTCGCCCTCCTCCGGCGGTCGGTAGCGAACCTCGACGGGGTAGGTGCGGCCGGAGACCTCGACGATCGGCGCGTCCCCGAAGTGCCGGGAGAAGCGCTCGGGGTCGATCGTCGCACTGGTGATGATGAGCTTGAGGTCGGGGCGCCGGGGCAAGATGCGGTGCAGGCAGCCGAGCAGGAAGTCGATGTTGAGCGAGCGCTCGTGGGCCTCGTCGACGATGATCGTGTCGTAGCGGCGCAGCAGGGGGTCGCGGCGGATCTCTGCAAGGAGCAGGCCGTCGGTGACCAGCCGCACGAGCGTGTCCTCCGAGCCACGATCGTCGAAGCGCACCGCGTAGCCCACCGCGCCACCCAGGGGCACGTCGAGCTCGTCGGCGATCCGCTGGGCGACGGTGCGCGCGGCGATCCGGCGTGGCTGGGTGTGGGCGATGGCGCCGCGCACCCCGCGGCCGAGCTCGAGACACATCTTGGGCAGTTGGGTCGTTTTGCCCGAGCCCGTCTCCCCCGCGACGATGACGACCTGGTGCTCGGCGATGGCCGCCAGCAGGTCCGCACGGCGCGCCGACACGGGCAGGGCGGCGGGATAGCTGATCTCCGGAACGGCGTCGCGCCGGCGGACGACACGCGCTCGGGCCTCGCCGAGCTGACGCTCCCAGCGGGCCCGCCCCGCCTCGTCACCGCGTCGCAGCGCGCGGACCTGGCGGCGCAGCCGGACCTCATCGCGCAGGGTGAGCGTGCTCAGCTCACGGGTGTCGATCTGCGGCGCCGGGGTGCTGCCTCGGGACGGTGGCGTCGAGGGGAGGGAGGCAGAGCGGCCATCAGCCATCGGTCCCGAGGATAGGTGCGCCCCGGCCCCACCTCGCGAACCGGGGCGGGCCAGGGCGGGCCGGGGCGAGCGACCGCCGCCCCGGGCCTAGCGTGCGCCGGCGTCCGTCTCGGGGCGGGCCAGCGGCCAGCCGGCATCCCGCCAGGTCCCCACCCCGCCATCGGCGACGTGGATGACCCCGGTGAGGCCGGCCCGCAGCAACAGCGAGGCGGCCACCGCGCTGCGTTGCCCGGAGGAGCAGACGACCGCGACCGGCACGCCTGGCTCCAGCCGCGCGAGCGTCGCCGCACTGACCTCGCGGTACGGGGTGTGGACGGCGCCGGGGATGTGGCCGGCCGCCCACTCGTTGTCGTCGCGGACGTCGAGCACCTGCACCGCCTCACGGCGCGCGTGGAGCGCCGACACGTCGATGCGCTCCAGCGTGCGGGTGGCGAGCCGGTCCTGGCGCCAGCTGGTCATGCCACCGGCCAGGTAACCGGGCACGTCGCTGATGCCCACGGCGGCGGCGAGCGCGGCGGCCGCCAGCGCATCCTCGTCGTCACGGCCGACGAGGACAACCGGCTGGCCCGCCTCACGCACCCACGCGAGCTTGGTGCCGAAACCCGCCCGGACGGCGGGATTGCAGACTGCACCGGGGATGTGACCCTCGTCGAACTCCCGGTCGGTGCGCACGTCCACGACGAGCGCGCCTCGCTCGAGCTGGGCCTCCACCTGCCGGGGGGTGAGCGGCACGGGCGCCACGCGGTGGCTCGCCAGCGGACCCCGGTTGAGGCCGACGATGTTCTGGAAGTTCGGCGGCTGGGGACCAAGGGTCGAGGTCGTCGCCGCGACGAAGGCCGCCTCGTCCTCGAGGCCCAGGAGGTCCTGGCCGGCCCGCTCGTAGGCGATCGTCGAGGAGACCTTCATGTCCATGCCCGGTCCGCCGCAGAGCGATCCGCCCAGGTGCCCGGGCCACACCTCACAGGTGTCGGGCAGCCTCAACAGCGTGTCCTGGAGGGAGTGGAAGATCCCGCGGGCGCCCTCCACCTTGTCGACGGCGAGATCCGGCCGGGCCACGTCCCCGACGAACAGGGTGTCCCCGGAGAGGACCGCCCACGGGTCGGGACTGCGGCCGGTGTCGATGAGCGCGAAGGCGGTGTGCTCGGGCCGGTGCCCGGGCGTGTGCAGGGCACGGATGCGGATCCGCCCGAGCGCAAGCTCCCAACCATCGTCGAAGGGCTCATGGTCATAGTCCGGCGCCGCCAGGCGGTGGATGTGGATCGTCGCCCCGGTTGCCGCGGCGAGCCGGCCGTGGCCGGAGACATGGTCGGCGTGGTTGTGGGTCTCGAGGATGTGCTCGATCCGAACGCCCATGTACCGGGCCAGGCGGAGGTACTCCTCGATCTCGAGCTTCGGGTCGACGACGGCGGCGACGCCGGCAGCCTCGTCACCGACGAGGTAGCTCGCGCAGCCCAGGTCGTCGTGGGTGATCTGGCGGAAGATCATGCGGAGGCGCAGAGGAAGGCGACAGGGCGGTCGGCGTCGAGTTCACCGAGCCGGTGGGCCAGCTCGTTCAGGTGGGTCGAGCGGGCGCCCTCGACCCGGGCCTGGGCGACCTCGGGAGACTGGCGCACGTCGACCAGCTGCGGGTTGCCGCGGGAGAGGCCCTCGGCGGCCTCACGCGGCGTGAGAGATGGTGTATGGCGGAAGAGCATCGGACCTCCTGGATCGAGCAAGCCGGGGTCGGCGGGGTCCGGCACCCGGAACATACCCGACATTAGCACAACTCTCCGCTTGTGCAGTTGTGCCTGCTGCCGGGTCGTGGTACGACGGGACGGTCAGCGTCTCACACGAGCTCCTCCACCGCGACGATCTCGGCATAGGCGCTCCCGAGCGCAGCCAGAAACGCCGCGTGCACCTGGAGAGCCGGCGTCTCCACGCCCCCGTGCCCGAGGTCCGGGGCCGCGCAGGCGTCCCCGGCCACAGCCACCGACCAGCCCAGGTCAGACGCGGCGCGGACCGTCGCGTCGACGCACATCGAGGTCATCATCCCCGCGACGACGAGGCGCTCGGGCGCCAGCTGCTCGAGGCGCTCCTGCAGTTCGGTGCCCCGGAACGCGTTGGGATGGTGCTTGACGACAAGGGTCTCCCCGTCAGCCGGGCTGACCCGGGGGTCATGGTCGACGCCGGCTGTGCCCGGGCGGAAGAAGCCCGCGCTGGACCCGGTGGAGACGTGCTGGACGTGGATGACGGGAAGCTCGCGGGCGCGGAAGCTCTCCAGCAGACGCGCGGCGGCGTCGGCAGCGGCGTCGGCGCCGGGAAGCGGGAAGGCGCCGCCGGGGAAGTAGTCGCGCTGGATGTCGATGAGAAGCAGGGCCTGGGACATGGCCCCATCCTCCCAGACCTGCGTGCGGCCGGCCTGTTGGGCCGGCCACCTAGGCTTGGGCGTCATGAACGTGCTGCGTGATCACGGAGATGTCGGCGACGCCCCGTCCGTCCCCCCGCCGTTGGCGGAGACCGACCCGGTTCCCCGTCTCTCGGCCGCGGAGGCGGCCCGCACTCTCCTGGCCGGGACGAACCTCGCCGCACTGGCGACCCTGGACGGATCCGGAGCCCCCTGGTCCTCCCTGGTCACCTTCGGGGCGCTGGAGGACGGCTCCCCGGTGCTCTGTCTCTCCCGGCTGGCCGAGCACGGCCGCAATGCCGCGGGTGATCCCCGGGCGAGCCTGATGATCACCGAGTCTGCCCTGCCCGCCGACCCCCTGGCGGCTGGCCGGGTGACGCTCGCGGGCACCCTGTGGCGGCCCGCCGGGGGATCTGCGGAACTGGCGGCGGCGCGGGCGGTGCACCTGGCCGCCGTACCGTCGGCGCGGATCTACGTCGACTTCTCGGACTTCGCCGTCTGGGTGCTCGCGGTCGAGCGCGTGCGCTGGGTCGGCGGGTACGGGCGCATGGACTGGGCCCCGGCCGAGGGGTACGGCGCCGCCGCGCCGGACCCGGTTGCCCCCCGGGCGGCCGGCGCGGTCACCCATCTCAACGCCGATCACCGCGACGCATTGCTGAGCATCGCCCGTGCCCTGGGCGGCTACCCCGACGCCGCGTCCGCGAGCGCCAGCGGCGTCGACCGTTACGGCATCGACCTGATCGTCGAGACCCCGCGGGGCCGGGCCCCGGCCCGCGTGGCCTGGTCCTCGCCGCTCACCGACGCCGCCGAGTTGCGCGCCGCGAGCGTCGCCCTGACCCACCGGGCGCGGGCGGCTCTCGAGCAGAGCTGAGCAGGGTGCTCGAGAGCCGCACCGCGTCACCCGTCTCAGCGGGGCGTCAGTGCCCGTTCTGGGTCTGCTGGTAGCAGGCGATGTCGTACTCGGACACCGCGTGGGTCGACCCGTGCGCCGATGAGGGCGTGCCCGGGCTTCCCGCATAGACGGTGCCCGCCTGTGCGAACCCCGCGGTGGAGAACCCAAGGGGTGAGGATGTCGCGCCCGGCCCGCCGCAGGCCACCCCGTTGGGATTGGCCGTGCCCGGCTGGCCCGACCCCGCCGGGTTGGCCGCCGCGAGCGCCGCTGCGGGCGCCCCCACGGCCGCGGCCGTGGTGATCGCCGCGGTGATCAGGAATCTGCGCATTGGAACCTCCTGTGGTGGATGGACACCCACGAGGACCTCGTCGGGGTGCCGATCCTTCCCGGTACCCCCTCACGTAAGGTCTTCGCGAGTGGCCCGCCCGGATGCCCCCAAGTCAAGCGGGGACTCACCGCAGCGTCCGCTCAATCGCGAGCGGATCCTCGACGGTGCGGTGGCCCTGATCGAGGCGGAGGGGCCGACATCCCTGAGTATGCGTCGGCTCGGATCCCGACTCGGCGTGGAGGGCATGTCGATCTACCACCACTTCGCGAACCGCGACGCGCTGCTGGCCGCCATCGGTGACCGGCTGCTCGCGCCCCTGCAGACCGTCGCCCTGGGCGACGAGTGGCGTGATGCCTGCCGTCGTTTCGCCACCGCTCTGCGAGGCCTCGCGGTCGCCCAGCCGGCGACGTTCCGGCTGCTCGGCCTGGCGCCGTTGGACTCCCCGGCCGCGCTGGCGCCGGTGGAGAACCTGCTGGGCGTGCTCGTCGCGGCCGGCTTCTCCGCGCCGGCCGCACTGGGGGTCTATCGGGCGGTGGTGAGCTACAGCCGAGGCTACGCGCTGGCCGAGGCGACCGGCTTCACCGTCGACGCCGCTCAGGACATGGGCCGCCGGCGTCTCGCCGCCCTGTCCCCATCCGAGTTCCCGATTCTCGCCGGGCGGGCGCGCGAACTGGCCGAGCTGGATGCCGACTCGGGCTTCATGCAGGGCCTGGAAGCCCTGCTCCGGGGCCTCGACGACCCGGCCTGAGGCGCCGACTCAGACCGGCCCGGCCCAACTCTGATCGTGCCGACCCCGGTGCCGCCCGGTCATGTCAGCGGGCGTCGGCGAGCAGGCCGCCCGCCTGCTGAGCCGCCGCACCCGGGTCGACCGCCGGCGCGAGGACGAGCACGCATCCTCCCGCCCGGAGCACGAGCTCCGGCTCCGCCGCCCGCACCTCGCGTCCGCACGTGACGGCGACCACGGCGCTGCCCCCCGGCCAGTCAAGCTCCGCGATACGGCGGCCGACTGCCGGTGAGTCGGGCGCCAGCCGCAGTTCAAACAGCTCGTACCCCGACGCCGGTGCGGGCCCGGCCGCCCCGTTCACGGGTCCGCTGTGGACACTCACCGCCACGCCTTCACCAATCTGCACCGCGCCGCGGTCGTGGCCCGTCGCGAGTGCCCGCAGGATGTCCTCGCCGGTGACCCAGCCCCGGAGCTGACCCTCGTGGGAGAGGACGGGGAGTCCGTCGCGGCCGGCGAGCACCAGCTGCCGGCGAGCCTGCTCGAGATCCTCGTCGGCGAAGAGGACCGGGGGCCGACGGACCCGCGTCGCCGACCCGACGAGCTCCTGCCAGGTCGCCTCGTCGACATCCTCGGCCGTGTCCGCGTCGCGAGCGAAGACCCGGGGCTGTCCGTCCATCTCGGGCAGGGGGTGCATCACCTGCGCGACGGTGAGAGCGCGGAGGGCAGCGATCGCCTTGGGCCGCTCGATGTCGATCCCGCGTCGCAGCAGCTTGGTGGTGTAGATGCTGCCGTGGCTCATCTGGCGGGCCACCTGGGAGGCCAGTCCGCAGGCGAGCATGATCGGCAGCGTGAGGGTGAAGTTCCCGGTCATCTCCGCAACGCTGGCGATCGCGGTCAGCGGAGCCTGTGCGCCCCCGGCGAACACAGCCCCCATGCCGACCACCCCGTAGACCGCCACAGGTCCGATCACGGGGCCGAACAGGTGGTGAGCGACGACCCCGAAGGCGGTTCCGGTCGCCGCGCCGATGAACAGCGACGGCGCGAAGACGCCGCCGGACCCGCCGATCCACAGGGTGAGACTCGTGGCGAGGATCTTGCCGGCCAGGAGCAGCAGGACGAACCAGATGACGTAGTGCCCGGCGAAGACCCGATCCATGACCGGGTAGCCGACCCCGTACATCTGGGGCAGGAGCAACAAGAGACCCCCGAGGAGAAAACCGCCGGCCACGGGCCGCAGCCACTGGGGCCGACTGCGCCAGATCCGGTCGGCGGCATCCTCGCCGCGGTACACGGTCTTCTGGAACAGGACGCCGACAGCGCCGGCGATGACGCCGAGCAGCGCGACGAGCACGAAGGCGATGTCGTTGGTGATGTGCAAGCCGTGGGGCACGGCGCCGAAGAACGGAGCGGAGCCGAAGAACGCCCGGCTGATCACGTCGGCGGTGACGGCGGAGAGAATCGTCGCGGCGAGCGCCTCGGCGGAGAACTCCTTCAGGATGATCTCAAAGCCGAAGAACAAGCCGGTCACCGGCGCGTTGAAAGTGGCCGCGATACCGCCGGCGGCGCCGCAGGCGACGATGATCCGCATGCGACCCTCGCTCATCCGCACCAGCTGGCCGAGCGTCGAGGCGAACGCCGAGCCGATCTGCACGATCGGCCCTTCCCGTCCGACCGACCCCCCTCCGCCGATGCACAGGGCCGAGGCGAGCGCCTTGACGAGGGAGACCTGGGGACGGATCCGGCCGCCGTTCTCGGCCACGGCGAGCATCACCTCGGGAACGCCGTGACCGCGGGCCTCCGGCGCGAACCTCTGGATGAGCGGCCCGTAGAGGAGGCCGGCCAGAACCGGGGCGACGAGCACGAACCAAATGCCCAGGAATGGCAGATGCAGGCTCGGCTGGTGACCGAGCTGGCCGTAGGCATCATGGCCGGTGAATAGCCATGTGAAGAGGAAGATGAGGTCCCGGAACCCGGCCGCGCCCAGCCCAGCGACGGCCCCGACGAGCAACGCCATGGCGACAAGGCCGAGCGTCGTCGCCGCCAGCCAGGTCTGGATGATCGTGAGACTGGACCTCGCGGCGCGGGCGCCCCGGCCGTCGTGGGGCCCGGGACCCGATGGCGTGTCGGTCACGCGCGACAACCGGGTCCGTCGGCGCCCGGCCTGGGTCCCGCGTGAGCAAGCCCGCGCACGGGGGCGGTCCCGGTGACTGCCGGTCCGGGACGCTCGGAAAACCCTGACATCGATTTGATCTTACACCGTAAGGCTCGTGCCCCGACGCCCGGGTGCCCGCAGCCCGCACGGCCGCGCGCTCTGCCCCACCGCGAGGGGGTCGACGGTGGTGGCGGTCGCGGTGGCGGTCGCGGTCGCGGTGGCGATCACGGTGGCGGTGGTCGGTCGCGGTGGCAGGTGCGGTCGCCGGTCGGCGGATGTGCCGTTCGGACAGGGCGACCCGCAGATCGCTATCCAGGTGGACAAGGCGGCCGATGGCCCGGTTCCCCGAGGATCTGGGGCATGTCAGCCGACCTCATCATCTCCTACGACGGTACGCCCAACGACGACGACGCCCTGGCGCTCGGCAAGCTCCTGGCCCAGAGCGGCCTCTCGGTCGCTCTGGCCTATGTGCGCCACTCCCGGGAGTTCGATCCGCGGCGCGAGCAGGTCGCCCAGCATGACGCCGAAGCGCGCCTGGAGCGCGGGGCCGCCCAGTTCGACGCGCCGGTGGCGACCCACGTCGTCGTGGGCGCATCCACCGGCGAGGTTCTGGGGGGCCTGGCTGCGCGGGAGGGAGCCTCGGTGCTGGTGTTCGGCTCGGACTACCGCACACCGCTGGGCCGGGCCGAGCCGGGGACCTCGGCCCAGCGTCTGATCGAGGGTGGTCCGGTGGCGGTCGCCGTGGCCGCGGCCGGGCTGCGCGCAGATGCCCCGCAGGCGATCCGCACCGTCGCGGTCCCCTTTGCCGGGCCGGTGAACGACGACGCTCGAGCCACCGCCGCGGCGCTGGCCGAGAAGGTGGGCGCCACGGTCGTCGGGGCCCATGGCGGCCCCGTCGACCTCGTCGTGGTGGGGTCCCGGGCCGGCGCACCGCGCGGACGGGTCGAGGTGGCTGGGGACGTGCGCAACGAGCTGAACAGCGCACGCAGCTCCGTGCTCGTGCTCCCGGCCGAGACGCGTATCGGGTTCTGACCCGCCCGAGGGGCTCACCGACCGACCCTGTCGCCTACGCTTGGCGGCAGAGGAGAGATGAGAGATCGCTGGGTTGGCCTGCAGGCAGATGTGGACGCCCGCGGCTGGGCGCGGGTGTTGCGCCGGGCGCATGAGATCGCGGTTGCCTCCGGCCGGGTCCCCACCGTCGTCCGGGAGGTGATCGCCCAGTCCTGGCAGCGCTGCACCGACGAGGGGGTCGACCCGGGCGGCCCTGGGGTGCCCCAGGTCCTCAGCCCTGACGAGGCGCGTGAGCGTTGGGAGGCCCACCCGCTCTCCCGGGCGACCGGGATCCTCCAAGGGGTGCTCGGCCAGCTCCTCTATGATGCCCGCCACATCGTCGTGGTGAGTGACGCCGACGGCTGTCTGCTGTGGTCAGACGGCCACCCGGACGTCCTGCGCGCCTCGGAGGCGATCCAGTTCTCGCCCGGGCACGCCTGGAGTGAGTCGGCGGCGGGAACCAACGCG
>DASSZV010000037.1:0-11826 GCA_035702765.1 Solirubrobacteraceae bacterium
CCTCCGACCTCGCCGATGAAGCGGACCCGGTCACCGTCGATGTGGGGAGCCACCTCGCGGTCGAAGAACTCCTGCTGGCCGGGCTGGATGATCCCCGCCAGCACCAGCGGAACATCGACCGCGCGGGCGGCGGCGATCGCCCGCTGCGGTCCCTTCTCCGGCGTCATCCGCCCGATCCACAGCAGATATTCCCCCTTGCGCTCGCGGCTGGGCCAGTCGCGCAGGTCGACCGGGTTGGGGATCGGACCGACCGTCTTGAGCCCCGGCGGCGCTGACCGCAGCTGCGCACGACTGATGCCCACCAGCGTCCCCTTGTGCCCATGGGCGGCGTAGAACGGCGCCGTGCCGGCGTCAAAGGGCCCGTGCAGGGTGTGCACCAACGGCGTGGAGATGCGGTCGGCGAAGGCGAGCCCGGTGAAGCCGCAGTGGTCGTGGATCACGTCGAAGCGGTCTGCCGCGGCGGCGAGATCGATGCGATCGAAGGCCCGCGCCACGTGATCGACCTCATAGAGGGAGCGTTCGATCTCGTCGGGGTGTGACGCATCGAGCAGGGTCTCCACGTGCGCGTCCGAGCGCGATCCCGGCGCCGCGTACAGCGTCACGTCGTGCCCGGCGCTCATCAGCGCCTCCGTGAGCGTGCTGACGACCGATTCGACGCCGCCGTAGCCCGGGGCGGGTGTGGCGATCCACGGGGGCGCGAGCATCCCGATGCGCAACCGCGCACCGCCGTCGGACGCCGATGCATCCGCGCCGGACCGGGCCCGTACGGGTCGCTGACGGCGCTCCCGGAGAAGGGAGGACGTGGGGGGACCGGCCATGAAGGCTCCTCGCATGCCTCTCAGGGCGGGGGTGCACACCGGCAGAGAGGTCGTGAGGACCTGGCGAGCAGGATCGGGAGGCGCTGCGGCGCGGCGACCGTCCTCTCACCGTACCAGCCGGACGAGTTGGCGCATCCGCGATCCACCGCAGAAGACACCTCGGCGCGATCGGCAGGCCGCCTGTGGGTCGGGCCGACAGGACGCTAGCCTGATACAGAGTGAGACTGCCTGACCACGTCGCCCGGGAGCTGCTGTGATCGACCGTCGAGGGCCCTGTGCCGGCCGCTACCCGTTTGTCGCCGCCATGGCGATCCTCGCGCTCGTGCCCTACCTCACCTTGTCCTCCGCCCTGGGGCCGGTGACGCCCTTCATCCAGTCGGACCTGCACATGAGCGCCCAGACGCTCTCCCTCGGGCTCGGGCTCGGCAACGCGGGGTACGCCCTGGGCACCGTCCTGGCGGTGCTGTTCGCCCAGCACCTGCCCCAGCGCGTGATGCTCGTCATCTACGCGTCCCTCGCCCTGCTCGGCAGCGTCCTCTTCGCCGCCGCCCAGAACCCGACGATGTTCATCGCCGGCCATGTCCTCCAGGGCCTCTGCACGAGCCTGCTGCTCATCGCCGCGGTACCGCCGCTGGCCCTGGGCTTCGGCGCTGAGAAGCTGAAGTACACGTCGGTGATCATGAGCGTCTGCATCTTCGGCGCCGTCGCCGCCGGGCCCGTCTTCGGCGGCATCCAGGCCGGTGCGCACGGCTGGCGGCCGCTCATGTGGGTCGCCGCCGCCGTGGCCGCTCTCGTCGTCGTCCTCGTCGTCCTCACCTACGAGCACACCCCGCCGGCCAACCGTGACGCGCCCAAGGACCCGGTGGCCATCGGTCTCGCCGCGGTCGGGTCCGTGGCCGCGTTCTTCGGCGCCTCGGAGCTCACGAGCCATCCCTTCGTCTCGCCGATCACAATGATCCCACTCTTCGGTGGCCTGCTCGTCGTCGTCGCGCTCATCATCTGGGAGACCCGCAGCGCCAACCCGCTGCTGCCCCTGGGCCCGCTGCTGGAGAGCACGATCCCGGTGAGCGGCGTGGTCATCGCCCTCTCGGCGGCCGCCGCTTCGGTCTCGGTGAGCGACCTCACCCTCACCCTGGTCACCGGCCAGCACGGCCCGCTCCACGCCGGCCTGCTCTACCTGCCCGAGCTCGTCGGCGCGCTCGTTGCCGCCGTCGTGCTCGGCCGCGTGCTCGAGACCCGATACCTGCAGTACCTGCCGATTGTCGGCATGGCTTTCCTCGCCTCGGGGATCGTCGTCTTCCTCCTGAAGGTGCCCTCGACCACGGCGACGACCCTCGTCGGGTCCGGCCTTACCGGGGTGGGTCTGGGCGCGACCGTGGCCCCCGCGCTGTTCGGCGCCGGATTCTCTCTCCCGGCGCCCAACCTCCAGCGCGTCTTCGCGATGGTCGAGCTGCTGCGCGCGGTGGCCGCCTTCATGATCGCCCCGATCTTCATCCATTTCGCCGCGACGGTCGGCGGCTCACCGCGGGTGGGCACCCGTGACGCCCTGTGGGTGAGTCTCATCATCGTCGTCCTGGGCAGCGCCGTGGCGACCTTCCTCTACCTCGCCGGCGGAGCCCGTCCGACCGACCCGGACATGGAGGCGTTCCTCGACGGGGACGGCCCCGGCTGGCCCTCCCCGCCGTTGCTGGCCCGTCTGCGCGGGATCTCCATTCGCGGTCCCGAGCTCAGCGAGGAGCCGGCCGGCGCCTGAGCTGGCCCGTCACCTAGGGAGCGGGGGCGGGCTCCCCGCGCCGAACCACCTCGGCAGCGGCGGGGTGGTCACGTAGCGCGGTGAGCCATTCCACCGCGCACGGGTGGACATCGGGAGACGGCTGAAGGTCCGGGGCCCACGCCAGCAGACGCACCGCGAGGGGCAGCGCGGCCAGGTCGGGCAGCAGTGGACCCTCACTGCCCAGGAGCCAGCCGGTGGGCGAGTCCGCGAGCATCCGCTCCAGCGGACTCCAGCGCTTCACCAGCGTCGTGCGCAGCTGCTGGACCAGGTCGGGATGATCGACATCAGGGTCAAGGCCGAAGGCCTGCTTGCGCATCGACAGAAAGAAGTTGGTGGTGAGTTCGTCATCGACCCAGCGGAGCAGACCCCGGGCACGCGCCCGCTCGAGCGGATCCGCCGGCCACAGGGACGGTCCAGAACCGACCTCTTGAGCCCATTCGCAGATTGCGGTGGACTGCACGACGGCGCACTCAGCGATCTCCAGCACGGGGACGCGCCCGGCCGGATTGAGCGCCCTGAGGCGAGCGGGCCGGTGGCGCGGATCGATCTCGATCAGCTCGACCTCGATCTCCTTGACTGACAGGGCGATGCGTGCCTTGGCGGCAAACGGGGAGAGCTCCCATGACCACAGTCGGGGACGGTTCATCGCTGTTGGGCCGAGACGTTCATGGTCGGGCGCAGCCTACTCACGCGGGACGCGTCCCGCGCCTCCACCGTCCCGGGGGCACCCCGGTCCAGCGCGTGAAGGCGTGGACGAAGCTCGGGGCGTCGGCATAGCCGAGGCGCTCGGCGACCGCGTCGACCCCGAGCTGACCGGTCTCCAGCAGCTCCTGGGCGAGACCCAGGCGGGTCTCGTTGACCAGGCCCCGGAAGCTCGTGCCTTCCGCGGTGAGGTGACGACGCAGCGTGCGCACGCTCATGGCCAGGCGGTCGGCCACCTCGGTCTGGCCCGGCATCACGCGCGGGTCGGCGAGCAGCTCGGAGCGCACGTGGCCGGCCACCCCGATGCGCCGGTGGCGACGGTCGATGAGCGCCTCGCACTGGGCCCGGCACTGGGCGGCGGCAAAGGCGCTGGCCCGCGGCAGCGGCCGGGCGAGCAGCTCGGCGCCGCTGGCCAGCCGGTTCACCTCCACGGAGAACCGCGGTTCGATGCCAAAGGCCCGGCGGTAGATCCCCAGCGCCTCAGTGTCACCGGCGTCCGGAGCCGCGAAGGTGAAGCTCACCTCGCTGAAGGCCACCGCGTCGCCGAGCAGCTCACGCTGGAAGCGGGCCACCGCGGCGGCGTCACGCTCGACGGCGAACCGGCGCAGCCCCTCCGCCAGTCGCTGGGGCTCGAGCACCACTCCGACCCCGTCGGGTCCGGACTCCACGCGAAGGTCGACGAGCGCGTAGGCGAGCTCGAGGTAGCGCTCGGCCACCGCGATCGCCTCCCCGAGCGTCGAGGAGGACAGCGCGGCGAAGCCGAAGATGCCGTAGTGCTCCAGGCCGTAGCGCAGCCCGACCTCGATCCCCAGCCCAGGCCGTGGTCCCAGGCGGGCCAGGACGTTCTCGACGACGACGAGCTCCTGAGCCAAGCTCACCTCCGCGGTGGGATCCGCCAGGGCGGCGGCGGTGATGCCCGAGCCACGCAGGCAGCGCTCGGCCGCCACGCCCGCCTCCTGGGCGTAGGCGACGAGCAGGGCCACCGAGACGATTCCCCGCGGCGCGCCCTCGCGCTCTCCCTGTGTGGCCGAAAGGGACAACTTCACGACCCAATGTGTCATTGATCCGCCCTGGCCGGGGCCATACCCTCCTGGCATGGAGAGGCATCAGGGACCACGTATCGCCATCGTCGGCGCCGGCTTCGGCGGCATCGGCATGGCCATCTCACTCGACCGCGCCGGCTTCCGGGACTTCGAGGTCTTCGAACGGGGCGACCGCGTCGGCGGCGTGTGGCGGGAGAATTCCTACCCCGGTGCGGGCTGTGACGTCCCCTCCCCGCTGTACTCCTACTCCTTTGAGCCGAACCCGGCCTGGCCGTGGCGCTACTCCAAGCAGGAGTCGATCCTCGCCTACCTCGAGCACTGCGTCACCAAGTACGGCGTGCGTGACCGCATCCGTCTCTCCTCCGAGGTCCAGGACGCGAGCTTTGACGCCGACGCCCACACCTGGGAGCTCACCGTCAACGGCGAGAGCCGCTCCTTCGACGTGCTCATCGCCGCCTGCGGCCAGCTCTCCGAGCCGGCGACGCCGAACTTCCCCGGCCGCGACAGCTTCGCGGGCCACGCCTTCCACTCCGCCCAGTGGGATCACGGCCACGACCTCACCGGCCAGCGCGTGGCGGTGATCGGCACCGGCGCCAGCGCGATCCAGTTCGTGCCGGAGATCGCCAAGGTCGCCGCCCAGCTGCACCTCTTCCAGCGCTCGGCGCCGTATGTCGTGCCCAAGCCCGACCGCGAGTACTCCCCCCGCCACCACGCGCTCTTCTCCCGCATCCCCACCCTCCTGCAGGCCGAGCGCCTCGGCTGGTTCCTCGTCGGCGAGTACGGCCAGTGGGCGATGTCGGACCACCCGGCCTGGCTCGGCTGGATCAACGCCTTCACCCGCTGGCAGCTCAAGCGTCAGATCACCGATCCGGTCAAGCGCGCGGCGGTGACGCCCAGGGACGCCCCGGGCTGCAAGCGCGTGCTCTTCTCCAACAACTACTACCCGGCCCTGAACCGCGACAACGTCGAGGTCATTCCCGAGGGCGTGGCCCACATCGGCCCGCACAGCGTCACCACGTCCTCCGGTCTCGAGCGTGAGGTCGACACGATCATCTACGCGACGGGCTTTGCCACCCACGGCTTTGTCACCCCGATGGAGATCACCGGCCTGGAGGGCCGTCGGCTCGAGGAGGACGCCTGGCGCGGCGGGGCCTCGGCCTACCTCGGGATCACCGTGCCCGACTTCCCCAACCTGTTCCTGCTGTATGGGCCGAACACCAACCTCGGTTCGGGTTCGATCGTCCACATCCTCGAGAGCGCGATCCGCTACGCCGTCGACGGGGTGCGCCACCTCGCCGCCCATCCCGGCCGGGCCGTGTCAGTGCGCCCGGGCCGCTACCACCTCTACGACGCCGAGATCCAGCGCCGGCTCTCCGACGCGGTGTGGGCCAGCGGCTGTGACTCCTGGTACGTCGATGAGAACGGCCGCAACGCGAACAACTGGCCGGGCACCTCGAGCGAGTACCGCTGGCGCACGCGCCAGTTCGACCCCGGAGACTACGAGGTCCTCGAGGCGCCGGTGCCCGAGACCGCCGAACCGGTGGTGGCCTAGGTGTCCCGCGGCTTTGACACCGACTGGCTCGTCATCGGTTCGGGCTTCGGGGGCAGCGTCTCGGCGCTGCGCCTGGCCGAGAAGGGGTACTCGGTGGAGGTCCTCGAGAGCGGCCGGCGTTTCGCCGAGGGCGACTACGCCAAGGAGACCAAGGAGGCCTCCAAGTACTACTTCTTCCCCCAGTTCGGCATGCGCGGCATCTTTCGCATGACGCTGTTCAAGGACATCTTCATCGCCTCGGGCTCGGGCGTCGGCGGTGGCAGCCTCGGCTATGCCAACACGCTCTACCGAGCGCTGCCGGACTTCTACGCAAACCCGCAGTGGTCGGTGCTGGGTGACTGGGAGTCAGAGCTCGCGCCCCACTACGAGGAGGCCGAGCGGATGCTCGGCGTCACCCGCTATGACGCCGAGGGCCCCGCCGACCTGCTGCTCAAGCGCTACGGCGAGGCCCGCGGGGTGGGTGACACCTTCACCGCCACGCGCGTCGGGGTGTTCCTCGGCGAGCCGGGTAAGACGGTCGCCGACCCCTACTTCGGCGGCGAGGGACCCGACCGAGTGGGCTGCCTGCGCTGTGGCTCCTGCATGATCGGCTGTCGCCACGGGGCCAAGAACACCCTGCCCAAGAACTACCTGTTCTTCGCCGAGAAGCTCGGCGTGCGGATCACCCCGGAGCGCACGGTCATCGACATCACCCCCGTCGGCGGCCCCGACGCCGACGGCGCTGACGGCTACGTCGTCACCCACATCCGCTCCGGCGGGATCCTCCGGCGTGACGTCCAGCGCACCCGGGCCCGCGGGGTCATCGTGGCCGCCGGCGCGGTGGGCACCAACCGCCTGCTCGCCCGCACGAAGCTCGCCGGGTCGCTCAAGCGCATCTCCGACCGCCTGGGCTACCTCGTGCGCACGAACTCCGAGTCGATCATGACCGTCTCAGCGCCCGAGGACTCCGATGTCGACTTCACGCGCTCGATCGCCATCACCTCCTCCCTGCACACGGACGCGAACACCCACATCGAGGTGGTCACCTACGGCGAGGGAGCGGACTCCCAGTCCCTGCTCTTCAACCTGATGGTGGAGGCGGGCAAGCGCGGGACCCAGCCGCTGCGCTTTCTGCTCGCCGCGCTGCGGCATCCGCGCACCTTCGCCCGCGCGTGGAAGATCAAGGGCACCTCACGGCGCACGATCATCCTGCTGGTGATGCAGTCGCTGGACAACTCGATCCGGCTGAAGGTCAAGCGGCGCTTCCCCGGCGGCGCGGTGTCGCTCACCACCGAGCAGGATCCGCTGCACCCCAACCCGGTGAACATCCCGGTGGCCTACGACGTCGCCCGCTGGTTCGCCGACGAGCTCGGCGGCGAGGCGTACTCGAACATCACCGAGGGCATGTTCGCCATCCCCACCACCGCCCACATCCTCGGCGGCGCGGTGATCGGCGAGAGCCCGGCCAGCGGGGTCATCGACGCCCACCAGCACGTCTTCGGCTATGAGAACCTGCTCGTCTGCGACGGGTCGGCCGTGCCGGCGAACGTGGGGGCCAACCCGAGCCTCACCATCACCGCGATGACCGAGCGGGCGATGACCTTCATCCCGGTGAAGGGCAGCCCCGTGACGGCATCCGCCCCGGAGCCAGTTCCCGCGGGCTGAGGGTCGCCCGGCCTGTGGGGCCGGGCTTGTCACAATCCGCCGATCGCCTCCACCCACGCCATCCCCGTCGCCCCGGGCATCCACGCGATGCCGGTCGACACGCCGTTCGCCGTCGGCACGGTGAACACCTATCTCCTGGAGGGTGACCCGCTCACCCTCGTCGACTGTGGCCCCAACACCGGCACCGCCCTGGACGAGCTCGAGGCGCAGCTGCGCGACACCGGCCACCGGCTGGAGGAGATCGAGGTCATCTTCGTCACCCATCAGCACCTCGACCACGGCGGGCTGGCCGGCACCGTCGCCGCCCGCTCCGGGGCCGAGCTCGTCTGCCTGGACCGTCTGGCGCCGATCCTCGCGGACTGGGAGGGGCGCTCCGCGGCCGCCGACGACGCCGCCCACACGCTCATGCTCCGCCACGGGATCGATCCGACGGTCGCCGCGGCGCTGCGGGCGGTGGCGACCCTCACCCGTGGTTTCGGGGCCCCGGCGCAGCCTGAGCGCACCGTCGCCCCCGGGGACTCGCTGCAGCTGGGGGGACGGCGCTGGGAGGTCCTGTACCGCCCCGGCCATTCGCTCACCGACACCGTCCTGCTCGACACCGCCAACGGGGTCGCCCTCCTGGGCGACCACCTCCTCGCCCACGTCTCCTCCAACGCGCTGCTCTCCGGACTCGTCGATCCCGACACGGGCCGGCGCCCGGAGCCCCTGCTGCAGTACCGCCACTCGCTCGAGGCGACCCGTGAGCTGGAGTTCGCCGTCGGACTCACCGGTCACGGCGAGCCGGTGCGTGAGTACCGAGCGCTGATCGACGGGCGCCTGGCCGCCCAGACCCGCCGCGCGGAGAACTTCCTCACGCTTCTCGCCGACGGGCCCCGCTCCGCCCATGAGCTCGCCACCGCGCGCTGGGGGGCGGTGGCCATCACCCAGGCCTTCCTCACCCTGTCAGAGGTGCTCGGTCACCTCGGGCTGCTGCTCGCCGACGGCCGCGTGGTCGAGGACGACGCAGCGGATGTGGTCCGGTTCACCCGGGCGCCGGGGTGAGCCGCCTCACAGGCGGCTCAGATGCAGAGGCAACCCGTCCGCGGGCTGGGGCCCGGTGCCGTAATCAATCGGCGGCTCATACCCCGGCGTGATGGAGAGGCGGAAGCGGCGCAGCAGCGTGTAGAGGATCGCCTTGACCTCCATCGAGCCGAAGTGCATGCCGATGCACTTGTGCACGTTGGCACCGAAGGGCACCCAGGCGTACTTGTGAGACTTGTCCTCGGCGCGCTCGGGACTGAAGCGCAGCGGGTCGAAGGTGTCGGGCTCTGACCACCACGGCTCCATCCGCTGGCTCGGATAGATCGACAGCATCAGGCGGGTGCCTGCCGGGATGAAGTGCCCGCACAACGCGGTGTCCCTGGTCGCCTGGCGGGCGAGCATCCCCACCGGGGCGTTGATGCGCAGCGTCTCGCGGAAGGCGAGGTCGAGCAGCGGCAGCGCCTCGAGGTCGTCGAAGCCGATGGCCGGCTTCTCCAGGGCGAGGCACTCCTCGCGCACCCGCTCCTGCCAGTCGGGATGACGGGCCAGATAGTAGGCGAGCATCGACGCGGTGATCGTGCTCGTGTCGTGGGCGGCCATCATCGTGAAGATCATGTGGTTGACGACGTCGGTGTCGGAGAAGGTCTCACCCTCCTCGGTCTGCGCCCGGCACAGGACGGAGAAGAGGTCCTGTCCGTCCCCCGCCCGCTTGGCCGGGATCTGGGAGCGGAAGTACTCGGCCAGCAGCTCGCGGCTGCGCAGGCCGCGGTGCCAGCGACCTGCGGGCACGTCGGCGCGGATGAAGGCCTGGCCGCCGACGACGGTGTCGATGAAGGCCCGATTGAGGCGGTCGTTCTCCGGACCGGGGGCGTCGCCCATGAACACGTGGGTGGCCACGTCGAGGGTGAGCGCCTTCACCGCCGGATAGAGCGGGAAGTCCCGCTGCTGGGGCCAGGAGTCGATCCCGCGCGTGATCGCCGGGTTCATCGTGTCGAGGTAGGCGACGAGCCGCTCACGGGTGAAGGCCTGCTGGAGGATGCGCCGGTGCTGGCGGTGCTCCTCGAAGTCCATGAGCATCACGCCACGCTCGAAGAACGGGCCGATGAAGTAGTCCCAGCCCTGCTGGTTGGAGTAGGCCCTCTCCCGGTTGGCGAGAACCTCCTCCAGGGCGTCGGGTCCGAGCACCATGACGATCTTCGTCCCAAAGGCGTTCACCCAGAAGATCGGCCCGAAGCGGGCGTGGAAGCGCCGGCAGGAGTCGAGGCTGCTCTGGAGGAAGCCGAGGGTGTGACCGACGAAGGGGACGCCGGGATCACCGAGCACGGGTGCGAGACCCGAGTCGGGGTCCGGCACGGCGAGGGCGCGGGCATCTCCGGCGGGCAGGCCCTCGATGAGGCCGGAGGCGACGTTGCGGACGCGAACGGACAGAGGCACGGACATATCTGGTACCGTACTGTTCCAGATGATCCCGGTCAAGCCGGACCCGGTCCGGGGACGAACCTACGGGGGCCAGAGCCCGGCCCAGCGCAGCGCCGAGCGGCGGGCGGCGCTGCTCGAGGCCGCCTTCTCCCTCGTCGCCGAGCACGGCTGGCGCGAGCTGCGCATCGACGCGCTGTGTCGCAGCGCCGGCCTCAACAAGCGCTACTTCTATGAGAGCTTCTCCGACCTCGACGCGCTCGTGAGCGCCCTCACCGACGGCCTGGCCCGAGAGACGATCGCCGCGGCACTCGCCGGGATCGGCCCCCGAACGGCCCCCGAGGCCGCGACCCGCCGGGCCGTGGACGCCCTGGTCGGACACCTCACCGACGATCCGCGCCGCGCCCGGGTCCTCTTCGGCGCCGTGCCGGCCACCGAGGCCGCCGCGGGGCATCGGACCGAGGCGATCCGGCGCATCGTCGCCGCCGCCGCGGGCACCGGCCAGGGCCTGCACCACCTCCGAGCCGGTCCCGAACTCGACATCGCCGCCGCCATGCTCGTGGGCGGGACGAGCCAGACCCTGCTGGACTGGCTGGACGGGCGCATCCCCGCCAGCCGCCCCGAGCTCGTCGATTCGCTCGTCGGGCTGTGGCAGGCCGTGGAGGCCCGCACGGTCGACCAGGCCCGCCGCCACGACGGCATCTAGCTCAACACAGCCTTCTCACTAGGACAACATTGTCGCGTTGACAGTGTCGCCGGACACACTGTATGGTCACGCCGGTCAGCCGCGTGGGAGCGGCTTGGCAGGGACCTAAGGGAGATCGACGTGAGTGTCATCAGCCCGCGTGGCGTCAAGCGCCCACGCGTGTCCATGACTGCAGTGGAAGGCCCGCTGGCCGAGGCAGGCGGCATGATCGTGCTGCTCGGACAGGCCGCGCGCGAGCTGTTCCGCGGCCCGTACCGCTGGGTCGGCGAGTTCGTCGAGGAGTCGCACCTGATCCTCGTGCGCTGCTCCCTCCCGCTTCTCCTGGCCGTGTTCGCCTTCGGCTTCGGGACCATCGGCGTTGAGGCCGGTGGCACCTTCCAGACCCTCGGCGCGGCTGATCGCGCGGGTGGCGTGTTCGTCACCGCCGCCGTCCGCGAGGTCGCCACCTGGGCAACGGCGATGGTCGTCGCCGGCGTCGGCGGCACGGCCATCTGCGCCGATCTCGGGGCGCGCAAGATCCGCGAGGAGCTCGATGCCATGCGCGTGCTCGGGATCAACCCGATCAAGCAGCTCGTGCTTCCGCGCATGCTCGCGCTCACGATCATGACCCCGCTGCTCAACCTCGTGGCGATCCTCATGATCACCTTCTCCGGAATCCTCGTGATGAAGCTGCTCTTCAACGAGGCGCCCGCCTCCTTCGAGGCCACCTTCGCGGCGAACTTCGTGCCTGTCGAACTCTTCGCCTCCATGCTGAAGACCGTCATCTTCGGCCTCATCATCGGCGCCGTCTGCTGCTACAAGGGCCTCAACGCCGAGGGTGGACCTCAGGGCGTCGGGCGCGCGGTGAATCAGGCCGTGGTCATCGCCTTCGCCGGCCTGTGGATCTTCAACTACGCGTTCACCTCCGTCCTGCTCGCCGAGTTCCCCGCCCTGCAGGGGCTGCGCTAGATGTCCGCCCTGCGCAACGGCGCCGACGAGGTCGGCCGCATCACCACCCACTCCATCCGCTCGATCATGGAGCTGGGACCGACGCTGCGCTACGCGGCCGAGATCCTGCGCCAGGCGGGCATCCTGCTCACCGGCTCGGCCCTCATCCTCGTGGGCATGGAGCTCGTCATCGGCGGCGAGTGCGGGCTCTTCACCTCGTACCT
>DASSZV010000011.1:0-9320 GCA_035702765.1 Solirubrobacteraceae bacterium
TCCTGCTCCTGCACGCCTACGCGATCCCGGCGTTGTATGCCAACCGCGGCGCCGGGGTCCTGCGCCCCCGCACCCCGGCCGGGGCGGGGCCGGAGGCCCGGGCTCTGCTGCTGCTCGGCGACCTCGTCGACGAGGACAACCGCCGTCTGCACGCCGAGACCGGCGTCGTGCTCCAGCCGGGGCGCCTGGGCGTCTGGGTCGTCGGAGAGGCCGGGGCGCTGCTCGTGCGCCGCGGCCGGCGGCGGGTGAACTGCTACTGCGTGCGGGCCACCGGGGAGGAGCTGCCCCACGGGGACCGCATCGCCCATCTGCTGCTGGCTCTGCGCTGTGACGAGGCGGACTTCGCCACCGTGGCCAACTGCGCCTTCTCCGGAGCGCCCTGGCGGGTACGCCGGCGCTTGATGGCCTCCCAGCGCCCCGCCCTCGACGCGGCGCTGGCCCGGGCCCGCGTCGCCGACGCCGCCCTGTGAGGGCGGCGACACGGCCTGAGTCGACTGTCCTCTTCGACCTCGACGGCTGCCTCGTCGACTCGTTCCCCAGCATCCTGCGCTGCTGGTCCGAGACGCTGCCGGCCTTCGGCTTTCCCGTCCCTGACGCCGAGACGGTCCGGGTCCACGTGGGACCGCCGCTTGCCGTCTCCGCGCGCCGGTACGCCGCGGGCGCGGATGAGGCGACGCTCGCCCGCATCATCGCCAGCTACCGGGCCCTTGCCACCCACGCCGAGGACGTCGTGCTGTTTCCCGGCGTGCGCGAGCTTCTCGACACGCTCCAGGCCCGGGAGATCGTCCTGGGGATCGCGACCTCCAAGTCGATCGAGGTCGTCGAGCCGCTGCTTGAACGCCTCGCCCTCACGCAGTACTTCGTGGTCGTCGAGGGCACCCGCGTCGACGAGCTCGGCACGGACAAGGTGACGATCGTCGGACGAGCGCTGGCGGCGCTCGCGCCGCGCCGCGCCCACATGCTCGTCGGGGATCGCGAGCACGACGTCGAGGGCGCCCACGCCCACGGCCTCAGCGCCGTCGGTGTGCTCTGGGGGTACGGCTCGGCGCACGAGCTCGTCCGGGCCGGCGCCGATGCGACGATCGCCGAGCCCTCCGAGCTGCTCTCCCTGCTTGGGCTCGCCCCGCTCGGGCAAAGCTCCGCAACGGCCGCGGTCGCGGATTAGTCTCTGACGGGAGCGGCCGGGACGACCCCGGCCGCGGAGAGCCGGAGGAGACGCCATGACCGAACGCGTCGCGTACGCGACCTGCCCGCTGTGTGAGGCCACCTGTGGGCTGGAGCTGCGCCTGGACGGCGAGGACCGCGTGGTGGGTGTCCGCGGGGACCGCGACGACGTCTTCTCCCGCGGCTTCATCTGCCCCAAGGGGGCGAGCCTCGGTGCCCTCCAGGAGGATCCCGACCGTCTGCGCACCCCGCTCATCCGCCGCGACGGTGAGCTCGTGGAGGCGAGCTGGAAGGAGGCCTTCGCGGAGATCGACCGGCGCCTGGGGGCGATCATCGCCGAGTACGGCCGCAACGCCGTGGGCGCCTACCTGGGCAACCCGAGCGTCCACAACCTCCACCAGTTCATCTACCAGCGCATCTTCCTCAAGGCGCTGGGAAGCCAGAACGTCTTCTCCGCCTCGACGGTCGACCAGATGCCCAAGCAGGTCTCGGCCGGGCTGATGTTCGGGGCGATGGTGACCATCCCGATCCCGGACATCGATCGCTGCGGACACCTGCTCATCCTCGGGGCCAACCCGCTGGCCTCCAACGGCAGCCTGATGACCGCCCCGGACATGCGCGGACGCCTGCGGCGCCTGCGTGAGCGCGGCGGCAAGTTCGTCGTCGTCGACCCCCGCCGCAGCCGCACCGCCGAGGAAGCCGACGAACATCACTTCATTCGCCCGGGCACCGACGCGCTGCTGCTCGCCGCGCTCGTCCACACCCTGTTCGCCGAGGAGCTCGTCGACCTCGGCCGCCTCCGCGAGCACGTGAACGGGGTCGCGGCGGTGCGCGAGCTCACGGCCGCCTTCAGTCCCGAGGCCGTGGCGGCCCGCTGCGGTATCGCGGCGGCGGAGATCCGTCGCATGGCCCGGGAGCTGGCCGCCGCCCCACAGGCGGCGGTCTATGGCCGCATCGGGACCTGCACCCAGGAGTTCGGCACCCTGGCCAGCTGGCTCGTCGATGTCCTCAACACGCTCACGGGCAACCTCGACCGTGCCGGCGGGGCGATGTTCCCGCGCGCGGCGGCTGGCCAGCCGAACACCCAGGGCGAGCCCGGCCGTGGCCGCGGGGTGCGCTTCGGACGCTGGCACAGCCGCGTCCGCGGTCTGCCGGAGGTCTACGGGGAGCTGCCGGTGTCCGCCCTTGCCGAGGAGATCGACACCCCGGGCGAAGGTCAGATCCGCGCGCTCATCACCATCGCGGGCAACCCGGGCCTGTCCACCCCGAACTCCGGCCGCCTGGAGCAGGCCCTGGAGGGCCTCGACTTCATGGTCGCCCTCGACGTCTACGTGAACGAGACCACCCGCCACGCCGACGTCATCCTGCCCGGGCCCTCGGCGCTGGAGCGCAGCCACTACGACCTCGTGTTCTTCCAGCTCGCGGTGCAGAACGTCGCCCACTACACCCCACCGGTGATCGCCCCCGGACCGGACACCCTCAGTGACTGGGAGATCCTGCTCACGCTCACGGGCATCGTCACCGGTCAGGGACCGGGAGTCGACCTCGACGCCCTCGACGGGTTCATCGCCGCCGAGGCGGTGCGCCGGGAGACCGAGAACCCCCAGAGTCGGATCGCCGGGCGCGACCCGCAGGAGATCCTCGCCGCGCTGGCTCCACGCCGCGGGCCCGAGCGGCTGCTCGATCTCATGCTGCGCGCCGGACCCTACGGCGACGGCTGCGACACGGCCGGGGAGGGGCTGTCGCTGGCGGCGCTGGAGGCCGCGCCGCACGGGGTCGACCTCGGGCCGCTGGCGCCGCGCCTGCCCGAGGTGCTGCGCACTCCCAGCGGAAAGGTCGAGCTCGCCCCCGAGCCGCTGGTGGCGGACATGGCGCGCCTGGCTGCGGCGCTCGAGCACGCGCCCGAGCGCGAGATGGTGCTCATCGGGCGTCGTCAGCTGCGCTCGAACAACTCCTGGATGCACAACCTCACCGGGCTCGTGCGGGGCCGGGAACGCTGTACCGCTTGGGTGCATCCCGACGACGCCGAGCGCCTGGGCCTGCGCGACGGCGAGTCGGCGCGGGTGAGCTCCCGCGTGGGCAGTGTCGAGGTGCCCGTCGAGGTGACCGACGCGATCATGCCCGGCGTCGTGTCGATCCCCCACGGCTGGGGACATGGCGCGCCCGGGAGTCGGCTGTCGGTGGCCGCCGCGCACCCGGGCGTGAACTCGAACCTGCTCGCCGATGAGACGCTCATGGACCCGCTGTCGGGGAACGCGATCCTCAGCGGGATCCCGGTGGCGGTGACCGCGGCGGTCCCGGTGGCGGTGTCCGCTGCTGTCCCGGCAGGATGAACGGCACTCGCCGGGCCGCGCGGCTCGCGGCTATTCGGTCATCCCTCGGGGTCGCGGTCCCGGTGCAGGAGCGTGATGCGGCCGAGCAGACGCCCGCGCGGGGTCGAACTCAGGCCGGTGGTCGGGCTGCGTGCCCGCAGCAGCCGTCGCACCTTGGCGTCCAGGGCGACCCCGGACGGGGCGCGGCGGGCGGCGGATCCGTTCGGACCGGCGGTGAGCGGTGACGGGGATGACTGGGAGCGCTGTGGGGGAGCCATGACCACCTCCGGGGCAGCCGACAGGACGGGACCTTCTTCCACCTTCGTAGGTGTACTCCTTCGCTCTGCGCCGTCAAGAGGCAGACCGCGCAGTCCCCGGGCTGGCCCCGGCCCCGCCGAGGGGCGGAGCCGGGACGGTGCGTGGGTCAGCTCCCGGGGCCGGTGAGCCCCGGGAGCGCTGAGTCCGGGGTCAGGCCCCGGCGCCCGTCGGGGCACCGGCGCCGGCCGGACCCTGGTTGGCGCGGAGCTTCGCCATCTCGGCGGCGAGCCAGGCGTCGTGCTCCTCCTCGGCCCGCTTGGCCTTGCGCGGATCCCAGAAGCCCGCCATCAACAGGATGAGCGGGATGAACACGAGCTCGCCGGCGGCGCCGATGAGGAAGAACGTCCGCCACTGCTTGGGTGAGCGCTTCGCCGCGCTCGCCACCGGGGGACCGTCCTTCTGCAACGTGGCCAGCGCCGAGGCGAGCGCCGCGTTGGGAGCGCTCAGCGCAGCAAACTGCGCCGCCCCCAGCGTTTTGGGCGCGGTCACCGACAGGAACGCCAGATCCGCGGCTGCGGTCGGCTTGATCAGCTCGGCGAAGGCCTGAGGGCCGATGGCCGCGCGGACCTGCGCCAATTGGGCCGGCGTCGGGGTGACCTTGGCCGCCTGGGCCTGGGCCAGCGCCGCGGCGACTGTCGGATGGCTCTTCAGCGCCGCCACCAGGGCGGCGTTGCGGGCCGCGACGGCCTGCAGCTTGGCCACCGTGGCCGGGTGCGCCGCCACCGAGGTGGCCACCGCGCCGACCGTCGTGTGACCCACCGGCGCCGGTGAGGCGAGCACCGACTGGACCACGGGTCCCTGCTCGACGAGCGTCGTCGCCGTGGTGACCACCTTGGGCACGAAGAAGACGCTCACCGCGATGACCACGCGGATGACCAGCCCCCAGACGGAAAGGCCGGTGGCGATGAGCGCCGGGTTGCGCCGCTCGACCGTCTCGGTGAAGCTCGCCATCCACGGGGCGAAGGCCATGGCCAGGGACACCGCGATGCAGGACAGCAGCAGCACGAAGGTGCCGTGCGAGGTGTGCGGATGGGTCGCCCGCGTCGCGAAGATCACCGTGAAGATGATCGACAGCACCGCTCCCAACACCATGAAGGGCTTGCGCACCCGCAGCCAGTCCGAGATCACGCCGACGACGAGCAGCCCGGCCGCGTCGAAGGCCCAGAAGTAGTCGCCGAGGCCGTTGGCCTTGGAGGCCGAGTAGCCGAACACCGACTCGAAGAAGATCGGGAAGAACCCGACGGCCACGTAGTAGATGATCAGGAACACACTGATCGCGAACGCGGACCCGAGGATGTCCAGGTGGAGCATCTGACGGTAGGGCTTGCGCAGGCTCGCCTCGATGTCGACCCCGACCGCGCGCGCCTCGATCAGCTCGCGGTCCTTGCTGGAGACCATCAGCTGGTCACGCAGGCCCGGTGAGAGCTCCCGCAGCCCGATCAGGGCGATCGCGAACACAACCAGGCCGATGATGCCGCTGATGCGGTACTGGTGTTGCCAGGTGGCGCCCCCGTTGCTGGAGACGAAGGCGGCCACGACGAGCGAGCCGAGCACCGGCCCAAGGGTCCAGAAGCCCATCGCCGAGGCGCGGCCGAGCTGGGGCGAGAAGTCCCGCACGAGCGCCGGCGTGGCCACGAGGATGATCCCCTCGACGAACCCGATGATCACGTAGATGAGGCCGAAGGCGAACTTGCTGTGGGCCGCGGGCAGCGCGAACAAACACAGCAGGCCCACCACGCCGAGTCCCACGGCGACGATGTTCGCCCGCCCGTAGCGGTCGGCGAGGCCGGCGCCGATCGAGGCGGCAGCCCCCAGCAGGTAGCCGATCACCGAGATGTTCACGTAGTAGGTGAACGACATGTGGAAGCTGCGCAGGATCTCGGCGGCGACTCCGCCGCTCAGGTAGAGCTGGTAGTAGAGGACGATCGTCGTGAGCACGACGATCCCCAGGCTGGTGTACCGCGTCGCATTGGACGGGTAATGGGCCAGGGAACGGTTCCACAGCCGTTCCAGCGGCCGCGGCCGCTCCGCCGCGAGGGCGTTGCTGGCGCTCATCGTGATGACCCCGCACGGCTGACCGCCGGGGCCCCGGGACGCCGCGCGTCCCGGACTGAAACTGATCGCATCAAATCCCTCCTGACAGGGCCGGGTGCCCACGACGACGCCGTGGGCTCCGACCGATTCCTCTCTCAGGAAGGCATCCTAAAGACCGCCTCAATCAGCTGCGTTGCACCTGGGATCCGCCGGTCATGTGCTCGGTCCCGTCGGCCATCCGCACCCAGGCTTTGTGGGTGCCGTCGTAGTCGGGCCCCCACAGCAGCAGCGTGGCCGCCTCGCCGCCGACGCGGCAGGGCTCGCCCGCGGGCGCGGCGTCCGCGAGCAGGGCGCGCAGGAACACGTTCTCCTGCAGCTCGCGTCCGATCGTCGTCGCCTCCCGGTGACCGGGGTGGACCCGGGTCTCGGGGGGGAGCACGGCGAGCCGCCGCAGCGAGGCGCGCAGGTCCGCCAGACCCGTGGCCCCAGGGCCACGGGTGCCCCCGACGGTGTCGCGGAAGAGCACGTCGGCGGTGAACACGTCGCTGTCGTTGACGAGGAAGGCCAGGTGCCCGGCCACGTGTCCGGGGGTGAGCAGGCACTCGATGTCGAGCTGACCGAAGTGCAGATGCTCACCGTCCTCGACGGTCCGGTCGACCTTGATGTCGGTGAGGTCGGCCGCGCAGTCGGCGTGGGCGATGATCGGGATGCCCAGACCGCGGTAGTCATCGATCATCACGTGGTCGGGGTGGCTGTGGGTGAGCAGCAGCGCCGCGAGGGTCAGCCCGCGGTCACGGGCGATTTCCAGCAGCGGAGCGCCTACCCCGTTGCCGTCGATGAGCACGCCGGTGCCGGCGCCGTCGTCGATGAGGTACGCGTCGGTGAGGAAGCCGTCGCTCTCGGTGTGATGGATCTCCATCAGTCGAACCCTATGACAGAGCGGATGCCGTCCTGGTGGTGCATGAGCTCGAACCCGCGGTTCACCTCGTCGAGGGAGATCCGGTGGGAGATGAAGTCGTCCACGTCGATCTCCCCGGCGAGGTAGCGCTCGACGAGCTGGGGGACTTGGTCGCGGCCCTTGACCCCTCCGAAGGACGACCCGGCGACCCGCCGGCCCGTGATGAGGTAGCGGGGGATCACCTCCAGGGCCTCGCCCTTGCCGGCGACGCCGCACATCGTCGCCAGGCCCCAGCCCATGCGCGCGGACTCGACAGCCTGGCGCATGACGCCGACGAGCCCGGTCGCCTCGATCGTGTAGTCGGCGCCGAAGCCGCGGGTCTCCTCGAGCACCCGGGCGACGGTGTCGGGCCCACCGACCCAGGTGTCCGTGGCGCCGTGGTGACGGGCCATGGCCAGGCGCTCCTCGGAGAGGTCGACGCAGATGATCCGCTCGGCCTTCTGGAGCCGGGCGCCGACCACCGCGCCGAGGCCGACCATGCCGGCGCCGAACACCACGACGGTCGAGCCGGCCTGGACCTGGGCCGTGTACATCGCCGCGCCGATGCCGGTGGAGAGTCCGCACGCGAACAGGCAGGCGGCCTCCAGCGGGGCCTCCGGATTCACCTTGGCCAGGGCGATCTGGGGCATCACCGTGTGGGTGGCGAACGTCGAGGTGCCCATGAAGTGGCGGATCGGCTCCCCGTCGCGGGACAGGCGGGCGGTCCCGTCGGGCAGGTAGCCGAGGTTCTGCTGCTCGCGGATGGCCAGACACAGGTTCGTCCGGTCCGAGCGGCAGTGCTCGCACTCGCCGCACTGGGGCGAGAACAGCGTGACGACGTGGTCGCCCACGGCGAGATCACGCACGCCCGGGCCGATCCGCTCCACGACGCCGGCGCCCTCGTGACCGAGCACACAGGGCGCATAGCCGGAGGGGTCGACGCCAGAGGCGCTGTACATGTCGGTGTGGCAGACCCCGCAGGCGACAAGCCGGACGAGGACCTCGCCCTCCCGCGGCTCGGCGAGGTCCAGCTCGGTGACGTTCAGCGGCTGGCCGAACTCCTCGAGCACCGCGGCTCGGATCTTCATGTCTGCTCCTCTCGTGCTGGCCATTGGCCCGACGCCGACCACCGACTCAGTCAGGCAAGGCCCCGATGATGCCGATACACGGACGAGGATGACCCGCCGACCGCCCCGTCTGCTTCCCATCTGCGTCGCCGCCGTGCTGCTCGCCCTGGCCCTGTTTAGCTGGGGCACGCTGGCCAGCCCCGCTGAGTCGGCGAGTCCGCGTGTCACGCTCGCCCCTGTCCTGGCCCGGCCGGCCTCGGGGCGGTTGTACCGTCCCGAGCATGCCTCCAGAGGATCTGCCCGGTCTCAGTGACCTCTGCGCCGAGGTGGCCGCCGCCGCCCGTGCCCTCGCCGCCGCCGGCCTCGTGCTCGGCGCCAGCGGCAACCTGTCCGCCCGCCGCGGTGACCACGTCGCCGTCACCCCCACCGGAGCGCGCCTCGCCCGCGTGCAGGCCGAGGACATCACCGTCGTCGACCTCGAAGGGACCGTCGTGGGCGGCAGCGGGCTGGCGCCGACCTCGGAGATCGACCTCCATCTGGGCGCCTACCGTCGCTTCAGCACCGGCTCGGTCATCCACACCCACTCTCCGCACGCGACGGCGCTGGCCTGCGTGCTGGAGGAGGTCCCCTGCATTCACTACGGGATGCTCGCCCTCGGCGGCGACATCCGCGTGGCGCCCTACCGCACCTTCGGCACCCCGGAGCTCGCCGAGTTGACCCTGACCGCGCTGGAGGGCAAGGCCGCGGCGCTCATGGCCAGCCATGGCGCAATCGTCCTGGGCGCCGACATCGCTCAGGCCTACGAGCACGCCGAACTGCTGGAGTGGGCCTGTGGCCTGTACGTGACCGCGACGCGCATGGGCACTCCGCACGTGCTCGACGCGGCTGAGCGCGCCGATGTGGTCGCGGCCATCGCCGCCCGTCGTCACGCGGCCATGCGCCCGGCGGGGGAACCCGCGGCGTGAGTCTGTTCCCGGCGGACGACGCGCCCGAGAGCGACGGGATGCGCGTGGTCTGCCTCGGCGTCCAGGCGCCGGGCACAGCCCGGGGTACCGCGCTGGCCCTGACCAAGCTCGGCGCGACCGTGCTCGGTCCCGGCGCGGGGGGCGGCGACGCCCACGATGCCGTGACCCGGGGGCTCATCGCCTCGGCGACGCACCTGCACCTCGGCGCTGTCGACGCCTCGGCCCCTGAGGCCGCGGCCGCGCTGCTCGCCCTTGCCCGTGAGCACGGGGTCATCACCGCCGCGGATCTCGGCGCCTCCGCCGATCAGGCGGCCGCGGTCCTCGCGCGGATCGCCCCGCTGCTGCGCCATCTCGACGTGTTCCTGCCCGACGCGGCGCATGCCCTCGCGCTCACCGGGACCGCGGACCTGGCCGCCGCCGGCGCGGCCCTGCAGGCCCGTGGGGTCGGGATGGTCGCCGTCAGCTCCGGGGTGGACGGAGCGGTCGTGATCGACGCCCGCGGGGTCACCCGGGTGCCCGCCCT